>JBAQJU010000217.1:0-16325 GCA_049300475.1 Terriglobales bacterium | reverse complement strand
GCTCTAGCACAGGATCTTCTGCGTTACATGTGGACTATTGCTCGGATCAAGGAGCAGGTGACTGAAGCACTTTCCATGCTTCCTGTGAAAGGCGGGTGTGGCCCTGTCGCTGTGACAACCGTGGTCTCCGAATACAACAACAGCGACAATCCTTAGAGGATGATCGCAGCATAAAGGGAACGTCTTTGCAAGTCCAACTCATTGTTTCGATGTTAACTACCATCAAAACAAATAGATTCGAACCCACGTGCGGCTGGGCAAGGACTTACATCAAAGTAACGCTGCGGGGTTTTGCGTGATGCGCCTGATAGAAACTGTTGATTGGACGCTCGCCGTCTTTTCCCCATAGACTGCTAGTAAGGTTGGCGCTTTGGGTCCGATCAATGCAGTTGTGAGCGGGAAAGTTGTTGTAGTTTATGGAAAGATCAAGAGAGACCCGCGCGGAATCGTGGCAGCTCGCGATCCTGCACCGCACGAGCCGAGTGGTCAGCTCCGGATTGAGCATCGACGAGATGCTGCGGGAGCTGATCGCAATTACCATCGAAATCACCGCGAGCGACGCATGTCTGGTTTATCTTCCGGACCATGACGCCCATCAGGTTGTGTTGCGCGCCTCGCAGTTGCCCCACGACGCCGAAATTGGTCAGGTACGGCTCCGCATGGGCGAAGGGGTAACCGGCTGGGTTGCAGAGCATAAGTCGGTCGTAGCCCTTTCCAGCAAAGCGTTTGCCGACCCTCGTTTCAAAACATTTTCCGCTCTAGTAGAAGACACTTACGAGGCCCTGCTCTCGGTTCCTCTTGTTTCTGGCGGCGAAGTGATTGGAGTGATTAACGTTCATCATCGCGACCCCCACGTGCACACGCCCGACGAGATCGCGCTTCTGAGTTTCGTTGGCGAACAGATGGGCGTTGCGTTGACACACTCGCATTTGTCGGATGCGTGCGTGCGGCTTCAGGAAGAAGCCAGCCAGATTCGACAACAACTCGAAGATCGCAAATTACTGGAGCGCGCAAAAGGGTTCTTGCAACAGAGGTTCGCAATGACGGAGCGTGAAGCGTATCGACGGATGCGCGATGAAAGCCGCCGCCTGCGCCGTCCGATTCGCGAAATCACTCAAGCTGTCCTCCTGGTCGAGACCCTCACTCAGGAACGGCCAGAGCTTCTAACGCCTGAAGTTGCTTCGAACGCGGAAAACCCGGCGCAGAGCGTCAGAGAAGTCCCGGGATCCAGGATATAGGCTCGCTAGAGCGCTCCGCGCGGTTTCTTCAATGACGCGAATCGCTTTTCCCGATCATCAATTCGCCGTCTGACGCGCTATTCTAGCGGGGGAAACCAGAGCGGCAATCATGATTATAGACACGGATGCGTCCGATCGCGGCGGTGCAGAAACCCTCCGCCGGTACGAACTCAATGGCGCTTACGACGAGATGTTCCGCGCCGTGGAGCATCCGCGAAAACAATATCGTCAACTTTACAACTTGCTTTTGAGCCTGGGACCGGGCGAGCTGCGCCGCAGCAAAAACGAGGCTGACCAATCGTTCTTCAACCAGGGGATCACCTTTACCGTCTTCGGCGGTGACAAGGGCACGGAGCGGATTTTCCCTCACGATTTGCTGCCCAGGATTATCACAGCGACGGAATGGGAAAGGATCGAGTGCGGACTAACTCAACGGATCACGGCGCTGAATCTGTTCCTTAAAGATGTCTATCATGAGGGGAAAATCATTGCAGACGGCATCGTGCCCGGGAACATTATTTATACCTGCAAACATTACCGCCGGGAAATGCGCGGTGTCAAAGTGCCTCGCGACGTCTACATCACAGTGGTCGGTACGGATTTGATACGAAACCCGGAGGGGAACTTTGTGGTTTTGGAGGACAATCTCCGTGTCCCCAGTGGGGTTTCTTACATGCTCACGAGCCGCAGAGTGATGAAGCAAATATTCCCCGGGCTGTTTCAAAAATGCCGGGTGCGGCCGATTGAGCAGTACAGCCAGGAGCTGCTCTCGACTCTGCGATTCCTGGCCCCCGAAGGCCGCTCCGAGCCAACCGTCGTTTTGCTGACTCCGGGCGCCTACAACTCGGCTTACTTCGAACATACTTACCTGGCACGACGGATGGGCATTGAACTCGTCGAGGGCCGAGATCTAGTGGTCCACGATAATGTCGTTTATATGCGAACCACCTTCGGCCTGCAACGCGTCGATGTGATCTATCGCCGAATCGACGACGATTACCTCGACCCCCTGGTATTCGAGAACGGGTCCGCACTCGGTGCTGAGGGCCTGTTTAATGCCTATCGCGCCGGAAACATAGCCTTCGCAAATGCACTGGGGACGGGAATCGCCGACGACAAGGCTATCTATGCCTATGTGCCCAAAATCATTCGCTACTATCTCGATCAAGACCCGATTCTGGAAGGCGTTGAAACTCTGTTGATGTCCGATCCGGCGCAACGGGAACACGTCTGCCAGAAGTTGGATGAATATGTGGTAAAAGCTGTGGGCGAGTCGGGTGGTTACGGCATGTTGATCGGTCCGCACAGCACGGAACAAGAGCGCTCGGAATTTCGGGAAAGGATTAACGCCCAGCCGCGAAACTACATTGCACAACCGACCATCAATCTTTCGAGCGCGCCCTGCTTTGTGGACGGAGCCATCGAGCCCCGTCATGTCGATCTCCGGCCTTATGTGCTTTACGGCGAAAAAATTACCATTGTTCCCGGCGGCCTCACGCGAGTGGCGCTGCGCAAGGGCTCCCTGGTGGTGAATTCATCTCAAGGCGGGGGCTCGAAAGACACGTGGGTCTTGCAGAATTGAGATTTTGAAGAATTTAGGTGACAAAACGCCATGCTTTCCCGCGTCGCCGACAGTCTCTACTGGATGAGCCGCTATTTCGAGAGGGCGGACAATGCCTCGCGTGTGCTGAAGGCGACTTACAGCCTGATTCTGAATCCGGCAAAGTTTTCCACGGAAGAGCGTTGGTTTCGCGCCGTTTCCTCGCTCGCCCCCGGTGCGGCTGCCAGCAACGTCGACCCGCAGCGTGCTCTGTTTTTGTTGGTAGCTGATCCGGAAGGGGCTTTTTCGATTGTGAAATGCATCAGCGGGGCCCGCGAAAATGCCCGGCAAGTTCGCGAGGAGATCAGCTCGGAGATGTGGGAGCATCTGAATCGTCTTTTCCACGACGTGACTGGCTTTGAGCTGCAACCCGATGATGATGCAGGTGCAATGCGAGTGGTGAGCCTGGTTCGCGAAGGCTCCTACAGGTTTAATGGAATTACCGCCGCCACTATAAATCACGACGAGGCCTGGCATTTTATCCAGCTCGGCAAATATATAGAGAGGGCCTGCAATCTCTGCGTCCTGTTGGACGCTTATTTTGTCGTCGACAAGCATGCTGATGATTTAGATTGGGTGGGCCTGTTAAGCAGTTGCGCTGCGTTTGAAGCTTATTGCAAGGCGTGCACCGCCGAACTCAAACCGGAACGGATAGCGAATTTCCTCCTGCTGAAGCCCGAGTTCCCTTATTCCGTCCGTTTTTCGCTGGACCGAATGCACACCGCTTTGACTTCAATCGGCAATCTTTCCTTGAGCCGCAGGACCGAAAAGGTCGAAAGATTGATGGGGCGGTTGCGATCGATGGTCGCCTACGTACAGGTTGACGAAATCATTGCCGAATTGCACAAATATCTTGCGGCAATCATCGAGCAATGCCGCGAACTGCATGCGGCGGTTCACGAACTCTATATCGAATATCCAATTGAGGTTGCTTTCCAAAACTAAATGCTCTACGCCATTCGCCATTTCACGCGCTATCGCTACAGCCATCTCGTCTGGCAAAGCATGATGGAAGTTCGCATGCACCCCAGAAGCGAAGGTAACCAGCGCTGTTTTGCTTTTCAGCTATCGGTCAATCCGCGAGCCCGCATTTTTGGCTATACCGATTCCTATGGCAATCTGGTGCACCACTTCGACTTGCCTTCCCGCCATGGCCAGCTCACCATCATCTCGGACGCTCTGGTAAATATTGACGCTCAGCCCTCCGTTCCCGAGCTCATGGACTACGAAGGGTGGAGTGATCTGGAACAGCTCGTCGAGAAAAAAGATTACTGGGACATGCTGATGCCCAGTCATTTTGCGCGCCCATCACCGGAGCTTGAAGAGTTGGCAAAGGAGATCGGCGCGACGGAAAGGGATGGACGAAGCCCTTTGGCATTTCTGCAGGATATTGCCGCCGGTGTGCATCGCAGTCTTAACTACGTCAAGAAGAGCACCGCGGTACGTTCGCCGATTGAGCATGCCCTTCGGTTGAGACAGGGTGTATGTCAGGATTTTGCTCATGTCATGATCGCACTCGTTCGAAATGCCAAAATTCCGTGTCGCTATGTCAGTGGATACCTTTACCGCAGCAGCGAAAATGCGCATCCCGCGGCGGACGGCGCTACGCATGCCTGGGTGGAAGCCCTTCTCCCCGGCGTTGGCTGGGTAGGTTTCGATCCGACGATTAATCGGCTCGTAGGTGAGGGGCACATTCGCACCGCAATCGGTCGCGATTATGCCAACGTTCCGCCCACCATGGGCGTGATGAAGGGAAAAGCTGACACGCAACTCCAAGTTCGAGTTCGGGTCACGCCCTCCCAAACCCTGCTCCCTCCCGACGAGGAGTTTGCGGCGGACGAAGAGTGGTCCCAATTTCTTGACGAGACCCAGCAATTGCACTTGGTCGATGCTCAGCAACAGCAGTAGTGAAGTCAGAACGAACTAGAAACTCCAGGCGTGGGCCGCATGAGGGTGGATGAGCATACAGGTTGCTCTCAATCACTGGACACGGTACGGTTACGAGAAGGCGGTCTCAGTCGGTCCACAGGTTATACGGTTGCGTCCCGCCCCGCACAGTCGAACGCCGATCCTCAGCTACTCGCTTAGCGTCACTCCCGCCGGGCACCTGCTCAACTGGCAGTTCGATCTCCACAACAACCATCTGGCGCGCGTTCTTTTCCCGGAAAAGACTAACGAGTTTGTGGTTGAGGTGCACCTGGTCGCGGAGCTATCCCCGTTCAATCCGTTCGATTTCTTTCTGGAACCAGGAGTCGAAGACTACCCTTTCGAGTACGCTCCGGAGCTGGCTAAGGATCTCGAACCCTATCGTTCGGTCGAGCCGGCCGGGCCTCTACTCCAGACTTTTCTTGGGAAGCCGCCCCGCGAGAAGCGAGGGACGATCGGCTTTTTGGTTGACTTGAATCGGAGGGTACGAAACGAAATTGAATATGTGACGCGGCTCGATCCGGGCGTTCAGACATGTGAGCAGACCCTTGAAAAGTGCACGGGCTCCTGCCGTGACTCTGCCTGGCTGCTGATACAGATTCTCCGACATTTGGGAATCGCGGCACGTTTCGTCTCCGGGTATCTGATTCAGTTGGCGCCGGACGAGAGTTCGCCGGAAGGTTCGTCGGAAGGTCCGAGCCGTCCGCAAAGCGACTCCGCGGATTTCCATGCCTGGGCAGAAGCGTTTTTGCCGGGTGCGGGCTGGATTGGGATGGACCCGACCTCGGGCCTGTTCGCCGGCGAGGGTCACATCCCGCTCGTCTGCACCCCGAACGCTTCCAAGGCCGCGCCCATCGAGGGCACGGTCGAACTGGCCAACGTGGACTTCGGCTACTCCATTTCCGTTCGCCGCTTGAATGACGCACCACGGCTGTCCAAGCCCTTCACCGAGGAGGCTTGGCTGCAGGTCGAACAGTTGGCGCATCGCGTCGACGCGGACCTGGAAGCGCAGGATGTACGCCTGACCATGGGCGGCGAGCCGACGTTCGTCGGCATCGACGAGCCCGAGAGCCCGCAATGGAACATCGATGCTCTGGGAGCAATGAAGCGAACCCGCGGTTTGGCTCTCATCCAATGCCTCCGCGAGAAAGTGGCGCCCGGCGCACTGCTTCACTACGGACAAGGCAAATGGTATCCAGGCGAGCCGTTGCCGCGTTGGGCGCTGAGCTGCTCTTGGCGCGTCGATGGCGTCCCCGTCTGGGAGAATATCGATCTCATCGCTCGCGCAATCGCTGGCGCAGACCAGGACTACAGCCGCGGCGCGGCCGATGCTTTCAAGTTCATGGAAGCGCTCACGCGTCGCCTTCAGGTGAGCTTCGAAAACATGCTGCCGGCCTACAACGGCGAAGCTGAGTCGACGCAGCCGGCCGGGTACATTTTGCCAATTCGCCGCCGTCAACCGGCGGGCCGATTGTGCTGGTCGAGCCAGTTATGGTTCCGTCGCCCGGAACGGCTGCTACTATCGCCAGGCGATTCCCCCATCGGCTACCGCATCCCGACCGAGTCGATACCCTGGGTGGCGCCTGATTTGCTGGAATACGAACTCGAATATGAGTACGAGCGGGCGACGTTCGCTGCGCAATCCGAAGCCCGGATCAAGCTCCCATCACGCCCGAGCCGGCGTTTGGATCTCTTCCAGAGAAATCCTCCGACCGATTCGCTACCCGCTCTTCCGAGCACGTCCGAAACAGCGCCGGAGCTGATCCGTCCAGCGCTGTGCGTGCAGGCTCGAGAAGGCCGCCTGCACGTGTTTCTGCCGTATGCATCCGAGCTCGCGGACTATCTCGACCTGCTCGCGGCCGTCGAGGATACGTGCCAGCATCTGCACACGCCGGTGTGGCTGGAGGGCTACCCTCCGCCTTCCGATCCAAGGTTGCGATCATTCAGCATCACTCCCGATCCCGGCGTTCTCGAAGTAAACCTGCCGCCCGCGAGCAATTGGGACGAACTCGAACAGATCCACACACTGCTCTTCGAGGAAGCGCGCCGTAATCGGTTAACCGCTGAAAAATTCGCGTATAACGGCGGCCATCTCGCTACCGGCGGCGGCAGCCACATCGTGATCGGCGGAGCGACCGTGCTGGACAGCCCTTTCCTGCGCCGACCGGATCTGCTGCGCAGCATGTTGGCGTTCTGGCAGAACCATCCCTCGCTTTCGTATCTATTTTCCGGAATGTATGTCGGCCCGACGAGCCAGTCTCCGCGCGTAGACGAGGCGCGCATGGAGGCCTTGTATGAGCTGGAGGTCGCCTTTAGTAATTTGCCTGCGAGCGACTGCCCGCCCAAGATAGTGGATGGATTGCTCCGCAACCTGCTCGTCGATGTCACCGGAAACGCGCATCGCGCCGAGTTTTGTGTCGACAAGCTTTATCCACCCGAGGGTCTCGGCTTGCGCCTTGGCTTGCTCGAATTGCGCGCCTTTGAAATGGCTCCTCATGTCAGAATGGGTCTTATAGAGATGCTGCTCATCCGCGCCTTGATCTGCATGTTTTGGAAACGGCCTTTCGACGGCGGCCTGGTCCGTTGGGGCACAGCGCTCCATGACCGTTTTATGCTGCCGTATTTTGTCAGCCGCGACTTTTCCGATGTGCTCAGCTACTTGCGCGAGTCGGACTACAAGTTCGAGGAGAAGTGGTTTGCTCCGCACTTTGAGTTTCGCTTCCCGAAGATCGGATCGATCGCTGCGGAGGGCGTCGAACTCGAACTCCGTCAGGCCCTCGAGCCTTGGAACGTGCTCGCGGAAGAGACTACTTCCGGCCGCACCGCTCGCACTGTGGACTCATCGTTCGAGCGGATTCAGGTGAAGCTGGCCGGGTTCAACGCGGAGTCCCGCTACGTAGTTGCGTGTAACGGTCGCAGAGTGCCACTCCACGATACGGGTTTGTGTGGTAGCGGGGCTGTGCCCCGCTGGGACGGGGCGGAGCCCCGTCACCACACGGTCGCTGGCGTACGTTATCGCGCCCGCCAGTTGTCGGAAATGTTACATCCAACAATTCCCGTGCATGCGCCTCTGATCTTTGACATCATTGATTGCTGGAAAGAGCGTTCGATTGCTCGATGCGTCTATCATGTGGGATCGCCTGACGGTCGCCCCTATGCAGGCCGCCCAGCCAACGCAACCGAGGCCGCAGAGCGCCGACGGCAGCGCTTCCAAAAACCCGACCCTACGCCCGGTCTGATAGCGGCGCCGGAGGAAGAGACCAACCCGAGCTTTCCTATAACTCTGGACCTCCGGTGGCCTCCACCCGGAAAACAGACCCACATCAGGAAGTCGGGGCTTGTTTCATGACTGTGGATTTATATCAACCGCCGCTACGCTACGGAGATGCCTATGACGAGTCATCGGCCGATGGCGTAACTCCCCGCCCGCACTGGGTACACCTGATGGAGTCGTTGCAGGCGATCGGCCCCGAGGAACTGGGACGACGCTGGGCCCGTGCCGAGCGCCGCATTCGCGAGAACGGGATCACGTACAACATCTACGGCGATCCCCTCGGAGCCAGTCGGGCCTGGCAAATCGATATCGTTCCGCTACTGATTCCGGCGGACGAGTGGCGCTACATCGAAGCGGGCATCATTCAACGCGCCCAGTTGCTCAACCTGCTCATTGCGGATCTCTACGGGAAACAGGACCTGGTCGCGCATGGCCACTTTCCTGCCGCTCTTCTCTATGCCAACCCCGCATTTCTCCGGCCGCTCGTCGGCGTGCCCGTTGCCGCGCACAGCTATCTGCATATGCTGGCCGTCGATCTTGCCCGTTCGCCCGACGGCCAGTGGTGGGTCCTGGCCGATCGCACCCAAGCGCCTTCGGGCAGCGGCTATGCGCTGGAGAACCGCACCATCGTCTCCGATGTTCTACCCGATCTCTTCCGTACCTCGAACGTATTGCGCCTCGCTCCATTTTTTCGTGCGCAACGCGAAGCACTCACCAACCTTGCCCAGCGCGACAATCCGAGAATCGTATTGCTCACTCCCGGGCCGCTCAACGAAACTTACTTCGAACACTCCTACATCGCGCGTTGTCTGGGATTCACTCTAGTCCAGGGAGCGGACCTGGCGGTGCGCAAACGTCGCGTGTATCTCAAGACCGTCGACGGACTGGAGAAGGTCGATGTGATTTTACGTCGTGTCGACGATAGCTTTTGCGATCCTCTCGAACTGCGGGGCGATTCGCTTCTGGGCGTGCCCGGCCTCGTCGACGCTGTCGTCGCTGGAAATGTGAAGGTGGCCAATGCACTGGGCAGCGGCCTGATTGAGACGGCCGCAATCATGCCCTTTCTTCCCGGCCTCTGCCGGCATCTGCTGGGTGAGAAGCTTAGACTTCCGTCCGTTGCGACCTGGTGGTGCGGGCAGACGTACGCGCTCGATTGGGTACTCGACCATCTCGATTCCGTGGTGGTGAAATCGGCGTTTCCATCCCGCGGGATGGAACCGGTCTTCGGGGCCGAACTCCCGCAAGCCGAGAAGGGCAAGTTTGCTGAGCAATTGCGGGCCCGCCCGTATGAGTATGTGGCGCAGGAGCAGGTCGCTTTGTCCACGGCTCCGGTGTGGGACAACGGATGCCTCAACTCGCGCAGCGTGGTGCTGCGCACCTACGTTCTCAATACCGGCAGCGGGTGGATTGCGATTCCGGGAGGGCTGGTTCGGGTTGCCGAAGCGCAAGGGTCGGTCGTCTCCATGCAGCGGGGCGGCCATAGCAAGGACGCATGGGTCCTGTGGGACAGCCCGGTCGATACGTTCAGTATGCTGCCTCCGCCGAATGAGCCGGTGGAGTTGCACCGCATCTCGCGGGTTGTCCCGAGCCGTGTCGCCGACAATGCCTTCTGGTTGGGCCGTTATGTCGAGCGCGCCGAAAACATGGCTCGCATCCTGCGCGCCATGGTCCCACGCGTACGGCGCGCCGAGGAAGCCGAGCTTGTCTGCCTCATCCGCCTCTACCGGTGCCTGGAGTCGCGGCACAGCAAGTTGCCAAAGCCTAAACACAGGCGGCCGACCTCGGTTGATCTTGAACAGGAAATGACCTCAATGTTGACCGATGCTAAGCGCCCCGACAGTCTGGCTTGCACGCTGGCGGAGGTTTTCCGGATCGGCGGCAATATTCGCGAGCGCCTGTCGGGCGATATGATGTCCCTGATCGGCCGGCTGCGGGACTCAATTCAGATCGGCACTCCCTTTCTCGAGTATCCGGCGCTGCTGACCGATTGTTTGGGACTGCTTTCCGCCTTTTCCGGAATGGAGCGGGAAAACATCAACCGCGGATTGGGCTGGTTCTTCATGACCATTGGCCGGCGTCTCGAGCGCGCCATCTATCTGACCCGCCAACTGCGCGAGGTCGCCACGCCTCTCACCGAGCAGGAGTGGCCGCTTTTAGAATGCTTGCTCGAGGTTGCGGACAGCTCCATGACCTACCGGGCTCGCTACTACACAACCCTCCAGCCCTTAGCGGTGCTCGATGTGCTCATGGCGGATGAAACCAATCCCCGCTCTTTGGACTTTCAACTCAGCCACCTCGCCGATCTCTATCAAAAACTTCCTCGGCACCTCCCGGTGGACCTACGGGCGATGCGGGCCGCACAGACATTGTTACGCAGTTTCGATTTGCGAAACCTAAAGTACCCATTACCGGGCGCCCCGTCGGCGAATGGTTCCGACGGGATCTCCCGGCTGGCAGGTTTTCTCCAGGAGTTGGAAGGATTGCTGCCTTCGTGGTCCAATAACTTATCGAGCCGGTACTTCAGCCACGCCCGCACGCTGCCGATCACCATCGGCCAATGATGCTTCGCGGAATGATCTTTCAATGATCTACAAAAATGATTTATAAAATCGTTCACCGGACCACATACAAATACAAATATCCGGTCTCCGCCGGAACCCACGTCGCGTGCCTGAAGCCGCGCGCTTTGCCCCACCACCAGTTGTCCCGGAGCGATCTGCATATCCAGCCGCGCCCGGCAACGCGCACCGAGCGGGTCGACTTTTTTGGGAACCGTCTCTGCTTTTTCACCATCCAGGAGCCGCACCGGGAACTGGTGGTAGAGGCGCAGAGCGAAGTCGTCATGGACGGTAAGGCGACTCCGTGGTCGAAACTGCCGCTCGCTTGGGAAGACGCAGTCGAAGCGGGTCCCAACGATCACAGCCCATCGGGACTCGACGCTTTCCAATTTAGATTTGAGTCGCCGCGCATTCGGCTACGGCCGGAGTTTGCCTCCTATGCGCTCCAGTCGTTTACGCCCAGGCGGCCAATGGTGGAAGCGCTCCTGGATCTGACAGCACGCATCCACCGGGACTTTCGCTTCGATTCGAAAGCCACCAGCGTTCGGACGCCAATCGAAGAGGTCTTCAAGAAACGGCGGGGCGTGTGCCAGGATTTCGCACACTTGCAAATCGCCTGCCTCCGCTCCCTGAATCTCGCGGCGCGTTATGTAAGCGGATACCTTCGAACCTATCCACCTCCCGGGAAGCCGAGGCTGGTGGGTGCCGATGCATCCCACGCCTGGGTGTCTGCCTATTGTCCAGGAATCGGCTGGCTTGACGTGGACCCCACGAACAACCTTGTACCCTCAAACGGCCATGTGACGCTCGCCTGGGGCCGGGACTACGGTGATGTAAGTCCTCTGCGCGGCTTAATCCTAGGCGGCGGAGCTCATAAGCTCCACGTCGGCGTTGACATGGAGCCGCTCGATTCCTAGAACAGATCTCGATTTGCTGTATAGGGAAGGCAGGAACGCCCTAGCCAAGCTGCTGCAGACTTTCCGCGATTTCATCCGTCCAGACTTTAAAGCTCTCCAGAGTATTTTGGCCGAACGTGGTCGCGATGGCGACATCGGCCGCGTCGCGGCCTCGCGCGATCAGCACTCGTCCAATCCTGGGCACGTTGTTCCGAGCATCGAAGGTGTGCCAGGCGCCACCGAGATAGACTTCAAACCAGGCTGCAAAGTCCGGCACGCCGTACGGCGGCAGCGTTCCCATGTCGCCAAGGTATCCGGTGCAGTACCGCGCCGGAATATTCATGCAGCGGCAGAGCGCGACCGCCAGATGAGTGTAGTCGCGACAGACGCCCACACCCTCGCTGAACGCCTCCCAAGCTGTCCGCGTGGGGCGCGCTTGCTGATAATCGAACGCGATATGGTTGTGGACAAAATCGCAGATCGCCTGAACGCGCGACCATCCCGGCGTGGTCTGACCGAATCGCGCCCACGCCTCCCATGACAGTAGATCGGTCTCGCAATAACGACTGCCCAACAGAAAGACCAGCGTATCTTCTGGCAAATCTTGTAAAGAGTGCTGTTGAGCGGAGCTCGTCACCACGTCGGTTTCTCCCGAGTCTCTAACCACCCCGGTGCTTTTCAGGCGAATCCTCCCGATGGGCGCCACAATCCGGGTACACCAATTTCCGAAGCCGTCCCGATACGCCGTGATTGGCGTTTCCGGATCGGTGGTCAGGCAATCGGGAACGACGATATCCGAGGCACGGGAGTAATGGACGTTGACCATGAGGATCATCGGCGTCGTTTGTGGACAGTTAAAGACTAATTCATAGCCGACCTGAATCAACATGCACGTTTCCTTCCTCCAACGATCTCAGGACTCTCCGTTGTCGAAGACCGAATGGCGCACTAACCAAGTTTCAACCGAACGGCCTCGTCCAAACAAGCAGTTATGGTAGCCACTCCGACCGTTGCCACAATCAGCTTCGCTGCTGCAACTTCCAGCCACGACCCTAACCCTATTCTACAGAGCTCAGATCCCGAGTCCGACAAAACTCGGTCCGCGGCTACCCCTGCTTGCAAACTCCGTCACCAAGAGCTGACCTTCGGCGCGCATACGTCGCTTCGGTGCAGAAACCTTCTGTTCCTCGCTCATCCGGCCACTTCAACATAGTCATTCGTCCTCGAACAGGTGTGTTGGTCAGACGCTTACGCGGGGTAGACACGGGAAAACCCCGGAACTTACCCGTGGTCAGCGTCAAAGATGGCTCCAAGCAAAGTACCCAAAATTTGGGTACCCAAAAAAGTGCCACCCCAAAATTTGGGTATGAAGGTTCTATTGGTTTAGGTTTAGGGTTGGGGTTAGAGTCTTTTGACTTAGATTGTGGTTGGGCGGCTTCGCCGCCCCTGAAAGCCACGTCAAAAGAGGAAAGGCAACCTAGAACCTCAGAACCAACCGCAACGACAAGAGCAACCCCAGCAGCGGCTCGTGGTCAAAGAGCCGCCAAGGGTCATGCCCCAGATGGTAGGGAGTATCCCCTGGAATTTGATTCGTGGACGAATAAACAACGGCTTGAATGGCTTAGTGCACATGGATGGAACTCAGGGACTTGCCCGGCTGGGGAAACTTGGGCCGCTGATGCGTCTAGGACTTTGGAGAATTATGTTGAATTGTAAATGCATGGGCATAGAAGCAAGACAGGGCAACAACAACAACCCCAATCCCCTGGTGCCCCAACGTTCGGTTCCGCAAATTTCCCCGTGCCTACCCCACACTCCACAAGCAATCTCAGTCCCGGCCAATCTTAACCCGAAAAACGCGACGTTTTGTCTACAGGCACAATCTCCTCGGGTGGACCATAACCGCGGTCGTGTGCCTGATTCGAGACCACATATAGCTTCAGGTCGCTCCAACTCCATCGACTGGAAATGGGTGGCCTCCCGCAGGCACAGTACAGTGTCCATTCATCTGCGAATCCTTCAGCCAGCGGCACCAAATACGACCCGTTACGGTACAGGCTGAAGCCAGGCAAATATCGAGTCAAGCATTTTGGACACTCAACGCAATGGCGAACACGGGAAGCCATGGCATGCGTCGGTGAGCTCCTTCGAGGGAAACTGGCGGGCTGCGCTCACCCCTCCGGCACGGCCTCGTCGAGAGCGGGAGCGCTTGGCCTTCGTTGTGGTGCGGAACCTTCGGTAGGCCCTCGTTCACGAGCTCCACGCGGCGGCGGTCGAGGAGCGTCCCATCACGCGCCATCGTCACCAGCACCGCCCAACCGTCGTGATTCCGATACCCCGATGGTGCCGCTGTTATTCGACGTGCTGTTTCCTGTCATCCATGTCGCCCGTTTTCGGACTGGACGTTAGTAGACCTGTAGCCGATACGACTATTCAACAACACCGGCCTCCGCGAGCAGGCGCTCACAATCTATCGGGCAGCCTGATCCCTTAATCCTCGCACCTAAACCGCGCAAGGCATCCAGCGCTCTTGCCGTAAACAATCTGGGTCACGTCGATCTTCGCGTGACCCATGTTGTTCCCGCACAACCTCCGGCCTTGCGCCTTCGCGCAGCACATGACTGAAATGCATGGTGCGGAAGCTCAGAAAATGCCTTTATCGTGGATTGAGCAGTGTGCGGACCTCGGCGAAAGCTGCCTGCCAACATTCGCCGCGGGCAAATTGATTTGCGGATGCGTAAGTACGACGTCTGCAACCGACTTGCCCAGGTCTTCGTCTACCGGGGTTGCCAGAAAGGCATGGACGATATTGTTCGCGTGCGGCCCGGCCATATCCACCGCCATACCCGCGATTTGTCCGCTGTCATTGATGTTGCTGGCCGAGATTACGAAGAGGTGGGAACTTGCCGGAAATAGAGTGTTAAGGTCGGTCATCACGCCGTTTTGCCAGAGGAGGCCGTGGGACCAACTGGCGCCATTGTTGGAGTTAAAAGCGCTTCCCACCACCTGGCCCCGGTTGTTGATGCTGGTGGCAAAGGTGGCAACGTCTCCCGGCAGAAGGCCGCCGAGGGCTGTGACTGTATTGTTTTGCCAAAGAGCGGCCAAGGGTGTGCCGTCAGAATTAACGGCTTGCCCAACAATTTGGCCGCGGCTGTTAATGGCGTAGGCTATGGCGCCCGGATCCCCGAGGTCCGGAAGCGCGGTGGCAGTGCCGTTTTCCCACACTACGCCGTAATTCGCTGCGGTGCAGGTTCCCGAGTAGCCTACGGCTTGACCTTGATTGTTGATGCCGTACGCGACCCCGTCGGGATCGCTACCGATGGTAGGAAGAACTTGGGCTTTGCCTTTGTGCCACAACACCGGCAGGTCAATCCGATTATTAATGATGCCGGGCGGGCACGTTGAGTCGACGATACCATTTTCCGCATATCCTACGACTTGTCCGCGGTTATTGATGGCGCTGGCCTGCCCGTTAATCCCGCCCACCGTTGGCAGAGCACTCATGACGCCGTTTTGCCAAAGAAACGGAAGACAAGTAAGGTGTGTGCCGAAACCGCAAAGGTCTTCGCCATTGGGGTCTGGCACCGATGTCTCGGACATGCCGACGGCTTCCCCGGGGTCGTTGATTCCGTTCCAATTGATCGAACTGTTCGGTCCTCCAAGGGTGCCGAGTTCGAGCTTGAGCTCGCCGATGCTGATGCTATCGGTGCCTTGCACGAGGTGGGCGGAAAGGGAAACGCTGAAAGGATCCAGGCGTTGCTCCATATTCAACGTCCAGCCGTGATTATTGAGGCCCATGGCCATGCCCAGGTTGTCGGGGCGCTGAACGCCCAAATCCTGAACTTTGTAGCTCGCTTGCGCGACCGCATTGCTGAAGCAAGCCAGAACCATCGTCGCAACCCCGAGTATCCAGAAATTCCGCAACTGTCTAAGCGTGATCATATGTCCTCTTTCCTCCGGTAAAGTCGTGATGCCGGAATGGCTGGCGATTTACGTCAGCTACCACCCGGCGCTCTGACAGTCAGTGTGCAATTGAGAACAGAATTGGCTCACAACCCCACAAGCTCCTGCTGAGTGAGAACGGAGGGAGCATGTGGTGTTCCACGTTCACAACGATTACGTGACACAACCAGCCCAACCCTTCAGAGTCCGAAAACGAGTGGCAGACTACCAGAATCCTGGGACGATCCCAAAACCGCGGAGCGACTGTTTCTCCGGCTTTTCATACCCCACTGGCGAGAAAATACGCAATCCGAGAAGCCAGCAGCTAAAAGCCATGCGGCGAAATCGTGATTGACTTTCAGGCGATTTAACATACATACTGGTCGGTATGTTGGCGGCACGCCAAAGTCCGAAACGTAAAGCGGCCAGGCTGCGCGATCCTGAGCGCACGCGGGAGCGCTTGCTGCAGGCGGCATCCCGCGAGATCTACAGATCGGGTTTCCAGAGTGCCAGCCTAGACACCATTCTGGCCGTAGCCGGGGTCACCAAGGGCGCACTGTACCACCACTTCGACAGCAAGGAAGCCCTGGGGCACGCCGTCGTTGAAGAGGTCATCGCCCCCGACGTCCGCAGCAAATGGGTGCGGCCCCTGCAGAACGTCAAGGACCCTATCGACGCTTTGATCCGCGCTGTTCACGGTATACCCGTTCGGCCCGAGGATGTGCGGGGCGGCTGCCAGTTGAACAATCTGGCGCAGGAAATGTCTCCTCTTGACGCGGGATTCCGGAAGCGGCTGGCCATAATCTTCGATGCCTGGCGGGATGCCGTTGCCTCCATTTTGCGAGAGGGCCAGACCCACGGAAGCGTTCGCCGCGACGTGAAACCCGCTGA
>JBAQJU010000216.1:0-50294 GCA_049300475.1 Terriglobales bacterium | reverse complement strand
TCATCTGGCTCACCAAAACAAAGGCCTCCAGCACGAGCTTTGGCTGGGTACTGTACTGGAACGACCTCGATGCTTTCAAAGCGCACCTCGCGGACTGGGGTTATCTGACCAAGCACCTTGGGCCGTAACTAGACTTCGCATTTTCGTGAAAGGCCACGCCCCAGGTGTGGCCTTTCTTGTGTATGGTATGAAGCGTATGAAACACTAAGGGGCGTCAAATGTTTCGCTGGGCCACAGTTGTATTCCTTTGTTGTTTTGGAGCGTTGCTGCTCGCGCAAACCACTCCTCAACCTGCCGCCAGCACACCGGCTACGGCCGAAAAAGGTGAGCCAAAGCAGAACACCGCGCCCGCGCAGCCGTCCCAGCAATCGCCGACCGCGGCCGCTGCGAAGCCTCCCGCGAATGTGCAATACCCACTCGATGCTTTCCGGAACTTTTCGGCGCTGATGATTGGCAGCCTGGCGGGAGACCAGAACGAGTCGCGCATTTACCGCCTGGGCAATCTGATGCGAACCGATGACGGAGATAGCTACACGGTGACCGACCTCACCAAAGACGACACCTGGGCGGTTTCACCCAAGGCATGCCTCCATGAGCGCCATCCATTCATCCTGGTGTTTCCCTTCGACGCCGCGGACCCCGGCTTCAAGATCGAGCGCGTGCCTTCGGGAAAAGAGGTAGTCGACGGCCATAGCTGCACGATCGAAGACATTACTGTGACCTCTCCCGACGAAGACGGACACTCGCTCCGAATGCGCTTCTGGGAGGCGCAAGACCTGCAATCGTTCCCGGTAAAGATCGAAATTCTAGGCAGGTCAGGACGTACCAAAACCATTCGCTACACAGAAGTCGTTTTTACGCCTCCTGATCCCGCATTGTTTAAACATCCTTCGCGTTGTGAAAGTCTCGCGCCGAAGAAACTTCCGACCATGCCCGCACCGTCCCCGGCACCCAAGGCACCCGGCGACAGCTCCCAGAAGTGATCGCTGCGAGCGCTCATTGATTCCGGCAGCGCGCAACTCCGTGCGTTGGATCGTTCCAAATGCTTTTTAATTATTCATAAGCTATTGACAACCCGATCATGCCGTAGCATCATTCTCCGCTGTGGGCGCGGCATTTCAGATACTCGGGCCGCATAAACCTTTGAAGTAACCGGGAACGATTTCCCTTCCAGTCTGCAGGATTGGAGAACTCATCCAATGCTGCGCGGCGATAACGAACTTTAAACTCCAGAAGTCGGGCTCCCAACTAGCTCTTCCATCAAGCAGTCAACCCCAGGATGTCCCCCTAACCGGGGAAAGGAGAACTAACGATGAAGCGTTTTGCAGGTTTGGCGGTAATCACCTTTTTTCTGCTCGGATGCAGCAGTGCATTTGGGCAGATTTATCTCGGGTTCTTGAGCAATGACATGACCGTGGTGTATTGCGACTTTGAAGAACTATACCCGGTTGGGTTTATTGCGTCTGGTATTCACGAAAACATAGACTGTGGCGCGCCTGACGGTGCTATGGAAGGCCTCAAAACCACCTTTCCACCGTCCTTCCTCCCCCTCGCGGGTACCTATTACGCGATGGGTGACACCGAATTTGATGCCTTTTGCGACTGTTTCACTGGTGATCAAGCAGTCTACGTCACCGCAACGCAACCCTATAACATCCACGCGCCCCAATTCGGTTGGGAAGTCCTGTTTAACACCGAGGACGCTTTTTACGCCTACCTCGACAACTGGGGTTATCTGATCGGGGACCCGCCGGCTCCAACTGCTCGGGCCGAGGCAAAGTCGAAGTCGAAGGGGCCAAACGTGTCGTTCAAGCCTCTTAACTACAGTCACAGCGTGATGTAAACCGGCCGGAAAGAAGCCGCCCGCGGTTTTTAATCGAGGATGAGAGTAACGATGGAATTCGGCACTCCCCCCGATCAACCCTAAACCGGCCAGAAAACCCCCTTCGGGGAAAGGAGAAATTCGCGATGAAGCGTTTAGCAGGTTTCGTGGTAATGACACTTTTGGTGCTCGGATGCAGTTCTGTATTCGTGCACGCTGCGCCTTCCGGTCCAGTCCAATTCGGGCTCATGGACTCTTCCGGCACCGTGTTTTGCGACTATATTGAATTTTCGTACGGATCGACGCTGGCGTCCGGCATCGACGTGCAATCAGTTTGTCTTCCTGGTCTTGCTGACGGCACCATGCTGGGCGTCGTCACGACAATTCCCGGAGGAAGCGGGTTGCCCGTTACAGGCCCGATTGTCATGTTGGCTGACGCTGGCGAGGACGCCTTTGGCTACGCAGGCTATGAGGTGCTGATTGTCGCAAAAACCAAAGCCTCACTCACAAAATTCGGCTGGGAGACGCTCTTTGTCCTCGCAGACGATCCCGTCATCTACCTCGGTGACTGGGGATATCTGACAAAGCACAACGGTCCGATCGGGCCACTGGCGGAGGGACAGTCGTCGACGATGCGAATTACCGCGCTGCCAGCCGGTTTCCACAAGCCGTCGACGAAATAGAATCGGAGTAGCGTTTTCTTGAAAGGCCACTCCTTTCCGGTGTGGCCTTTCTTGTGTATCGTGAAAATGAAAGATTTGAAATTGAAAGATTTGCCCCGGGGGGGGACTCAAATGGTTCGATGGATTGCGTTAATTTGTTTTTTAGGATGTTTCGGAACGTTGCTGCTGGCCCACGCTTCACAGTCACCAGCGGCAGGCGAACCGACGGCCACGGAAAAAAGTCAGCCAAAAGATAGCGCTGCAACCGCTGCCGCACAGCCTTCAAAAGAGTCAGCAACGCCGAAGAGCGCGTCGTCATCAGCGAACGCGCCGTATCCCCTTGATGCAATCAAGAACTTTTCGGCGGTGATGATTGGCAGCATCGCCGGCGACGATGAAGAGACGCACATTTACCGCCGGGGCCAGTTGATCCGAACCGAGGTCGGCGGAAGCTACGCCGTGACCGACCTGACGAAAGGCGACACCTACGGAATTTCACCCAAGGGGTGCCTCCACGACACCCACCCGGCCTACCGCGTATTCCCATTTGACGTGGGCGGCCATGGCCGGAAGGTTGAGCGTGTCCCCTCAGGCAAAGAGACAGTCGACGGTCATTCCTGCGTCATCGAAGACGTTACCGTCACCTCGACAGGACCCCGTCCGCACGCGCTCAAATTGCGATTCTGGGAGGCGGAAGACCTGCAAGGCTTTCCAATTAAAGTCCAGGTCATCAATTCTTTCGGGCGCGACAAAATTATTCGCTACAAGGATGTGGTTCTGACGCCGCCTGATGCGGCACTCTTCAAACATCCTGTGAATTGCCAGGTCCTGGCGCCGAAGGATCTTCCATCGACACCCATGCCGTCCCCGGTGCCCAAGCCTAAGGCGGCAGCACCGGCCACGCCACCGGCAGGGGGTTCGCAAAAGTGATCGCGACGCGCCGTCGTTGACTACGAAAACAAAAGACTGGGAAAAGCAAAGCAGCCTTTCTCAGGGCCGCCCGTGTTCGCCGATGGAGACTGGTTCCTCGCCCGCCCGCTTCAATTCGTCGTTGAGCGTAGGCAATAGGGTAGTCGTTACGTGGTTCCACTCGCTCGTCCGCAACTTCAGGGCGCGCTTCGATTCCTCGAATACAACGCCGGCCTGCGACGGCACAGCTCGATCGCTGCTCTCCACCACTCGCAACGCACCGGCAATACCTGCGCTCGCCATCTCGAGTCCCGTGTCATCGCCTTCATGCGCTCCGGCGCCATCCAGTATTTTCTTGAGGGCATCCTGAACTTGCTCCACCCGCGTCTTGAGTTCAGACTGCTGCGCGCTCACCTTCTGATCGATCGTAGTGAGGCGAGCCTGCACAGAATGAATCTCCGCCAGCGTTTGTCGCGCCTGAATCGCTTCAGTGAACATTTGCCGACCCAGTCGGTACTGTTGCTCCAACTCCGTAGCCGTGGCTGCTGAACGCGGATCCATCGCCACTTTTAGCGGCTGGCGTGAGGTCTTTCCGTCGATCGTGAGTCGCACCTCGTATGTTCCTGGGACAATCCGCGGTGCGCGGGGAGCGCCCCATTCCTCGTCGTCCCCGCTCTCTTCAGAATTACTGCCGCGACCCACAACCAGATCCCAGACGAAGCGATGCATTCCCATGCCTGTTTCAACAACTTCGGGTTTAGGGAACCATCTTTGCGCGATAGGGAGGGGCTCATGCCTGGGTTCTTTCCGATCGTCTTTCCGATCGTCCGACGAGAAGCCGCGAACCAGATTTCCCTTCGTATCGAAGATTTCCAGCTGGACGTGCCCCGCTGTTTTGTCCAGGTAATAATCAATAATCGCGCCATCGGGCGGGTTCTTCGCCGCCGGTTCCTCCGGCGGCAGCGGAGTTCCCAGAAAACGGTCATTGTCGACGCGCACTGCCGTGGCGGGAGAAAAAAGCCATCCTGCCCCAGCCTCCGTGGCCCGCTTCGCCTGCCGCAGCAGCGTGATGTCATCCAGAATCCAAAACGAGCGCCCGTGAGTTGCAATTACCAGGTCGTCACCGTGGATGGCCATGTCTTGCACAGAGGTCGCAGGAAGATTCAACTGCAGCGATTGCCAATGGTCGCCGTCGTCGAATGAAACGTAGATTCCAAGCTCCGTCCCCGCAAATAGCAGCTTGGCGTCTTTCGAATCTTCGCGGACGGCGCGCAGAAATGATGGTGAAGGGATTCCATCGGTGATCAGTTGCCAACTCACACCATAATCGCGCGTGCGGTAGAGATAAGGTTGCGGGTCATCCAAGCGATGCCGATCGACCGCAGCATAGGCTTCCGCTAAATCAAAATGCGAAGCCTCAATGAACGATATCCTGCTCCAGTCCGTCAGGCCCTTGGGCGTGACGTTCTGCCATGTTTTCCCTCCATCGCGCGTCAGATGGATCCGCCCCGTATCGCTCCCCGCCCAAATCACTTCGCCCCGCAACGGTGACGCCGCAATGGTAGAGACCACGCCATATCCTCGTTCCCTGGAGTTCTCCACCGTTGCCGGCCCGACTAGCTTTTCTCCCGTAGTCTTCGCCGCCCCCGTGAGGTCAGGACTGATCTTCTCCCAATGCAGCCCACCGTCCATGGTCTTCATGACGAACTGTGTGCCCAGATAAAGCGACTTCTGGTCGAAGGGCGAGAACAACAACACCGGCGTCCATGGATCGCGATACTTGCGCTCGAAGATTTCCTTATTCCAGGTTGCAACCGGCCATGGCGTGATGTCCTGGCTGAATGAAGTGCGCCGGTCAAAACGGCTCACGGAACCGTAGGTCCCTGTAAGGTAAATAATGTTGGGATCGTGCGGATCCAGGGCAATGTATCCGCTCTCGCTTCCGCCCGGAGAAAACCAGTCGCGTGCGTCGATCTGCCCGTGATCCGTGCGGCTCATAACCGCGATAGCGCCGCTATCCTGTTGCGCGCCATACACTGCGTACGGAAACTTGTCGTCGGTGATAACGTGATAAAGCTGTCCCGTGGGCTGGTTGTACCAGGAACTCCAGGTGCTCCCGTAATCGACGCTGATAGTGGTTCCCTGGTCCGTTCCCAGAATCATGCGCGTCGAATCCGTGGGATCAACCCAGATCTGATGGTAGTCGTCGCCTCCCGGCGCGCCGCGCACAATCGAGATTGTCTTGCCCCCATCCTCCAACCGGTAGAGCGCAACATTCGGGACATAAACTACATCGGGATTCTTCGAATCGATCGTAACGCCGCTGAAGTACCACGAACGGCTGGTCAAGCGAGAATCGGAATTTTGCAGCCTCCAGGTATCGCCTCCATCATCGGAGCGGTACAGCCCAGCCTTCTTCGCATCAATCAGCGCATAAATTCGCTTGCCGTTCGGTGACACCGCAACCCCCGCGCGTCCCCATTCGCCATCCGGCAGCCCGGCCCCTTCCAGCCGCGACCATGTTTCCCCGCCATCCTCCGACCGGTACAGCCCGCTCCCCGGCCCGCCGAGCGGAGCATACGTGCTCCACGGCGGACGGCGTGCCCGCCACAGGGTGGCATAGAGAATATTGGGATCGTCGCTGGCGATCGCCAGGTCCGCCGCGCCCATGTCCGGTCCTTCTTCCAGCACTTGTGTCCAGTGCGCACCGCCATCGCTCGTTTTATACACGCCACGTTCAGCATTGGCGGCATATGCATGGCCCAGCACCGCTACATAAGCGATGCTCGCATTGTGCGGATCCACGACAATCCGGCTGATCTGCCGTGACTCGCGCAAACCAACATTTTTCCAGGTTTGTCCCCCGTCCACCGATTTATAAACACCGTCTCCGGACGATAAATCCGACCGTATGTCCGACTCGCCCGTGCCGGCATAGATCGTCTTCGGGTCGGAAGGCGCCACGGCGAGTGCGCCAATCGAAGCGATGTGCTGCGCGTCAAAGATCGGCCGCCACACCATGCCGGCATCCGTCGTTTGCCAGATGCCGCCGTTGACCGAACCAAAATAAAATGTCGTTGGATTTCCTGGCACTCCCGCGACGGCCACCGTGCGCCCGCCGCGAAACGGCCCGATCAAACGCCACTTAAGCCCACCATAGACTTCGGGACGAACAGTCTGTGCACCCGCGGAAAAGAGACTCACTAAACACAAGAGAAGAAAAACAAGATGTCGACGCAAGTGGCTCCCCAAGGTGTGCAATGAACGAACCGCACGCACAGTGTGCGAATCAGTATCGCGGAAAAGTGTAGCGAAATACTATCGCGAAAACGGGTAGCGGAAAACTTCAGCCGCAACGGCTACGGCAGTTTCTTCCTCGCCATCGGGACCGCATACGCGGCAGCCGGATTGTGTGCGGCCGTCATCGAAGCCTTCCGGTAATACTCCTGAGCCCTTTCCTTCTCGCCCAACTTCTCATAGGTCTGGGCCATCATGCATTGGATGAACGCATCCTCCTGGTTTGCCTTCGTCAGTTCTTCGAGCGCCGCCTTGTAGTCTCTGTCATAGAAAGCGACGTAGCCTTCGAGCGCGGGGAAGAACGGCGCCTGCTGCGGAATCGCGCCCTTATCAAGAATCGCCTTGGCCGCCGCCACATGCTTCTGCGCCTCGGCCTTCTCACCTCGGCGGGCCGCGATGCGCGCCTGCGCGTTCTCCCACCGGAAATTCCACAGATCTTGTTGGCCAGGCTTGATGTCCGCTTCCTTCATCCCCGTGTCATGCCCCAGCTTGTACCATTTGTAAGCGGCATCGAAATCGCCGGAATCGAGGCAAACCCTCGCCACCTCGTCCGCAATCTCCCCCTGCTGAAAAAAGTTCTTCTCGTTGCCGTAGAAATCGAAAACCTGCCGCTCGTATTCAACTGCCTTCCCGCAGTTTCCGTCAAACGCGTACGACATCGCCATCGCCCGCTGGCCTCCCGTTTTGCCCAGCGGAGTATCGGCTGCGTCGATTACCTTGGCGAAATATTTCCGCGCGTCCTCGCCCTTTCCCATCAGGTCGAGCACGCTGCCCGCCGCAGTGTTCGCGGCCATCGAATCGGGTGAGCTCTTGAGAGTCTGGCGATACAGCGCCAAAGCCTCCTCCAGCTTCCCCTCGCGAATCATTTGCTGCCCCTGTTTGACAAACTCCGGCTGCGGCGGCGGACCGGAAGGCGTCGCAGTCGGCTGGGCGGCGCCTTGCGCAAATGAGCAAACCGAAGGAACGAAAAAGAACAACCAAACAGCAAGAATCGCGCGAAGCGAGGATTTCATAGCCGCTGATTATAAATCCCGCGCCCTCGCAAGAGTCCCGAGTGGTCCAGCTAACTAACAGATCTTTGTGCGCTCCGTCACAGCATGGTTGTCTGTTCTGACTCCAATATGTATATAAAGATAAAAGATATGGAGGAAAGACCATGCACGGCAGCGAGAAGGTAATCGGCCAGCTAAATATGGCTCTCAGTGCGGAATTAACAGCGATCGTACAGTACATGACCCAATCCGAGATGTGCCAAAACTGGGGTTACAAAAGACTGGGCGACCTGACCAAAGTGCGCGCCATCGAAGAGATGAGGCACGCCGAAGGGCTCATCGAGCGCATCATTTTTCTCGACGCCATTCCCAGCGTCGATGTGGGGTTGAAGCCCCAGCTAGGCAGCAACGTCCAGCAACAAATGGAGATCAATCTCAAAGACGAGGTGGATGCTGTGCGTGAGTACAACGAGGCCGCGAGGATCTGCATCGAGGCCAGAGACGACGGCTCCAAAGCTCTATTCGAGCGCATGATCGGGGACGAAGAGCGGCACGTAGATTTCCTCGAAGCTCAACTCCATGCCATCAAGGAAATGGGGATAGCCAACTACCTCGCTCAACAGATGGGTTCAACCAGTTAGAAGCTATCTGGCAGGCCGCGGAAAAACCCGGTTCATTTCAGGGCATCGCTTCAGCGATGCCGCAAGTCGCTGGAAATCTCTGCGCGCTTACCGACACGGAAGGGCACGACCTTGATATCGTGCCGACTCGCTGAAAATAGATCGGCGCTTCAGCGCCTGAGGGCGGCCTTTTCTCGGCCAGGAGCAATCACTTTTTCCGCGCGTTCAACTCATCCAACTTGCGCTTGAGTTGCTCCAGCTTCTGCCCCGCTTCGCCCAGCTTGCCCTCCGCCGTCAACCGCTGGTAGTCGGCAAGGTCTTTGGCCGCTCCCGTGATGAGCGAATTCAAGTCCTCAACCGGCGCCGGCGCTGTGCCGGAAGCCGGCGCAGCGTTCGCTTGTCCCGAGCCTGCGCCCTGTTCCGCATTCCCGGCCCCGCCGCTGAGCGACGAAGCCTCTCCACCAAATAACGCTCTCATCGCGGACTCAAATGTTGGTCCGTAAGCCAGCCGGTCCTGCAGCGCGAGCACCACCAGCCGCAACTCCGGCATCGGGCTGCGCTCTGCCTGCAGGTAAATCGGCTCCGCATACAAGAGTGCGCGCCCACACGGAATTACCAGCAAGGTTCCCCGCCGCACATGCGAGCCTTGCTGGTTCCACAACGTCAATTGTCCCGAGAGCTGCGCGTTTTGATCGATACGCGCCTCGATCTGCAGCGGCCCATCGACCAGCTTCGTCTTCGGGAAGTCGTAGACGATCGACGTCCCGTAATTAGCGCCGTCGCTGCGCCCGGCAATCCACCCAATCAGATTGTTCCGGTTCGCCGGCGTGAACGGAAGAATCTCCACGAATTCAACGCCGGTTTCGTCCGGCAATTTCATCAGCACGAAGTTCGGTTCCATTACCTGCGTCTTCTGCTCGCCCGACTCGCCCATGCCCACTTCGGAAGCCACCGTCCACAGATCCTCGCGGTTGTAGAACACCTCCGGGTCCGTCATGTGATAAAGGCCATACACGGCCGCCTGCAGCTTGAGCAACAGCTCCGGATAGCGCACGTGTTTGCGCAGCCCCGCTGGCATCGCCGACGCATCCTTAAATAAAGATGGAAACATTGCCCGATACGCCTCGATAATCGGATCCTGCGCGTCAAAGACGTAGAACGTGGTGGTCCCATCGTAGGCGTCGATGACCGCCTTCACGCTGTTCCGCATGTAATTAACGGGATTGCCGTTGAGAGGATAATGGCTTGAGTATGGATAGTTGTCCGAAGTCGTGAACCCGTCCATCATCCATGACAGCCGCCCATCGTCTCCCACTACGATGTACGGATCAGAATCGAAGGTGAGCAACGGCGCCAGCGCGGCGACCCGATCCCGCACGCTGCGCCGCATCAGCAGCCGGCTCTGCGCGTTGATATCGTCGCTGAACGGCACCTTCGCCAGGTCGCCCTGGTCGGCTGCGATCAGAATGCGCCGCAGCAGTCCGCCCATTACAATGCCGCCCGTGCCCTCATACGACGTCAGGTTGTTCGTCTGCCCCTGCGGGTAATTGAATTCCTGCTGCCGCGTCTTCACGTAAACGTCGGTGTTAGTAAGTTCGCCAAAGTAAATCTCCGGTCGAGTTACATTGATACTCTTCACCGCGCTTTGGACGGGCATGTTACTCAGAATCAACGTCGGCAATCCCTCCGGCGTGAAGCCGTTCACCGGGTTCATGGTGATTCCGTATCCGTGCGTATAAATCAGCTTTTCGTTGATCCAGTTGCGGCTGCTATCCGGTAGCTTGTCGACGCTCAACTCGCGGGTGGCCAGCATCACCTCGCGCATATTGCCGTCGATCTCGTAGCGGTCGATGTCGATGTCGGGGAAATCGTAGTACGTTCGGATTTCCTGAATCTGTCTCAGAGTGTCCTGCAGTGCGCGCCAGTCCCATAGCCGTATATTCTGCAGCGTAGCCTGATTGTTCGCCGGATCGGCCGCCCCCACCGTCGTCTCGGCCGGAAATTCGCGCTGCATCACGCGGTCCAGTCCATAAGCCCGCCGCGTCATCTCGATGTTGTAGGCAATGTAAGGACGTTCGCGAACCAGTTCGTTCGGCTTCACGATAAAGTTGCCGACATACCAGCCAATAATCTGAACGGCAAGGTAACAAACCACCGCCGGAACCACCGCTGCCCCCAGCCAGCGCACGCGCGGCGCCGATACCACGTTGATCAATGCAATAGCAGCGCCCACCACCAGCGCCGCACAGACCACCAGCAGCCCGGCAAGCGTTATATGCGCATCGGTGTAATTGACGCCGGAAAAGACCGTGTGCTCCTCGAACAATGCATCGAACCGGCTCAGATAAACGCGCATCGCAAGGATCAGCAACAAAAACGCAAACGCAATCGAGAAACCGCGCCACGGCAACGGAATCGAACTTCCCCGGCGCCCCGCGAAGACCCGGGCGCTGCCGGTAATCAGAATAAAGAAGACAGCGACGATGCAGGCAATTACAGCGAGCGTCAGTAGCCAGCCCGTAAAGAACTGCCATACCGGAAGCGTGAACAGATAAAAGTGCAGCGGCCTGCCGAAGATTGGATCCAGAATACCGCCCGCCGTCCGCGGCGCATACCAGTAGAGCGCAAACGTCGGCCATTCCGCGCTCATGCTGGCCCCGGTCACTGCGGCGATCAAGAGCGAAACCACCAGCACGATGAGCCGCAGAATCCGCTCGACCGGAAGTTTCAGCGGCTGCCCGCCAATGTAAATAATCCCGCCGCCCAGCAGATCTGGCTGATATGCCCGCCTCAGCGCCAGGAACCATCCATACAGAACGAAAAATGTAGCTGCCGAAAATGCCGCGAACACCGTCCACTGCAGGCTCAGGCTCTTGAGAAATACGTCTCCGTAGCCGAGGGATTCGAACCAGAGGCGGCTGACATAATACGATAACGCCGTCCCACTGCCCAAAACGATGATGCCTATCAGGATAAAAACAAGGACAAACCGGCGTCGCCGTGGCGTCCGTCCACCGCCGTGCCACTCGACAATTTCGGGCATTACTGTCCTCCGCCTTCGCCAGTGCTTACGTCTGGAATTCCAGGTAGAAGGTAATTGTACGCGTCTAAGAAGAGCGCCGGGTTGACCGAACTCGGCTTCGTGTCAGGGTACGGTTTAGCGATCCGCAAGTTCTGGTTTTGAATCGCGAGTTTTTCGACAGACTATTCAGTCGTTGGAGCGCGCTCTGCGGCCCTCCCCCTTAGCGAACGACAAGTTAATTGCCGAGACTTTCTTCGGGATGTAGCCACTCGCGAATAATCGCTAACTCATTGATTCAACAATACTTTATTCCTAACTCCTTATTCCTCAACGACCGAAATTGGATTCGATAGGTCCAGAAATATCGAGATCAGTCGTCGCTCGGAACGGGCTCAATCCTCTTCGAACAGGAATTGTACAAACAGGTGACATTACCGTGACAACCCGTCTGCGGCAGCGCCTCTAGCATGCGATTGCCAGCAGGTTCGAGGAATATCGAGCAGGCGATTTCGCAGGCCTCACCGATTCGCTTGCCAGATGACTCGTCCTGCGCACTTTGCAGAATCCCAGGAGGAAATTGTATGCAGCGCAAAAAAATTGCTTTCGCGTTTTGCCTCGGGCTCGCCATCCTGTTGGTATCGAGCGCAGCCGTGGCCCAATATCAACTGACTAACCTCGTTTCAAATCAGGTCGGCGATGCCAAACACGTCGATCCGCTCCTGGTAAACGGCTGGGGACTCACCTATGGATCAGGCGGGCCGTTCTGGATCAGCGACCAGGGTTCCGGCTGGTCCACGCTCTACACCGGGACAGGCGTCGAGAAGGGCTTAAAAGTCCTGATTCCATCGGCATCCGGCAAGGGTCCCGGTCAGCCGACAGGAATTGTCGTCAACGCTTCGCCGGACTTTGCGGTGCAGGGATGGCCTGCCATCTTTCTGTTTGCGACCCTGGATGGCACCATCAGCGGATGGGCTCCGCAATCGAACCCGAATGACGCGATCATCGCCGTGGATAACTCGGCCTCGGGCGCAATCTATACAGCGCTCGCAATTACGAGTTACCCATCGGGGAATTTTCTTTACGCAACCGATCTCGCCAATAACAAGGTGGACGTGTATGACGGAAACTTTAACCTCGTGACCTCGTTTACCGACTCGACCCTTCCCGAGGGAAACGCTCCGTTCGGTATTCAGGACATCAACGGCTTGCTGTATGTCGCGTTTGCCCCAGTAGACGAAAGCCCGACCGGCTACGTTGACATCTACAGCGAAGAGGGAGCCTTTGTGCGCCACCTCATTTCGGGTCATCCGCTGGCCCAACCTTGGGGCTTTGCTGTGGCACCCAAGAACTTCGGACCGCTCAGCAACACTCTCCTGGTTTCGAACAATACCAACAGCGGTACCGTCAACGGCTTTAACCTTGAGAGTGGAGAGTTTGTCGGGACGGTCAAAGACATGAACGGCAAAGCAATCCACATCAATCAGCTCTGGGGCATCGAGTTCGGCGGAGGCACGGCCAACAACGGCGCCAAGAACCAGCTCTTCTTCACCGCCGGTCCTGCCAATAACCTGGCTGGAACCTTTGGCAAGATTCAGTTCGAAAAATAGCGAACTCACGCGCGCGAGGGCCGCTTCGGCGGCCTTTGCGCAGACTTGAGACCGATTGCGAATCGCGGCGACGATCGATTCCGTCCAACCGTTTCCCCAAGGGAATCCACACCCACCCCGCATGTGAAGGTTCCCATTGTCTTGACCGGGTTGCGCGCCGAAGCCTAACATTACCGCCGACGGCAGTGAGTGCGTGCAATGATTGGCCAGACAGTATCCCACTATCACATCATCGGAAAGCTTGGTGGTGGTGGCATGGGCGTCGTGTATGAGGCCGAAGACACGCGGCTGGCACGGCATGTGGCCCTGAAATTTATTCCTCTCGAAATGGCCAGCGACCCCAAATCACTGGACCGCTTTGTACGTGAGGCGCGTGCCGCCTCGCAGTTGAACCATCCCGGCATCTGCACCATCCACGACATTGAAGACAACGGTGGCCATCCCTTCATTGTCATGGAGAAGCTCGAAGGCACCAGCCTCAAGGACCTGATGCGCAGCCGGAAGATGGACGTGGACGAGATTCTCGACATCGGCATCCAGGTGGCCGATGCGCTCGCCGCCTCCCATGCCAAAGGAATCATCCATCGCGATATCAAGCCCGCCAATATTTTTGTTTCGCAGAATGGTCAGACGAAGATTCTCGATTTTGGACTGGCCAAGATCGTTCACGATCCGAACTCCAGCGAGGCCGCGCTCGAAGATTCGCTGACCGCCATGGGCGTGATCCCGGGAACGGCCGTTTATATGTCTCCCGAGCAGGCGCGCGGAGAAGAACTGGATGCCCGCAGCGATCTGTTTTCACTCGGCGTCGTGCTCTATGAAATGGCTACCGGCAAGAAGCCATTTGCCACCGGGAACGTAGTCACCACCCTCGATGCCGTCCTCAATCAGAAACCCGTCTCTCCGCTGCACCTGAACCCGGCGCTGCCCGTGGATCTGGAAGGCATCATCGGCCGCGCCATGGAGAAAGAACGCGGCCATCGCTATCCCGATGCCATCGCGATGAAGGGCGATCTGCAGTCCTTGCGCAGGGAAACCGCATCCGGTTTGACCAAGAGCGGTTTCCGGCGTCCGGTTTTGCCATATCGCATTGCCACCACCACCTTCCAGGCCACCACGAAATGGTCCACCTATATTCTTCTCGGCGTGAGCGCCTTGCTGTTGACCGTGCTGATCGCGGTCGGGGCGTGGTGGTTCAAACAAAGGGATGGGATTACAGTTGGCGCGGCCAGGAACACGATCGCCGTGTTGCCCTTGCAGAATTTGAATGGCGACATCAGCGTGGAGTTTCTGCGCTTCGCGCTCTCCGACGAAATTGCCAACACGCTCACCTATACTCGCAGCCTCGATGTGCGGCCGTCGGCGATTACCCGGAAGTTCGTCGGCAACGACGTCGACCCAGCCAAAGCAGGCCGCGAGATACACGTGGCCAACGTGATTACCGGACACTTCTTGAAGCAAGGAGATCGCTTGCTCATCACGCTGGAGGCGATTCAAGTCGAAGGCAACCGGCTGTTGTGGCAGGCGAATTTGACCGCACCCGCCGACGATCTGATCGCCTTGCAGGCGCAGATGGGCGTCCAAATACGGCAGGGACTGCTGCCCGCCCTTGGCGCCGCCGGCGGTTTCCTCAATACTGGAACGCGCCCGAAAAATCCTGAGGCTTACGATCTTTACCTGCACAGCCTGGCCCTGCCCCACGATGCCGGACCCAACAAGGATGCTATCGCCGTGCTCGAGCATGTGGTCGCGATGGATCCCACCTACGCGCCGGCGTGGGAGCAACTCGGCGTGCGCTGCTATTACGACTCCGACTATTCCGATGGCGGCGAGGCGATGTTTAAGCGCTCCAACGAGGCTTACGAACGCGCCGTCGCCCTTGACCCCAACCTGGTCGTCGCTGCCGGACAATTGATTACCAACCACGTGGAGCGCGGCGAGCTTGGCAAGGCTTACGAATCCGCGCAGGAACTCGTGAAACGACGCCCCGATAGTGCCGAGGCTCATTTCGTGATGAGCTATGTCTACCGCTATGCGGGCATGCTCGAGCAGGCGGCCAGTGAATGCAACACGGCGGTCGCGCTGGATCCCGGCAACTATACCTTCCGTTCCTGCGCCTGGACCTTTGCGGAGCTGGGCAAGACGGATCGGGCGGCCGATTTTGTTCGTCTCGACGCCGGGTCGGAATGGGCGGCCTATGCCATGCCTTCGATACTTCTGCGGGAAGGAAAAGTTCAGGAGGCGCGCGAGGCCGTGAAGAGCATGCCCACCACGCCGCGCTATCATCGCGATCTGCTCGAGGCCTGCCTGGGGTTGCGGCCGCCCTCTGAACTCGACCGCATCGCCCATGATGCCGAAACCAATCTGCCCACCGATCCCGACCCTGAAACCTGGTACTACGAGGGTGCGATCCTCGCCTACTGTGGCAAGAAACAAGCGGCGCTTCACATGCTCGAGAGTGCGGTCGAGCAGAACTATTGCGCTTACTCCAATCTGCTTGCCGATCCTATGCTCGCGAAACTCCGAACAGATACAGCGTTTGACAAAGTGTTGACCGCGGCTGCCGCCTGTCAGGAAGCGGTGCGGGCTTCCGCCAACGTGCCGAATCCTTGAAATAAAAATTACGCTCAAGATTCGCAGCAGGTAACACCCAAGCTGATACAATCCGACGTTGTCCAACTTGTTTCCCGTTTGCGAATCATCTCCGCAAAGATCTCCCGATAGGAGCCCCCCATGATTTCCATCCGGAATTTTCTCGCGTTCATCGTCGTCGCGTGCGCTTGCTCGCTCACAGCCCAGGAAATGCAGGAAGGCCGCTTGCTGCTTTTTCCCGACATTCATAAAGACAAGATTGCATTCGTGTATGCGGGCGATCTCTGGCTGGCGTCAAGTTCGGGAGGCGAGGCCCGCCGGGTCACTTCGCATCCCGGGCGCGAGCTCTTTCCGAAATTCTCGCCGGATGGAAAGTGGCTGGCGTTCACAGCCCAATATGACGGGGACTTCAATGTGTATGTCATGCCCTCCGACGGCGGGCAGCCGAAGCAATTGACCTTTTATCAAGGACAGGCACAGCCCCTCAGCGATCGCATGGGCGTGCTCAACCAGGTGATTGGCTGGACGCCTGACGGCAAGAACGTCATCTTTCTTTCGCGTCGCGATGCTTCCAACGGATGGATCAAACGTCCTTATACCGTCAGCGTCCAGGGTGGGTTGCCACAGCCCATGTTCATGGAGAAAGGCGGACTTCTTTCCTATTCACCGGATGGTGAAAAGATCGCCTACAACCGAATCTTCCGCAACTTCCGCCAATGGAAGCGCTACACCGGCGGCATGGCGCAGGACATTACCATCTACGATCTGAAGAAGAATGTTGTGGACGAGGTTGTGCCCCATACCGAGTACACGGATACGTTTCCCATGTGGCACGGCAAAACGATCTTCTTTACGTCGGATCGCGGACCCGAGCATCGCCTGAACATTTACAGCTACGACCTCGGCAGCAAACAGGTCGAGCAACTGACCAAGTTCGACGAGTTCGATGTCATGTGGCCAAGCATGGGCCCGGATGCCATTATCTTTGAGAATGGCGGTTATCTTTACTCCTTCGATCTTGCAACGCGGCAGCCGAAAAAACTGGCGATTTACGTGGACGGCGACCGCGGCCAGGCCATGAAGCATTGGGAGGACGCAAGCCGGCACATTACCGACTTCGACCTCGCACCGGACGGCAAGCGGGCAGTGTTTGGCGCGCGCGGAGAGGTCCTCACCGTTCCCGCAAAAGAAGGAAGCGTTCGCAACCTGACCAACTCACCCGGCGTGCGCGAACAAAAAGTGGCGTGGTCGCCCAGCGGAGAATGGATCGCCTATGTTTCCGACCGCACCGGCGAAGACGAAATTTATATCGCTCCTCAAGATGGCATGGGGCCCGAGGAGCAGATTACAAGCGGCCACAAAGGCTTCATGTTTCAGCCCGCATGGTCTCCGGACGCCTCGAAGATCGCCTGGGCGGACCAGAATTTGAAACTCTGGTATATCAATATCAAGTCAAAGAAGCCGGTCGAAGTCGATCGCGGCAAATATGCTGAAATTCAGAACTACAGTTGGTCACCGGATAGCCAATGGCTCGCCTACGACAAGCAGATGGAGTCCGGCTTTTCGGTCGTCTACCTGTACGGCTTGGCGGATCGCAAAATCACGGCCGTTACTTCAACTCTGAACAACAGCTATGCGCCCGTGTTTGACCGCGGCAAACGTTACCTTTACTTCCTTTCCGATCGGGATTACAACGAAGTTCTCGGCAACATCGATTTCGAATTCGCGAATCCCAAAACAACCCGCGTGTATGTGGTCACGCTGACCGCGAACGAACCCTCGCCATTCCCGGCCTTGAGCGACGAAACCAAGGTGAAGCCTGAAGAGCCCGCTCTCACTATGCCGTCACCCGAACCCAATGGAAGCAAGAAAAATAAGCAACCGCCCAATAACGAGGGAAAAGAGCAGAAGACTGAAGAGAAGGCTGTCGAAACCGAGAGCTCGCAGCCGCCACGGGTTTTCAAGATTGATCTCGACGGCATCCAGGAGCGAATTGTGGCGCTCGCTACTCCGCCTGCTGTAATTCGAAGTTTCGACGTGTCTAAAGATGCAATCTACTACTCCAGTGCTCCGATTCGGGGCCTCTCGGGACCGCTGCCGGGAGAAACTCCGGCAATTCATGCCTATGATCTCAAGGATCGCAAAGATAAGGTGCTCATCGAGGGCGCGGACCGGTTCGTGCTTTCTTTTGACGGCTCCAAGCTGCTCTACCGTACCGACGGAGAAGGTTTCAAGTTCGGCATCATTGACGCCAAGCCAACCGACACTCCTCACAAGCCGGGTGACGGCGCGCTCAACTTAAGCGGCATGCGAGTCGAGGTCGATCCTCCCCTGGAATGGAAAGAAATGTACAACGAAGTATGGCGCCAGGAACGCGACTACTTCTTCGAACCCGAAATGAACGGAGTCGATTGGCCAAAAGTTCGCGACCAGTATGCGCAATTACTTCCCTATGTCGCGGACCGGTATTCTCTGACTTACATTCTGGGCGAGATGATCGGCGAGTTGTCGAATTCGCACACTTACGTAGGCGGCGGCGACTACCCCGACCTGCACCCGGTCCACGTTGGATTGCTGGGCGCTGACTATGAAGTCGATTCCTCGACCGGCGTGTACCGCTTCAGGAAAATCATTCCCGGCGAGAACTGGGACGCGCGTGCCCGCTCTCCTTTGACCGAGCCCGGCGTGAATGTAAAGGAAGGCGATTACCTGCTGGCGATCAACGGACGTGCCCTGCGTTCTCCACAAACTCCCGACGAGTTGCTCGTCAATGCGGCCAACGAGGTCGTGACGTTAACCGTCAACTCCAAGCCCACCGCCGACGGAGCCCGCAAGGTAGTCGTCAAGCCGATCGCCGATGAGTACAGCCTGCGCGAGCACAACATGATCGAGACCAATCGCAAGAAGGTGGATGCGGCCAGCGGCGGGCGTATCGGCTACGTCTATCTGCCCAATATGGGCGGGGAAGGCCTCAACGAGTTCGTGCGGCAATACTTCCCGCAGATTCGCAAGGAAGGAATCATTTTCGACGTCCGCTACAACGGCGGCGGATTTGTCGATCAGCTGATTCTTGAACGGCTCCGTCGCATACTCATCGGGATGGACAGTGCCCGCAACTGGGAATCGGGACCGGTTCCGCCAGTCGTCTTTAATGGATACATGGCCTGTGTGACCAACCACTACGCCGCGTCCGATGGAGACATCTTCAGTTCCATGTTCAAGCAGTACAAACTGGGGCCGCTCATCGGCGAGCGAACTTGGGGCGGAGTACGCGGAATCCGCGGCGAAGTACCTTTGATGGATGGCGGCTACATCACGCGGCCGGAGTTCTCAAGGTACGGACTCGACAGTAAGTGGATCATCGAAAACCATGGCGTTCAGCCCGATGTGGTCGTGGATAACCCCCCCGATCTCGTTTTCAAGGGACAAGATCCGCAACTGGAAAAGGCGATCGGGATGCTGATGGAAGAAATCAAGGCTAATCCCAAGACGCTGCCACCGCGTCCGCCAGACTTGCCAGCCTATCCCACTGGACCAGGCTTGTAGGAGATGCAAGTTAGTCGAAATTAAAGGGGCTCCATCTGGAAGGGCACGGCTTTCAGCCGCGCCGCAGCCCCGCCTGGAAATCGGGGGCTTTACCCCGATACGCTCCACCGGCCCGGTGAATCTTACCCCTGACTTATCCCACGAATCTATAAGAAGCGGACACTAGCCAAGCCCGCACGAATGGGCCGTGTGAAATCGGCTCACAGCCTTTCGGTCCCTCACGTGCTTCGACGCAGAGGTGCCCAGGCTTTGTGTGGGTTTCCTAATGAAAAAGAATCTCCCTGCAAAGGGGAAGTTCCGATCTCGCGCGCCGCGCCGCACCCGGACTCAAGTTGGAGAACGATTCCTCCGATTGAGAAAGTAATGCCATGAATGATTCCGACGACATCGTGAAGGAATTTCTGGTCGAAAGCCACGAGAATCTCGATCGGCTCGACCGTGACCTGGTTGATTTGGAAAAACACCCTTCGGACCGGGAAATTCTCGCCAGTATCTTCCGCACCATCCACACCATTAAGGGGACGACTGGGTTTCTGGGTTTCGGCAAACTGGAAGCCGTCGCTCATGTGGGCGAGAATCTGCTGGCGAAGCTGCGCGACGGGCAACTCAGCCTCCATCCCGAACTGACCACGGCATTGCTTGCCATGGTCGATGCTGTTCGCCAGATGCTTGCCAGCATTGAAGAGGCGGGAAGCGAGGGCGAGCGTGACGATCGGGAATTGATCGCCAGCTTGACCCGACTGGGGCAACAAAACGCGCCCCTAGAGTCGTCTGATCTCGCGCCCGCTCCGCCCGCCAGTGCGCCGGGCGAATCGCCTTCGCCGGCGATACCTGCCGCGAAGGTCCCGGCCAGCGCCGACGAAGCGACGGAAAGTGAAGTGGCCGAGGCGGTCACCGAGCCGAGCACCGAGCCGGGCAAAGCGGCCTCGCGACGTTTAGGCGAGATTCTGGTCGAGCAAGGCGCGATCAAGCCCCATGAGGTACTCGAAGCTCTCCACCTGCAACAAGCGCAGGGCCAAAGCGTCAGTGAAAGCACCATTCGCGTCGACGTGGGCCTGCTCGACCAGTTGATGAACCTGGTCGGCGAACTGGTGCTGGCGCGCAATCAGATCCTGCAATTCACCAAGCGGACCGAAGAGACCGGCCTGGTAACGGCCGGGCAAAGGCTGAACTTGATCGCCAGCGAGTTGCAGGAGAGCGTCATGAAGACGCGCATGCAGCCGATTGGCGGCATTTGGGGCCGCTTCCCGAGAACCGTCCGCGATGTTGCCCTGGCCTGCGGCAAGCGGGTGCGGATTGAGATGGAGGGGCAGGAGACCGAACTCGACAAGACGCTGATCGAGGCCATCAAGGATCCGATGACTCATCTGGTGCGCAACGCCGTCGATCACGGCATCGAACACCCGCAAGTCCGCGAGGCCGCCGGCAAGGATCCCGAGGGTGTGCTCTCGCTCCGCGCCTTCCACGAAGGTGGACAAGTCAACATCGAGATCTCGGACGACGGCGCCGGCCTGAATCTCGAAAAAGTTGTGCAGAAGGCGGTCCTGAAGGGATTGATCAGCGCCGATCAGGCGGCGCGCCTGAGCGAGCGCGAGGCGTCCAATCTGGTGTTTCTCCCCGGCCTTTCGACGGCCGAAAAGGTCACCAACGTGTCGGGCCGGGGCGTCGGCATGGATGTTGTCAAAACCAATATTGAGCGCATCGGCGGCACCGTCGACTTGCATTCCACTCCCGGCAAGGGCACCAGCGTCAAGGTCAAGATCCCACTTACGCTCGCCATTGTTCCCGCCCTCATTGTGACCAGTGCCGGCGAGCGTTACGCGATCCCGCAAGTCAGTCTGCTCGAACTGGTCGGCCTCGATGGCGACCAGGCTCGCAAGGGCGTCGAGATGATCCACGGCGTGCCGGTGTACCGGCTGCGCGGCCGCTTGCTGCCTCTGGTACACCTGAAGCAGGTGCTCAGGACCGATCTCGCCGAAGACGAAAGTACCCCCGGTGGTGCCTTGGTTCGTGGGGATGTTCGCGGGAAAGCCCGCGGGGATGTTCGCGGCGATGGACTTGAGCGCGTCAACATCGTCGTTTTGCAGGCCGATGGCCGGAAGTTCGGGTTGGTGGTCGACGAAATCTCTGACACCGAGGAGATTGTGGTCAAGCCGCTGGGCCGGCACCTGAAACATATCAGCGTCTATGCCGGAGCGACCATCATGGGCGACGGCAAAGTGGCGCTCATTTTGGATGTGCTCGGCCTCGCCCAGTCCTCCAGCATTGTGGCCGAGACGCACGAGCGGGCGCGCGCCGAACAGGAGCAGGCCAAAATGGAAGAACGCAACCTGCAGAAACTGGTTCTGTTCGCGGGCCGTGCCGGTTCGCGCATGGCCGTGCCCCTGAGCATGTTGGCTCGGCTTGAAAACATTCCCGGGGCCGACGTGGAACGCTCCGGCAATCAATGGGTCACCCAGTACCGGGGACAGATTCTCCCGCTCATTCGCATCAGCCATGCGCTCGAAGAACGGCGCAACCTGAATCGCTCCGATGACGTTCTCACGCTGCCGACCCGCGCCAACCTGCAGGTTTTGGTGCTCGAGAACCAGGGCCATTCCTTCGGCTTGGTGGTGAACGAGATCCTCGACATTGTCGAAAGCGGCTCGGGGCCGCAATCCGCTTCCACGCGCAAGGGCGTGCTCTATTCCTCGGTGATCTCGGAACGGGTGACCGAGTTGCTGGATGTGCCGGCCATCCTGACCGCCGGAGAATCATTCGAGCCACCCGAGTCGAATGTGGCCAGTGCGGCCAGGAGCTGAATTCATGCCGGAGACACGTCAATTCTGTTCGTTTTATCTCGATCACCTGCTCTTTGGCATCGAGTCGCAGAAGATTCAGGAAGTCGTCGCCTTCCGCGAGCTGCGCCCGGTGCCCCTGGCGCCGGCGGTCGTCAGCGGCTTGATGAACCTGCGCGGGCAGGTGGTGGTCGCTTTGGAACTGCGCCGCCAGCTGGAACTCGCCGAGCGTTCTCCCAGTATGAAGCCCGTGTGTCTGATGGTGCGCGCCGACCAGGGCACGGTCTGCCTGCTGGCCGACGAGGTCGGCAATGTCCTCGAGGTCGCCGATGAAACCTTTGAGCCCGCGCCCGAAACGCTCTCCCCCCGGCTGCGCTCGGTAATTCTCGGCGTCCACAAGCTCGAAGGCCAGTTGATGCACGTGCTCGACACCGAGCGGGCGTGCGAAATCCGGGCCGCGAGCTAGGGACAGGCAGGCGAGCTCGGAGCGGCGAGTTCGGCGATCAAGGCTCCGCTGCGGAGCGGCGGTAAGGCCGGTGAAAACTTTGGCTTCAAATGCGGCATCTCTTACGAGGGACAAATGAAACTTACACTGGGAAAGAAACTGGGCCTGGGCTTTGGCTGCGTTCTGGCCCTTATGGTGGTGAGCTCCACCGTCACCTATCTAAAGTCCTCCGACATTCGGCAAAACGAGCGCTTTACTTTCGAGGTGCGGATCCCACAGGCTAAGGTTGCCAGGGAACTGGAGCGGGATCTAAATCAGACAGCGAGCAAGGGCCGGCAGGTCATTCTTGCAGGACAAGAGCATTCTAGAAGGGAAGAGGCGAAGAAATCATTCGATGCAGTTTGGAGCGAGGTCGACAAGGACGTAGCCAAGTTGGACGAATTGGCTCCCCACTGGACTCTTCAGGAGAATCGTGACCGTCTGGCTGCCATGAAGCGGCAACTTCCCGTGCTCCGGGCAGCCGAGAATGAGGCAATGAATGATGCTGCTAGCGGCGAGAGTAATGCTGTCGTTAAAGCGGGGGACAAATTTTCTGACGGGGCTATTCCGGTCAACGAGGCAATTAAGAATCATGTCGATGGTATGTCAGATTCATTTGACATGCTAATGGGCAAGACCGAGGAAGCGACAACCGCGAAGAACGACTCCCTCAACTTGACCATGGCTCTGACCACTCTCGTGGCTTTGGGCATCGGCATCTTTGTCGCCATTTTTTTGAGCCACAGCATCTCTGGCACAACCCAGTCGATTTTGAAGCATGCGGAGGCGATCGCGGCCGGCGATCTGACCATGGAAGAGCTAAAAGTAACGAGCGCGGACGAACTGGGCGATCTGACCAGGGAAATCAACAAAATGAGCGCCAGTTTAAAGAGCACGATCATGGTCATCGCCGAGAACGTAGAAAAGGTAGCGGCGGCAGGCGAAGAACTATCCGCGACCAGCCAGCAGATCACGGCCAACTCCGAAGAGACAACCGCGCAGGCGAAAGTGGTGGCCGACGCCGGCGCCCAGGTGAATTCCAGTCTGCAGACTCTCGCCTCAGGCTCCGAGGAGATGAATGCCACTATCGGCGAGATTGCCAAGAACGCAACCGAAGCGGCGCGCGTCGCGGGTGAAGCGGTTACCGCCGCCGAGGCCGCGAACCAGACCGTAGCCAAGCTCGGTTCTTCGAGCGCCGAGATCGGCAAAGTCGTCGAGGTCATCACTTCGATTGCGCAGCAAACTAACCTCCTCGCCTTGAACGCGACCATCGAGGCCGCGCGTGCGGGAGAAGCGGGCAAGGGCTTCGCGGTGGTCGCCAACGAAGTCAAGGAACTGGCGAAACAGACGGCCAAGGCCACCGAGGAAATTGGCGGGAAGATCACTGTCATTCAGGAGAATACGGCCGGAGCGGTGAACGCCATCGGCGGGATTCGCGGGGTGATCGACAAGATCAGCCATATCTCGACCACGATCGCGACCGCGGTTGAGGAACAGAGTGCGACCACCGGAGAAATGGCGCGCAATGTTTCGGAAGCCGCGCGCGGCGCGAGCACGATCTCCAGCAACATCAGCGGGGTTGCGCAGGCGGCGCAGGATACCTCGACTAACGTCGGCGAGGCGCAGACTGCTACTCAGCACCTGGCGGCCATGGCCAATGAACTGCGCGAACTGGTCGGGCGCTTCAAGGTAGGCGAGGCAAACAAGAGCCACGCTGCGGCTGCGCCGTCGGCCTATCGCCGTGCCGCCGCCGGTCGCTGATAGATCGCTCAGGGCCGAAAGCGCTGGTTGCATGCTGGCTCCGTCATTCCGGCCAGCCGAATCACACCGAGGAGTTCTGCCGTGTCGCCAATCCGGGTATTGATCGTCGACGATTCTGCGGTAATTCGCCGCCAGCTCACGGATGTGCTGGCAGCGGACCCGGAGATTGTCGTCGCCGGCATGGCGGGCACCGGCCACTTGGCGCTCCAGAAGATTCCCGATCTTAAGCCGGATCTGGTTACGCTCGACGTAGAGATGCCCGGAATGAATGGCATCGAAACGCTGGTCGAGATCCGCAAGCTCGATTCGCGGTTGCCGGTCATCATGTTCAGTACGCTGACCGGGCCGGGCGCGGCCGCAACTGTCGAAGCCCTGGCGCGCGGCGCCAGCGATTACGCGACCAAGCCTTCCCACGCGGGCAGCCGGGAGGAGGCGTGCGAGCGCGTCCGTCAGGAACTGATCCCGAAGATCAAGGCGCTCTGTGCGCCGCGCGGAACATTCCGTTTGAGCGCGCCTCCCATCGTTATCCCTGTCCCCGCCCCGGCCCACCATCCGCCCACTCGCATCGATCCGCCCGCCCGCATCGATCTCGTCGCCATCGCTACTTCCACCGGAGGTCCCAACGCTTTGGGGGATCTGATTCCGAAATTCCCGCTGGATTTCCCCGTGCCTATCGTGATCGTGCAGCATATGCCGGCCATGTTTACCCGGCTGCTGGCGGCGCGCCTCGACACCCTTACCCAACTCAGGGTCGAGGAAGGCAAGCAGGGCCAGAAAATCGAGAAAGGACAGGTTTGGATCGCACCCGGTGACTACCACATGACAGTGGTCCGTAGAGGAAACGACTGTGTGCTCGGTCTTAACCAGGATGCGCCGGAGAATTCCTGCCGGCCGGCAGCGGATGTCCTTTTCCGCTCGGTCGCGCACGCTTTTGGCGACAAAGTATTGGCCGTGGTGCTGACCGGAATGGGTGCCGACGCTACCCGCGGTTCGGCCGCGATCCGGCAAGCGGGCGGCGCCGTGATCGTCCAGGATGAAGCGAGCGCGGTGGTCTGGGGTATGCCCGGCAGCGTGGTTGCCGCCAACCTCGCCGATCGCATCTGTCCCTTGAGCGGCATCGTGGACGAAATCGTGCGCCGGGTATCGTTTCGCAGAAACTCCGCGAGTGCTGCTCGCGGTTGAAGAACGTTTGTTTTGCGCAGCCCGCAGTGAGGCTGGCGAAAAACAGGAAATGTCCGTCGAATGGCTATCGAACTTGCAAAAGAAAAATCGGCGGCGCCTCCCGCAACCAGTGCTGGAGATCCCGCCTACTTGAAGATCCGCGATCTGATCTACCGCATCTCGGGAATCTATCATGCCGAGCAGAAGCTTTACCTGCTGGTTTCCAGTTGCACGCGCCGTATGGCGGTCTGCGGCGCCGCCAGCCCCTCCGACTATCTCGAAGACCTCACCATTCGCCCCAATCGCAACGACGAACTGCATCTGCTGCTCAACGAAATCACGATTGGCGAAACCTACATGTTTCGTCATCCCGCCCAGCTGGATGCGCTCAGCACCGTCATTCTTCCCCAAGTTATCCAGTCCAAGACGGCCATGGGTCTGAAGCGGCTCCGAATCTGGTCGGCCGGCTGTTCGACCGGAGAGGAGCCTTACACGCTGGCGATGTTTCTCCTCGAAGAAAAGCAGCTCGCGGGTTGGACCTTCGACATCCTCGCCACCGACTTGAATAGCAACTCGCTCGCCGCGTCGAAAGCCGGTGTTTACGGAGATTACGCGCTCCGCAATGTCACCGCCGCGCAGCGCGCGAAATACTTCAAAGATGCTGGCAGCAACAAGCTTGTCGTCAACGATCTGCTCAAATCGCACATTCGTTTTGACCGCGTCAACCTCAGCGATGACAGCAAGATGGTTTTTCTGAAAGGAATCGACGTCATCTTTTGCTGCAACGTTCTCATTTACTTCGATCTCGCGTCGAAGCGGCGCGTCGTCCAGCACTTTTATGCCAACCTGCTTCCGGGAGGCTATTTCTTTCTGGGACATGCCGAGTCCCTGTTTCAGGTCGACGAGGCCTTCCGGTTGGTCCACTTTCCAGGAACCACGGCATATTGGAAGCCGCCAGTCGGGCTGGTCGCCGGAGGCAAGCCATGAACCAGGCCATCAAAGACGAACGGCGCACTTTCCTGAAAGCACAAATTGCAAAACTCGACTCGATCTCGACCGCCCCCACCATCCTTCAGCCCCTGCTCTCGTTATTGCGGTTACCGGTGGACGACATCCGGATCGAGAAAGTCGTGGAACTCGTTTCCCGCGACGGAGCCATCGCCGCCCAATGTCTCCGCATGGCCAATTCTCCCCTTTTCGGATGCCGTGCCGTCGAAAGCGCTCGCGGCGCCGTCATGACCCTCGGCATCGAGAGGGTGCGCTCGCTCCTGTTCGGCTTGTGTATAAATCAGACTATCCCGGCCGATAAGTGGGTGCTCGACCGCAATGCCTTCTGGCGCCACTCGCTGGGCTGCGCCCTCGTTACCCAGACCATGGCCCGCAAAATCGGCTATCCCGATCCCGAAAAGGCCTATCTGGCGGGATTGCTCCACGACCTCGGATTTCTGGTCAACTCGGTGATTGATCATGCGAAGTTTCGCGAATGCCGGGCGCATGCCGCCGCCCAACGCTGCCCGCTCCATATCTCCGAACAGCAGATTCTTGGATATACCCACGCCGACTCCGGCAGCATACTCTGCGATCATTGGCACTTTTCTCAAGAGTTATCCGACGTAGCTCGTTGCCATCATGACACCGATGTGCTGTCCCACCCCAGCCCTCTCCTTTATCTTGTTCACCTGAGTGATCTGTTGTGCCGCGTGCGCTCGCTCGGCTACGGCTATGATGAGATTATGGTGGTAACCTTCGATCAGGATTCAGCCTGGAGCCACCTTGTAACGGCTTACCCCGCGCTCGCCGACATTGACCTCGTCCGCTTCACCCTCGATATCGACGGATCCATGGACCAGATCGCCGCCTTGGTCGATTCCGTCTTTGCCCCTCCCAAAATGGCCAGCGGATCAGCCTAAACTCGGAGGGCAACAAAGGGTAATCTGCGATTGGTGACTTAGGTAAGCCGGCTCGCGGTACTTCTTGTTCGCTTCGTCATTACGGAAGTGACATTTACAGCGTGGCCGGGCGGACATAGGATGAGCACGTAGTTTGGCAGTTCTGGGGGAGGGCTGCCGAAGGCGTCCTGAGCTTAATCGCTCGGGACGTTTTTTTTGCCGCGAATGTCAATCAGTTGGTGTCATTGCGCCACCCAGGCTCGACCATTGCGGCACTCTTTTGAACACGTTCAACTATTAGAACTGGCCTCATAAAGGTGGGTCTTCTGGTCGCACCGCCCGAAGCCGAGAAAACTGCGGGCTTTAGCCCCGGAAGGGCAGGAGGGTTAGGCCGGGAAAGGATTTATGAGATCAGTAGATCAGTTCTACTTCTTTTCCCACGTAGTTCCGCTATCCGCGCTGATCCAGGTCTCGTGATTGGCCGTTGCAATGACAATTTGCACCGGACCCATTACGTCAATGTGAGTTACATCCGAACCGAGTGGCTGCCCCTTGGAGGCCACGCCAACGGCCTTCCATGTTGTGCCGCCATCGCTCGAATGCAGGAGCGTGCCCGCCTGCCCGCCAGCCCATATCTCCTGGCCGCGATTTGCATAGCATAGCAACGGGTGCTTCGCCCGCGCGGCAGCCTGCCAGTTCTGTCCACCGTCGAGTGAACGTTGCAGCACTCCTCCCTTAATCGTCCAACTCACGTTTTGTTTTACGGTTGAGCCCTGCGCCGCCGCGCCATTTACCACCAATGTGTTCCTGCCGTTCAACGGCACCGCTGCTTGCTCCGCAGAGCCTGCCATGGCCGTTTTCTCCGGTGCGTTGACTTCCGCTTCTGAGGCAGGCTTGGCTCTTATAATCGCAGGGGCCTCCTCACGCGCCATCAGATTGCTGGTGGAGCTTTCTGCAGTTAGCGGGTTCGATGTAGACCCTGCAGGAACCGCGACTCTTTCCTTCATTTTCGCCGCCTCGTCGAGGGCAAGCGTTCCATGCGGTCCCGGTGCTGCCAGCGTGGCTGCCGTGGACGAGTCGTTCCGAGCATAGCCAGCCTGGGCATTGCCGGACTTGGCACTGCCAGCGGTGGCCAGTGTGCCTTCGGCGTGCCGAGATGGCTTTTCCACTCCCGATTTGTTGGCGGACAATTGGGCTAGGACGCCGGCGGCGTTAGGTTTTGCATCGCCTGCTCTTACCCCTGTAGATCCGGATGCAACGCGTGCAGTAAGCTCCGATGGCGCGGCCGGCGCGACCGTCTGGCGGACCGCAGAAGTCGTCGACGAATTGGGCTTTTCCAGATGCCTTAGCGCCGGTCCCCCGATTAGCATAGCCACCGCAATGCCGGCTGCCAGAGCCGCCCAGGTTAGGTGAGCTCCACGAAGACGCGTCGGCCGAAGACCGGCCCAGGCCAGCCAATTCGAACGCTCCTTATCCGGTAACGAAGTCTCGGCGCCCTCGCTCTCAGTCTCTGCTGGCATGACGGTCAGATCCATGGCTGGGAGCGCCAGGGCAATCACATCCCGGCAATCCGCACACAGCGCCAGATGCTGCAACACGCCCTCGCGCTCCGCGACCGAAAGTGCTTGCTCAGCAAACGCGCTCAGCACATCCGCTTCCGGATGCACTTGCTCCAACCGGTGCTGCCCGGGTGTTGTGGCCCGCAGCCGGTGGTGCACGATTTTTGGAACGTCAGTCATCGAAGTCAGTCGATACTTCCGTCGCCTGCCTCCCGGGCAGGAACCTTTCTACTATTGAACGTCGGAGGTTCGGAATCTTGCGTCAAGCGCGACCGCAAATCGAGCGTAATATCCCGCACGTCTGCCTCCAAAGCCTCGGTCGCCTGGGCGTAGCTCATGCCCTGGTCGCGCAGTCCCGCCAGAATGCGCTTCCGCAGCCCGGCGGATAACCGGTCCAGTCGTCGGCTGACGCTCGATTCATGCAATCCCAGCGCGCGCGCGATCTCCGCCAGCGTCCGCCCATCCAGATAATAAGACGCCAGCGTAAACCGGTCTTCTGCCGAAAGCTCAGCCAGGGCCTGGTCCGTGGCCGTCTCCAGCCGTTGGTCCAAAGTGCTGACCGGCTCCGGAACCTTCGCCGCAAACTGCACACCCTCCTCCGTCTGCTCTTCCAGGCTCACCGAGCGCTTCTGCTTGCGATAACGGTTGATGAACTCCTGCGCCATGACCGTGCGCAACCAGCCTTCGAGCGATCCGCGGCCGGTATAGAAGACAAGTTTCGAATTGCGCACCCCATTGCGCGCGCTCACCCCGTAGAGATCAGCAAACAGTGAGTCGGCGAGTTCTGCTGCGTGCGCGCCGTCCCGTGTAATGTGCAGCGCCATGCCGTGCAGTTTTTGACGGTAGCGGCTGATGAAGTCTTCCCACGCCCGTTCGTTTCCCGACGCACATGCGCGTGCCAATGCCAATTCCTCCAGTCGGAGCGCCGCGCAAAAATCGGCCTTCTGCTCCGCTGAAGCGTTCGCAACATACTTCTTCTGAATTTCTTCGAGGATCAAGACGAACTGTTCCGCGCTTACGCCATAGGCCGCCGCCCCGCTGCGGGCATACAACTCCGCCGCCAAGTTGGCTCCTTCGGATTGGGCGCGAGGTGACATGTCCCACAATGATGCTAGCAACTTTTTAGACGCAAGAGACCGTAAATCGTACGTTCTCCCCCAGCGAGCAGAGCAAGACACTCCTGGATGGCTCGCAAGAATGCTCCCCGGCGCGCTTCCAACTTGACGCGCCGGGGTAGACCAACGAATTGGGCCATGGAACACACGCACGAAGATTGGTGTCTCAGTACATTGTGGAGGCGCTTTATGCGGCTGGTTGTGGTTCTCTCAGGGATCGTCTTGTTGGTTGCGGCGGCAATTGTCATCCCATGCTCGCTCCCCGCGAGTGAACTGCCGCAAGCCTCGCGTTATTCACTTCTCGAGCCCATCCGCAGCGGTAACCTAACCGTCTTTCCTGTGGTCGCCAGTAAGTCATACGACACGAGCGAGTTTATTACCTTGGATGAAGGTCTGCGCTCGGGTGACGTCGTCGTCACCGAAGCTGGGCAGGCGCGTGGCTTGATCCGCCGCCGTCAGGGCGGACCTGATTTCCGTCCGATGCGTGACGCCGAGGTCAACCGCCTTGTCCTGGTCAATAACTCCAAACGCCCGTTGTTACTCCTCGCCGGCGAGATTGTAACTGGAGGCAAGCAGGATCGTGTTATCGGAAAGGATCGCATTGTGCCGCCGGAAAGCGATCCCGTGGATCTGAGCGTCTTCTGCGTCGAGCCTGGGCGCTGGGTGGCCGCGAACGGCAAAGCTGATTTCAGTGCAGGCAGAGCCGGTGGCGTGATTGGTGGTCTTGTAGCCGCTCCCAGTGTGCGTGGAAGCGCGATGGCCGCGAAGAATCAACAACAGGTATGGGACAACGTCGACAAGTCGAAACAGGCAATCGCGGGAAGGCTTATCGCGAACGGGATGCCTACTGCCGCCCCCGAAGTGAATTCAACTTCTTCTTACGCCCGCGTCATGGAAAACAAGGACGTCCAGAAACAGGTCGATTCCGTCGCTGCGCCCGTCGAGCGCAACTACGAAAGCGTGATCCATCAGCTCCGCGATAAGAATGCTGTTGGCGTGGTCGTAGCCGTCAATGGAGAGATCGTGTGGGCCGATATCTTTGCCAGCACTCAGTTACTACAGAAATACTGGCCGAAGCTTGTACGCTCCTATGCGACCGAGGCGGTCATAACCAGAGCGAAGAGCGCGCAGGTCTCGACCAGAGAGGCGCAGAAGTTCTTGGACAATCTCCAGGCCCGCCACGAAACGTCAGACATCGAACCCGGAGTGTATCGTCAGACCGAAATCACCAGCGATGGCTTCAAAGTATTCGAGCTAATGTCGCTGCTGCCCAAAACTGGTTTCGCAGTGCACATCGCCAAAATGGCGGACTGAAACAAAGGTCAGAAGTAAGAGGTCAGATTTCAGTGGTGAAACCGCAGTGGTTAATTCAAGATCAGCAATGCCGGTTCCCACTTCTGCAATCTGATCTCTAACCTCTGACCTGGCTTTTTGCATCAAGACCTTTACGCACGACATCGTTCGCATCATAGGCCAGATTAAGCGCCGGCAATTCCACACGGCTGAACCATCCCACCTCGGCTGCGTCGCTCGCAGCCTTCAGTTCCCCTGCCACCGCGCGGCACAAGAAATCGATTAGTACATAGTGATACCGCACTCGCCCATCGTCGCTTCGAATGATCCTCTCATACACACCGAGCATCTCACCCACTTCCACTACCAGTCCCGTTTCCTCGCGCGCCTCGCGAATCGCCGCCTCGCGCAGCGTCTCCCCGCATTCCAGCACGCCGCCCGGCAACGACCACTCACCGAGCAGCGGAGCCTGGCCGCGCCGGATCAGCAGGGCACGCCCATCCGCGACAATAACCGCTCCCACTCCAATCAACGGATACTCCGGGTATTCGCGTTTCATGTGCGGCTCACTTCGCTCCCACCTGATACTGCTCAATCTTCCCGTCCGGCATAATGCGCTCCCATACCTCTAACGTCTTCTGCGGGAACTGAACGTCAAACGACCGAAACGTCATTCCTCCGCGCTCCGTTTTCGTGGTCTGCGTGAACTCGGTCGGCGTCCCGAGCGGTCCCAAGCTGTTGCCGAAATCCTTGAGTGCCTGTTCCGAGAAGTAACTGTTGCAATTGTCGGTCAGCAACGTTCGATCGATTTTCCCCCGCTGCAAGTCCGCAAAGATCGCCCGTGCCTGCTCCTCGGGCTTGGCCGCATCAGTGTCCTTGAAGAGGAGTTCCGCAATCTTCCGCGCCAGATCGCTCGAAACCCCCACCGAATCTTCATTCGTGAGCACCACCACCGCCGCCCGTGAGTCCGGAAAAACCATGTTATATGCGGTGAACCCGGAGACCTCGCCACCATGCTCAACCGCCCGCTGCCCAACTTCCTCTCGCACGCTCACGCCCAAGCCGTAACGCGTCCCCAAACCATTCCTCAGCACGGTCTCGCGCTCCATCGCCGCATAGGACGCGGGTTTCAGTACCGTTTGATCGATCATGCTGATGTCCCACTTCGCCAGGTCTTCGGCCGGCATGGCTAATTCGCCTGCCGCGAACAACCAGCCTTTGCCTTCCTTGGGAGCTACGCGCAGCGGCCCGATCGCATATCGCAGGTAGCCTGTAGCGTCGGTTTCGGTGAGCCCCTCCTGGTCAATATTCATGACGCTCTTCATTCCCAGCGGCGCAAAAATGTGCTCGCTCAGAAAGTGCAGCAAGGGCTCGCCGCTCGCCTTCTCCACGATCAGTCCGGCAATCACAAAATTTGTATTGCTGTATTGCCACGCCGTTCCCGGATCGAAGTCCAGTGCCTTGCGCGCCCAACGATCCAGAATCTTCTCGGCAGTAACCGGCTGCAACATGAATGGAGGAACGTAGTCCTGCGGCCAGTAGTCCTGGTACCCCGACGTATGCGACAGCAATTCCCGAATCGTCACCTCGTTGCCTCGAGTCAGGTTCGGCACAAAGCGCGACACCGGATCGTCCAGTGAAAGCTTGCCCTGCTCGGTCAGCAGCAGAACTGCAGCCGCGGTAAATTGTTTGCTGATCGACCCAATGCTGTAACGCATCCCGGGTAATGCCCGTTTGTGCGGCTCAACGGCGCCCTCACCATAGGCTTGTAGATAAGCGATTTTGCCGTCCCGCACGATCGCGATCGAAGCGCTCGGAACGCCGGTCGCCGCCAAAGTTCTTCGCGCGGCGGTATCTATCTTTTCCTGCAGGCCAGCCGGAAGCTCCCCGGCCCGCGCCCACACCAGAGAAGAAAAACCAACAAGAACCACTGCCAAAAGCTGCCATCTTCGCATCCGATTCATCCAACACTCCGCGAAACGGCATCAGTATACGGCTTAGCCATACAATAGTCCCCATGTCGCTCGACGAGTACAAACGGAAACGGCGCTTCGAGGCGACGCCCGAGCCACCTCCGAAGGTCGAGAAGAAATCCCGGCACCGCTTCGTCGTGCAGCGCCATCGGGCAACGCGCCTGCACTACGATTTTCGCCTGGAAATGGACGGTGTGTTGAAATCGTGGGCCGTTCCCAAGGGCCCGTCGCTTGATCCCGATGACAAGCGGCTTGCCATGCAGGTCGAGGATCATCCGGTCTCCTACTTCGATTTCGAAGGCACCATCCCCGAAGGCAATTACGGAGCAGGAACCGTGATGGTGTGGGATGTCGGCACATGGGAGCCGCTTTCGCCTATCCCGGTCGACGGGCAATACCTTCCCGGCACCGACAAAGAAGCGGACGCCATGCTCGAAAAAGGCGACCTCAAGTTTCGACTGAACGGGAAGAGGCTTAAGGGCGACTTCGCTCTCATTCACATCAAGGGGCGACGACCTGGCAGCAAGGGAACAGAGTGGCTTCTCATCAAGAAGAAGGATGACGAGGTTGTTCCCAAATTCGACATCGACAAGTACGACACCTCCGTTCTCACCGAGCGAACCATGGCCCAGATTGGCGGCGATGCCGATTCCGCCGAATGGACGAGCAGCCGTCCCGCAACTCGCGGCAAACTCAAAGCCGCCTGGCTGGCCGATGCTGTCGCTCGCATGGACCAGAAAAAAGCCGCCGTAAAAAAAAAGTCCTGACCGCGGAGCACGCAGAGGACAGCAAGGCCGCGAAAGAGAAGCCTCAATCGTCAACCTCCGACGGAAGCAATAAAAACGCCCGCATAAAAGCGAAGAAAAAGACTTTCTCTGTGCCCGCTGTGTCCTCCGTGGTAAGGAACTTGGCTGGTGCGGTCCGCAAACCCATGCCGACAGCTATCCCTCCCATGCTCGCGACCGCCGTCGAAAAGCCCTTCGACGATCCCAACTGGCTGTTCGAAATCAAGTGGGATGGTTACCGCGCCATCGCCTTCATCGACAACGGACGCGTGCGTCTGGTGTCGCGCAATCAGAACGACCTCACCGCGCAATATCGCGAACTCGCGACGCTTCCGCAGTTCGTCAAGGCAAGTCGCGCTATTCTCGATGGGGAGATCGTCGCCCTCGACGCCGAGGGCCGACCTTCCTTCAGCCTGATGCAGCAGCGCACCGGATTTCGTCCCGGAAAATCGCGGCTTCCCGGACGTCAGGGTGTTCCTGTCGTCTATTATGCCTTTGATCTTCTCTATCTCGACGACCTCGACCTCCGCCGCGTGCCGCTGGAGCGGCGCAAGCAGTTGCTCGAAGAGCGAATTACGAACCGCGACGTTATACGATTTTCCGATCATTATCCCGAGAAGGGTCTTGCGCTGTTCCAGGCCGCTGCGCAAAAGGGACTGGAAGGTATCGTCGCGAAAAAGCGCGACAGCCTCTACGCTGAAACCCGTTCCCGCGACTGGCTCAAGATCAAAATTACGCAGCGCCAGGAGTGCGTCATCGGAGGCTACACCGATCCCGAAGGGAGCCGCGCGTATTTCGGATCGCTCGTGCTCGGGCTCTACGACAAGCAGAAGCGGCTCAAACACGTCGGCCAGGCGGGAACAGGTTTCGACCAGAAGACGCTCAAAGAGATGTATGCGACGCTAAAGGCGCTGGAGACGGTCAAGAATCCGTTCTACGGGGAAATTGGAGGCCTGCGCAAAGTGCATTTCGTGCGCCCGGAACTGGTCGCTGAAATCAAGTTCTCCGAATGGACTCACGAAACTGCCGAGGGGGGCGTAAAACTTCGCGCTCCAGTCTTCATGGGGTTGAGACCCGATAAATCGCCGGCGGAATGCACGTTCGAAGGTGCGGCAGTGATGTGAGATTTTCGTTCGGTGGTCGTCGCTTGTCGTTGTTTGTCGTTTGCGGTTCGTCATTCGCATTCAGACCGAATTCTGTTGTCCCCCCTCCTCCGTTGATCTTTTGGAATCAATGTTTTAGCGGGAGGTTTCCGCTAGATCTTTGAATAATAAAGGCTTATGCGTATCATTGAAAACAAGGGACTTTCCTTGGGGAAACTCGCTATCTCTTTTAGAATGAGTGAGGTTTCGATTACTCATTGGTTACTATGTGTTCAAGATATAACTTTTAAAGGACTTAGGGGCAGACTCGTCATTCGTCGTTCGCTGTTCGTCGTTCGCTTTTCGCACGAAACGCTTGGCGCCGATTCCCCATGAGAAATGGTGGGTTAGAGGGTTTTCTTAACCACAGAGGACACAGAGACGCACAGAGGCGGTCATTTGCCCAGGAAATTTTCGCGCCAAAACTCGTTGCTTCGAGGCTTCGAGGTCTTGATGGCCGCCCAACGACTGGAGGAGCGCGGACGACGGATAGCGAGCGAAAAACGACTCTCCAGGTCTGAAGAAACTTCTGCCAACCGAGATTTGTGACAGATTTAGTAGTGCCCGTCAACCGAGTAGATATGCTCAAGTAAACCGCGAAGCTTGATTAGAACATCGAGGGCTTCCGACAGAGTTGCTGGTTTTTCGTGCATAACGAGATCCCCGGCGTTGGCGACTTCTCGTGCGCAGAGCTCCATCGTGCGATCAAGTACGTTCCACTTTTTCGCATCCTTGAGAAGCTCTTGGAATGTGACGAACTCGCCAGACTGTTGGCGTCCAAGTCTCTCCTTTAGACCTTGCTCAAGAGCCGCGCGGCCGAGTGCAACAGACGCTTGGGGTAAGCCAAGGATATAGGCTCGCACCGCTTCAGAGAGATAACTGTTTGTGACACTAGATGGTATGTCTGGGGCGTGAAGCCTCGAAAATTGCAACGTGCGATCAACATAGCCGGGAATTTTGCTGATCAATTCGCGTGTGAAGCGGTCATCCAGAAAACTTTCTATCAATCCGGGGTTAGTTTGTACGAGCTTATCAATGGAGGTGAACTTGACGTCAGTCAGCGTTTCACGAGAAGCGACTATATCCTCAACGATGAGGGCTACGACGCTTGCCGCTTGTCTTTGCTCTTCTCCTCTTCGATCTTCCGCGGAGAAGTCGTGCGTATTCTGGCAGGCAGTGTCGATGAATCTCTGAACCTCTTGGGACAAGGTCAGTTCTCTGCGCATGGCTGGAAGGTAGTCCATATCCTTATTCAGCTCTGTCAAAAATTCATCTTCCGTGAGTTCTCGCGAGTCGACGGCTTCGCAATCCTCGCGTGAACAAGGCTCGGACGAGACAAAGGCGGCCGTTACTTTACTAACGGTTCCACACTGATTACATTTGCGCAATATCCGGCCCTTGCCGTAAAGAGCGTAATACAGTCGGCGGAAGAGTTCCTCGCGTGCGACAGTCATCTACTGGACCTATCAAACGGCAAAAGTACCACGGTTATGCCTACCCATCAAGCACAACTCAACCAGTTTGCACTTCATGGGGAACCCACTGAAGACGGGCGCACCTATCGCTTCCATCAGAACCCGGGTAAGTTCGGCTTGTGTTGAGCCATCGGTACTGAGCCATTCTTCTCGAGCAGTCGTATAGTATTCCTCATATGTCGCATATGGGTTTCCCATCGCCTTGTTGTCCACAATTGGGAAAATACGTGGGACAAGGAAGTGACAGAACTTCGATGTGAACACGGGCGACGGATACTTCAACACCTTGATTTGCGTTACCAATGCCGGAAAGTCTGAGATGTCACGCCACTCTACCTTCTCAATGTCATCTTGCAGGTGCGGGACGACCGCCGTTGCCCACGCCCTTTCAAGTTGCTCAAATCGCTCCTGCGTCCGCATGGTTAGGATGAGGCGAGAGTCGGGACGCGTTGCGGCCCAATCGCGGAGTATCGAGCAAAAGCGATCCCACCACTCCAGATCGAACCTCCCATCCTTAGGGCGAAGGGATGATACGACCGTTTGGTAGTACTCATTGTGAAAATCCTGTGGCCAATCAGTTGTACGCCAGTAGTGAATGCCGGCGTTCAGTTGCTCGACTGTAAGGGACATGATGCCTCGTTAAACCGGCAGAGCTTACGAGTCCGACGGTCGTGGGCTACCCCTAAACTACTTGATCTCCTTCATCGGCAGCATCGATCCGTAGTCCTGACCGGACGGATCGACGGCCCGTGCTACGACTCCCGCGAACGCATTGCGCAATTCCGGAAACTTTGCCACCAATGCCTTGATCACTGCCATATTTTCCTGAAAGGTCTTTTGAGTATTCGAAATGTCCGGGGACGCATATTTCACGACTACATCAAGATCGTTTCCAACTGCCAGCGGGAAAATTTCTGTCCAGCGATGAGTCTTGCCCCCCGCGCTCAAATCCACCTCGCTCCCGTTCGACGGCATATCGCTCGGCTGGGTTGCGTGACCCTCGTCGTAGAGTTTGTCGGTGACGAGCGTGCTCATGAAATCTACGGGAGAACTCAGGGCAATTGCCTCGCGATAATATAACCACGCGTTATGGTTTTCGGATTTCGCCTTGAACTCGCGTGCCCGCTGCTCGAACCATGCCGCGTCGTGCCCCGCTACTTCTGACGTGCGCGCGTAATAGCCCGCCAATTCCCACTCCGTGCCTACCTGCTGCAGCACCAAAGTCAGAGTCCGCGATTCCTTGCCGCTGATGTCGAGGATCACTACTCCATACTTTCCTGGAGGCAGGTTGTTCAGCACAAATACCGCGCTGTCCCGCGTTTGACCCGTCTTGCCGAACACACCGCACAGGAATTCCGCCCGAGCGAGCGGCTCCGAGCCTTCTGCGGTCAGTAGAAACGGCGGCCGAACGGTGGCCTGCGCTCCCGTAAACGCCGCCTGATTCTCTTTGACCGCGGCGTCAACCCCGGCAAAATTCGCGGACACCAATGGAATGGAGTTTTGCCGCAGCGCCGCCGTATCCCCGCGCGCCGACATTTCAAAATATCGCGGGGCCGTAGCCTCCAGCGCCTTGCGGACCGACGCATCCATGTCCGCCGCACTCAGGCAATTCTGCGCATAAGACGCCCCGGCAAGGAACAGCAACGCCAGCCAAGCCGGTCCGCGCCGCCGCTTCCAAGGACTCTTTTTAGAAGCGTGATTCACGACGGAAGCCTCCTCCGGCATTCTACGCTCCCGGCAATCGGCCGTTTTGAATTGCGGCAAAGTCTATATCTACCGAGGCCCCGGTAGTAACAAGCACGCAAGAAATATCGACTTTCCCGTTCTCTTGGCAATGGTAAAATTCAGTGGGGCGTTGATGGCTGCCAAATCGCCAGCCGCTTGAGGAAGCAGGAAGCTTGAAGTCTCGCACAAACCAGCGGATCGCACGGTTGCTCTCAGGACTTTTGTTGGCGGCTCCCTTGTTGACTGCCCATGCCGTCGATCAGAGCGCGACGCCAGTTCCGCAGAATGCGACGCGGACCCCGGTCGCGCACCACAAGTCTCACAAGAAACCGACGCCACTCGTTCTTCCGCCACTGCCTGCCGGCCCGCTGCCGCAAGTCCCCATGACCCAACTTCCCGCCTCGGCGCCGCGTGTTACCTATCAGAATGGATTGTTGGCAATTGCGGCACAGAATTCAACGTTAGGTGAGATTCTCCGCGATGTCCGCAAACTGACTGGAGCTTCGATCGAAGTCCCTCAGGCCGCCGCTGGCGAGCGCGTCGTGGCCCAGGTTGGCCCCGGAGCTCCGCGAGATGTGCTTGCTCTTCTGCTGAACGGAACGCCATTCAACTACGTCATGATGGGTTCGGCATCCGATCCCAGTGCCGTGGCCAGTATCGCGTTGTCTCTGAAGCCCTCGTCTGGAGAAGTCCAGACCGCCGCCAACGTACCCACGAACTCCTTCCAACCGGGCCAGCCACAGCCCGTATTTCGCGGCGGTATCCCAATGCCGAGACCCTTCCGACAGCCACCCGGCGTAGCGACTCCGGGCTCATCGCCCGACGCCCAGAGCGACGACAATACCGATGACTCGGATACCTCCGCTGACGACAGCCAGGACGATTCTGAGCAATCTCAGCCCGCGCAGCCTGTCGTAGTCCAGCCCGACGCAAGTGCGCAGCCGGATCAGCAAGCAGTGGATCCGAACCAGCCTAATGGCGGGCCCAAAACTCCCGAACAACTTCTCCAGTTGATGCGTCGAGCCCAGCCCCCTGGCAATCCCTCGTTTCCAAATACTCCCCCCCCACAGTAGTGAGGGAATGCCGGCATCAGCCGCTAGTCCGAATAGCGCGACTGCAACAATTCTGACGTTTGCGAGAATGTTCGAACGGAGAGGTTGTCGTGTTTTTCCGGTAAGGGTTTAGTCGCCGCCGGCCTGGCTCTGATGCGCAAGCGCACGCGGGAAATGCGAAGGTCGAGCAGGGTTGATTGCCGCCAGTACCCCGCGGATCGCGCAATAAGCGCCCAAGACTCCCAAGGAAACAGATAAGATTGCCGTGCTGCTCACTAGAAAAACCACGAAAAGTGCGTCCACGTTTACCAGCCTTTAATGGCAGCCGCCTTTTTCTCGCGCAGCCGCAAATTACTTACTCTATCCGCATTTGACCCGTGTGGCTGTTAACAACTATGATACGGCAGTCGAACTGCGTACTTTCACTCTCCAACATTTCTGTGGACGCGTCCATATTACGGAAGTCCATAACTGTTGTTGCTAAAGACCATAACTGTTCTTGCGAATGGCCATCACCAAGATTTCGGTGCGCGGGGCGCGCCAGCACAACCTGAAGAACATTGACGTCGAGATTCCTCGCAATACCTTGACCGTCATCACCGGCCTGAGCGGCTCCGGCAAGTCCTCGCTCGCCTTCGATACCATCTACGCCGAGGGCCAGCGCCGCTACGTCGAAACCCTCTCCGCCTACGCACGCCAATTCCTCGATCAGATGGAGCGCCCCGACGTGGACTCCATCGATGGACTCAGCCCGGCCATTTCCATTGAGCAGAAAACCACCAGCCGCAGCCCGCGTTCCACGGTCGGCACCATCACCGAAATCTACGACTACCTTCGACTGCTTTATTCCTCTATCGGGTTGCCTCATTGTCCGAAATGCGGCAAGCCAATCGCACGCCAGTCCGCCGAACAGATCGTGCAGCGCGTCATGGCTCTCACGCCCGAAGACCGCGTCATGATCATGGCGCCCATCGTCCGCGGCCGCAAAGGCGAATTCAAGAAGGAGATGGAGAAGCTTGTCCAGCACGGCTTTACCCGCGCCCGCGTCGACGGCGAACTCGTCAGCCTGGAAGATGACCTCCAACTCGACAGGCGCAAGAATCACACCATCGAGGTGGTCGTCGACCGCCTTCTGGTCAAGCCCGGCATCGAACATCGCCTCGAACTTTCCGTTGCGCTCGCCATGAAGCTCGGTGGAGGCCTCGTTCTGGTCGCGGTCGTCAACGGAGAAGAAACGCTTTACTCCTCCGTTCTCGCCTGTCCGGACTGCGGCATCAGCGTCCCGCAGCTCGAACCCCGCTCGTTTTCCTTCAACAGCGCCTATGGAGCCTGTCCCGAGTGCCATGGTCTCGGCAGCCGCTACGATTTCGATCCCGCCAAGATCATCGTGGATTGGTCGAAGCCGCTGCTCGATGGCGGCCTCGGTCCCGGCTCCGCCTCGCAGAATCTGAACCATGGACTACAGCTGGTCGCGCAGGCGTATGGCATCGATCTCGCCACACCGTTCGAGAAATTTCCCGACAAGATTCAAAACATTCTGCTCTACGGCGAGCCCCAACGTGTCGCCAAAACCGGATTTCTCGGGATCATCGGCCACCTCCGGCAAAATCTCGAATCTTCCACCTCCGAAAATTACCGTGAATATTTGCTCGACTACATGTCCGCCACCGAATGCCCTGCCTGTCGTGGCCAGCGCCTACGCGCCGAAAGCCTGGCTGTCAAGGTCAATGGGATGTCGATCGCCGAGTTCACCGCGCTCCCCATCGCTCGCGCTCTGGAAACCGCGCGCAAGATAAGACTCACGGGCCGCGAGCAAGCGATCGCCGGACGCCTCGTCCACGAAATCACCGAGCGCCTGCAGTTTCTCTCCGATGTCGGACTCGGCTACCTTTCGCTCGGCCGCTCGGCCGCCACTCTTTCCGGCGGAGAAGGCCAACGCATCCGGCTCGCTACTCAGATCGGATCCAAACTCCGTGGCGTGCTTTACGTGCTTGACGAACCGTCCATCGGACTCCATTCCCGCGACAACGGCAGACTGCTCGCCGCGCTCGAAAACTTGCGCGATCTCGGCAACACCGTGCTCGTCGTCGAGCACGATGAAGAAACCATTCGCCGCGCCGACTACGTCATCGACCTTGGTCCGGGCGCCGGACGTCACGGCGGCGCGCTCGTCGCCAGCGGCACACCCCAACAGATCATGGATTCACCGGACTCGCTCACCGGCGCGTATATCGCGGGCCGCCAGCACATCGCTATGCTCTCCGAACGCCGTAGCCCGAACGGCAAAGCGATTACCATCCTCGGTGCGCGCCAGAATAATCTTAAGAATATCGACGTCACATTCCCGCTGGGCGTCATGATCGTTGTCACCGGAGTCTCCGGCTCCGGCAAATCGACACTCGTGAATGACATCCTCTATCGCGCCCTGGCCCGCCAGCTTTACCGCTCGCGCGAGGAACCCGGCGCCCACAAAACCATCGCCGGAAGCGAACTGATCGACAAAGTCATTCGCATCGATCAGTCGCCCATCGGCCGCACTCCGCGCTCCAATCCCGCAACCTACACCGGCATCTTCGCCCCGGTGCGCGACTTTTTCGCGATGCTGCCCGAATCGCGCGAGCGCGGCTACAAGCCTGGCCGATTCTCCTTCAACGTTGCCGGCGGACGCTGCGAAGCCTGCCAGGGTGAAGGCCAGCGCCGTATCGAGATGAATTTTCTCCCCGATGTCTACGTGCAGTGCGAGGTCTGCGGCGGCCACCGCTACAACCACGAAACGCTCTCCGTCCGCTACCACGGATACTCCATCGCCGACCTGCTCGAAATGCCGGTCTCCGATGCGCTCCAGATCCTCGAAAACATCCCGCAGGTTCGCCAAAAGCTGCAAACGCTGGTTGATGTTGGCCTGGGATACATTCACCTGGGCCAATCCGCCGTCACGCTCTCCGGAGGCGAAGCGCAGCGCATCAAGTTGGCCCGCGAACTCAGCAAGCGCCAGACCGGCAAGACTCTCTACCTGCTCGACGAGCCCACCACAGGTCTGCACTTCGACGACGTGCGCAAGCTGCTCGACGTTCTCCATCGCCTGACCGACCTCGGAAACACGGTGATCATCATCGAGCACAACCTGGACGTGATCCGCAACGCCGACTGGATCCTCGATCTCGGCCCGGAAGGAGGCGAAGAAGGCGGCCGCATCGTCGCCCAGGGCACGCCCGAGCAAGTCGCCCGCGTGAAGAAGTCGTACACTGGGCAGGAGCTCGCGTCTTATTTCAAGGGCTCCTCGATGAACAACTCGGCAAAAAGAGCGTCGCCGGAAGCGAGCCGGCAGGAATCTGCGTGAACGCATTCCCGGACAAGCCAGTCCCAGATGATCCGTGTGGCGCGGGCACCCACGCCCGCGAGGAAGCTCACGGTTTCTCGTCGTTGCCAACCGGCGCGCCACCGGATTCCACCAGGCTCACCGTAGCATCAAATGAAGCCTCCGCCGCGCCCCCTCCCCTCGATCGACCGCCCGATCCCGCCTGGAGCGGCCTCGACGTCCTCCGCCTCACAATTCTTGCGATCGTTGCGCTCTTTATAGGAGTTGTGGCCGTACTCTTCGCCGCCCGTTTCTGGATCTATCCTCACTCCACGCTGGCCGGGGTCGGACGCCTCCCGCTCGTCATCGTCTCCGGACAAGCCCTCGCCTACCTGCTCGTTCTCGCCTACATGTACATTCTGGTCACGCGCGAGCGTCATCGCCCCGACTTTCTCGCCGCCATCCACTGGAACTGGCCGTCCGCTCCCGCCGTCTACGTGCTCGTGGGATTCATGCTTTCTGTGGCACTGCAGCTCCTGGCAAGCCGCCTGCCAATTCCCAAGAATCTCCCCATCGACACCTTCTTCGGCACGCCCGCCGAGGCCTGGGCTCTCACCATCTTTGGCATCACGCTCGCGCCTCTCATGGAAGAGTTTTTCTTTCGCGGGTTCCTCTATCCCGTGCTCGAGCGCGGCATCGGACTGCCCGCCGCCGTTTTCATTACCGCAGCCGCCTTCGCCGCACTCCACAGCTCACAACTCAGCAATTCCTGGGGACCCGTTCTCGTCATCTTCCTAGTCGGTATGGTTCTCACCATGGTGCGCGCCAAAAAGAATTCCGTAGCCGCTGGCCTGTTAATCCATGTCGCCTACAACGGAACTATCTCCGCGCTGATGTTCTTCGCCACCGATGGCTTCCGGCATCTGGAAAAACTGAATCAGTAGCCGGTTGCCAGTTGCCAGTTGCCAGTTCGACCTGCTTTGCCTCACTGGCAACTGGCTACCAGCAACTGGCAACTGCTGCTAAATTAGAAATTCATGTCCACCGCCCGCCAAGAGCTCCTGGAAATGCTGGCCAGAAAGTCCTTCCGTCTAGGGGAGTTCAAGCTCTCGTCCGGTTCCACCAGCGACTATTACATCGACTGCCGCACCACCACGCTCGATGCCCGCGGCGCGCAACTGGTCGGCCAGGTATTTCTCGAAGAAATGCGCCGCCAAGGCTGGCACGCCGACGCCATTGGCGGGCTCACCATGGGCGCCGACCCCATCGTCGTCGCCGTCGCCGTCACTAGTGGAACGCTGCATGGCTTTCTGGTGCGCAAAGCCGAAAAGCAGCACGGCACCGGCCAGCGCATCGAAGGCTTCCGCCAACAGGGTGCGCGCGTAGTCATCGTGGATGATGTTTGCACGACCGGCGGCTCCACGGTGCAAGCGATCGAAGCTGCGCGCGAATTCGGATTCAAGATCGCCGGCGTCATTTGCCTGGTCGAGCGCGAGGATGCGCACGGCCGTCCCAATGTAGAAAAAGCCGCGGCCCCAGCGTCTTTTATTTCGATCTTCACCGCAACGGACGTCAGAAAGCAGCATCTAGCACTTAACGCTTAGTGTTTGGCGAACAGCGAACGACGAACGACCGAACCCATGATCCACACTCTCGAATGGACCGACCGCGGCGTAGTTTTCATCGATCAGACGAAGCTCCCCACCGAAGAAATCTATCTCACCTGCACCACCCACCGGCAGGTTGCCGATGCCATCCGCAATATGGTCGTCCGCGGAGCGCCCGCCATCGGCGTTGCCGCGGCCATGGGCATCGCGCTCGGAGTCGAGAATTCCAGGGCCGAGACCGGCGCCGAACTCAAGAAAGAATTCGACCAGATTTGCGAAATCATCCGCCAGACTCGCCCCACCGCCGTCAACCTGTTCTGGGCGATCCGCCGCATGCAGCAAGAATTCGAACTGATGCGCATACGTCCCATTCCGCAAATCAAGCAGGCGCTCATTGAAGAAGCGCAGCGCATGCACGCCGAAGACATCGCCGCCAACCAGGCCATGGGCCGCCATGGCGCGACGCTCATGCCCGCGAGTGGCGGCGTTCTTACTCACTGCAATGCCGGAGCGCTCGCAACCGCCGGCTACGGCACCGCGCTCGGCGTGATCCGCGCCGCCGTCGAGCAAGGCAAGAAAATTCACGTCTACGCCGATGAGACACGTCCCTTCCTGCAAGGCGCACGCCTCACCGCATGGGAGTTGATGAAGGACGGTATTCCCACCACCGTCATCTCCGACAACATGGCCGGAGCCATGATGAGCCAGGGCAAAATCGGAGCAATCGTTGTCGGCGCCGACCGCATCGCCGCCAACGGCGACGTCGCCAACAAGATCGGCACCTACACGGTAGCCATCCTGGCCAAAGAGCATGGCATTCCGTTCTACGTTGCCGCGCCCATTTCGACCGTCGACCTCGCTTGTTCCAACGGCAGCCAGATTCCGATCGAGCAGCGCAATCCGCGCGAAGTGACGCATATCGGCGGAAGACAAATGGTTCCCGACGGAGTCGGAATCGAAAACCCCGCGTTTGATGTGACCCCGGCAAAATATGTGGCCGCCATCATCACGGAGAAAGGCATCGCCCGTGCGCCCTACACCGAATCGCTGAGCGGGCTGGCTGCGGAAAAAGTCCCCTCGTAGAGACGCGGCTGGCCGCGTCTCCGACGGTGTGAAGCAAGGTGCTGCCAAGCAGATCACTCCATATCGAAGAATCGGATGTCCTCAACCACCCAATCCCAACTCACTTTTCAAAGCGGAGGCAAGTCTATTCGACTCGATGCTTACGTGCCCGCCACCGGCGCAACATTTCCGTCCGTAATCGCGCTTTACGGATCGGGCGGCGATCTCCAGGGGATGCACAAATATGCTGCGCTCCTCGCCGAACAGGGCTTCGCTGTCTACGTGCTCCACTACTTCGATCGTACCGGCACCCAATTCGCCGACCAGCAGATCATCTTGCGCAATTTCCCGGTGTGGATGAAAACGCTTTGGGATGCGGTGAGCTTCGTCGAGAGCCAGCCCGCCGTAGATCGCGAGCGCATCGCACTCCTCGGCTTTTCCTTGGGAGCCTATCTCTCGCTCGCCAACGCATCCATCGATGGCCGCGTTCGGGCCGTCGTCGAATTTTTCGGCGGCCTTCCGCGCGAGATGAAGCTTTTCATGCGCCGCCTCTGTCCCACGCTCATCCTGCACGGCGAAGCCGATGCCATCGTCCCGGTCGAAGAGGCTTACCAACTGCGCGACCTGCTCGAGAAAAAGAAAATTCCCTACGAAATCAAAATCTATCCCGGCGCAGGCCATGGATTCGAAAACGAAATCTGGCGCGACGCTGGCCTGCGCGCCCTGCATTTTCTGCAAAAATATCTGGCCGCACCTCAGCAGGCCGCGTCCCCGTAATAGAGTCTTCGACAAGCTCACTGAACCACGCTCAGTGGAACCCACGCTCACTGAACTTTTTCCTCGCTCCGCCGTATCATTTGTTGAGGAGTCTGCCATGTTCGCATTCCTGCTCTGGTGCGTCCTGTTCGTTCTATGCTGGCCGCTGGCATTGCTCGCGCTCATCCTCTACCCGATCGTGTGGCTCTTTCTTCTACCGTTCCGCATTCTGGGAATCGCCGTTCACGGAGTGCTCGCGCTGGTTCGGGAGATATTTATGCTCCCCGTGCGGCTGATGCGAGCCCCTTTCCGCGTCTGATGAATGGGGTCGGCCAATGAAGTTCGAACGGAAAGAGCTTGACTTAGCGTCAATTCCGCTTAGCGTTGAGTACGAAGGTCTGTAGTAGAAGAGAAGCGGTCAGCCGGAGAGGTCGTGCTCGAACGCGAAAATCTAAACCGCCTCCCGAAATCACGGATTGGCAGGTATTGCGATATAAAGTACTTAAAATCAAGATTTTGGAGAATGTGCCCCACGTAACCCGCTGATTCAAAATGATGGGATCAAAACATTTCCTCGAATAACATATCTAACCAACTTATTTTCAATATTTTGCCTTTAACTACTGTGTTGTGAATATTTTGAAGCGATAATCCGGCTAATGCAATGATTCTAATAGACCGGCCTAGGGGGTAGGGGAGGGGGTAACCATGCCGCCATTCAAAACAGACAAGGATTGAAGATAGACGGCCAAGGTCCCAACTGAAGGGGACACCCGGCTATCTACCCCTCCATGGTTTTCAGTGTGGGACTGATGATGAGCTTTGCTTCAGTCGCGTGTTGGACATCCTCGACCGTCAGGCCGGGAGCGATTTCTTCGAGCAGCAAGCCTTCGGGAGTGACGCGGATGTAGGCCATCTCGGTGGCGATCGTGTCGACGACCCTCACTCCCGTCAGCGGGAGCGTGCATTTTTTCAGGATTTTTGGCTGGCCATCTTTGGTGGCGTGTTCCATGGCGATGATCACGCGGCGCGCACCGGCGACCAGATCCATCGCGCCGCCCATGCCTTTGACCATTTTGCCGGGGATCATCCAGTTGGCGAGGTTGCCTTGTTCGTCCACTTCCATCGCTCCCAGCACGCTCAGGTCAACGTGCGCGCCCCGAATCATGGCGAAGGAATCGGCACTCGAAAAATACGCGGTGCCAGGCATCTCGGTGACGGTTTCCTTGCCGGCGTTGATCAGGTCAGCGTCTTCGGTGCCTTCGACCGGATAAGGGCCGATGCCGAGCATGCCGTTCTCGCTCTGGAGAATCACGTCCATGCCGGGCGGAACGTGATTGGCGATCAGCGTCGGCATGCCGATGCCAAGGTTGACATAGAATCCATCGCGCAGTTCGCGCGCGATGCGCTTGACGATGCGGTCGCGTTTCTCGGTATCTTTCGCGGGTTTGGCTTCGGTGGGCATAATTTTCTTCGGCTCAGAATGGTCGTTCGGATCAAAAAAACGTCGTTCGTCGTTCGCTCTTTGTTAAGCGGTCCCTCGCAATTCTCGCCCGGAATGCCGTTGTTCGTTCTTGCTTCCCCGGGTTGCCGCCTGCTTTGTCCACGCGCTTTTGCGAACGACGAACGACGAATAGCCGAGCGACGGGTGTCCCTATCCTGCGGCCGCTTTCCTCACAGTTCTTTTTTCGATGCGTTTCTCAAACTGCTTGCCTTGAAAAATTCTTTTCACATACACGCTTGGCGTATGCACCATGTCGGGATCAAGTTCGCCGGGTTGGACCAGATGCTCGACTTCAGCGATCGTTACCTTGGCCGCAGTCGCCATCATGGGATTGAAGTTGCGCGCCGTCTTGCGATAGACGAGATTGCCCCAGGTGTCGCCCTTCCAGGCCTTGATGAACGCGAAATCGGCTCTCAAGGCGCGTTCCATGATGTAAGTACGGCCATCGAATTCGCGGGCTTCTTTGCCATCCGCGACGACCGTGCCGACGCCCGTGGGAGTGAAGAATGCGGGAATGCCTGCGCCACCGGCGCGAATGCGCTCGGAGAGAGTTCCCTGCGGATTGAGTTCCAACTGCACGGTGCCGTCCAGAACCATCCGCTCGAGCAGTTTGTTTTCGCCAACGTAACTTCCAATGTGGCGCTTAATCTGCCCGTTGGCCAGGAGCAGTCCCACCCCAAAACCATCGACTCCAGCATTATTGCTGATGGTGGTAAGATTCTTGACACCTTTGGCCACGAGCGCGCGGATCAGATTCTCGGGATTGCCGCAGAGCCCGAATCCTCCCACCATGATGACGGCTCCGTCGAACACGTCCTGTATGGCCTCTTCAGCGCTGGCAACGATTTTTTGCATGGCAGAAGAATTCTATAGGAAATCCATGGCGCAGGCGCACTCGAAGGGCAAGTTAAAAGTCAGAAGTCAAATTGCAGAATTAAAGTTTCGAGCTGCGAGCCTCGAGACTCGCAGCTCGTTTACTTCTTCAATTTGACTTCTGACTTTTGAGTTTTTCTCAGCTGGTGGGCGCGCTCGAATTCCGTCGCGAGTTCGCGTGTGTCCAGGTTCTCGCGGATATGAGCCAGGCGCTGTTCGAGCTGGTGCAGAGCCTGGCTGAGGTTTTTCTTGTTTGTGATGGCGACATCGCGCCACATGGAATAGGGCGAGCCGGAGATGCGGGTGAGATCGCGCAGAGCACGTCCTCCGATGTCGAGCAGCGGAGCGTCGGAGCCGAACTCGTCGACCAGCGCGGCGGCTAGCGCAGTGGAGATCATCTGCGGCAGATGGCTGATCCAGGCGCAGAAACGATCGTGATCGGCGGGATCGAGGAGCGCGACGCGAGCCCCGATTTTTTCGACGCAGTGCAGAAATTCTCCGCAAAGGCCAGCGTGCGGATTTTGACGTGGGAGGGGAGTGAAGAGCCAGGCCGCGCCTTCAAAGAGATCGGCGTCGGCGAATTCAACGCCGGCGAATTCCTTGCCGGCCATTGGATGTCCGGCGAGGAAGCGCTGGCCGGCGTTGCGCCCGAAAGATCTGACGGCGCGCAGGACGATCTGCTCTTTGGTGCTGCCGACATCGGTGACGAGCGTGCGCGGAGGCAGCGTTGGACCGAGACGGCCGATGAGGTCGAGAATCGAGAGGACCGGTGTGGCGAGAATGATAAGGTCGCTTCCGCGGATGGCTTCGGCGGGACTGGAGATGCCGGACTCGACGGCGCCGCAATCCCTGGCGCGTTTGAGAACGGGCGCGCGATCGCATCCGACGACGCGGCCGGCCAGATGGCGCTTGCGCAGGGCGAGGCCGAGCGAGCCGCCGATGAGTCCCGTGCCGATGATGGTGACCTGCTTGAAGGGCATTCTGTAATTTGTGATTTGTAATTGGTAATTGGTAATTGGTAATTTTGTGTTGCAATTACAAATTACAAATCACAAATTGCAAATTGTTGCTAGGCGATTGTGCGGCCGACTGCCGGGGCGATCATGCGAATCTCGTCCATCAGCCTGGCGAATTGCTCGGGATAGAGCGACTGCGCGCCATCGGACAAGGCTTTGTCGGGCTGATGGTGGACTTCAATCAGCAGGGCATCGGCTCCGGCGGCGACCGAGGCGCGGGCCATGGGAGCGACCTTGTCGCGGCGTCCAGTGCCGTGCGAAGGGTCGGCGGTCATGGGCAGGTGCGAAAGCTTGTGGATGATCGGAATCGCGGAGATGTCCATGGTGTTGCGCGTGTAGGTCTCGAAGGTGCGGATACCGCGCTCGCAGAGAATGATTTCGTAGTTGCCTCCGGCGAGCAGGTATTCGGCGGAAAGCAGCAACTCTTCGAGCGTGGCGGCGATGCCGCGTTTGAGCAGGATGGGTTTGCGAACCTTGCCGAGTTCGCGCAGCAGGTTGAAGTTCTGCATGTTGCGCGCGCCCACCTGAAAGATGTCAATGTAGGGCAGCATGAGCTGAATCTGCGAGATCTCCATGACCTCGCTGATGACGAGCAGGTTGAAGCGGTCGCCGGCTTCGCGCAGAAGTTTGAGACCTTCGAGCCCGAGTCCCTGAAAGGAATAAGGAGAGGAGCGGGGCTTGAACGCACCGCCGCGCAAAACGCGGGCTCCGGCTTTGGCGATTTCTTCGGAGACGGCAAACAGTTGCTCGCGTGATTCAACTGAGCAGGGTCCAGCCATGACGATGATATTTTTGCCGCCGATTTCAACTCCGTTAGCGAGTTTGACGACGGTGCCTTCCGGTCGGAAGCTGCGCCCCGCAAGCTTGTAGGGCGACGTGATGCGATGGACTTCCTGCACGCCAGGCAGCATTTCGACT
>JBAQJU010000215.1:0-1509 GCA_049300475.1 Terriglobales bacterium | reverse complement strand
GGATGGCATCAACCTTATCGAAGGCAATCGCGGAGTATTCGACGGCTTCGACGCTGCCGGCACGCACAGCAGTGCCGCGCTCGGTCACTGCCTCGCCACTCCGGTGCTGCTCGTGATCAACGCGGCCAAAGTCACGCGCACCGCGGCGGCCTTTGTTGCAGGATGCCAGGCGCTCGATCCGAAGCTTCCGATTCGCGGTGTCATTCTGAACAACGTGAGTGGCCAGCGGCATGAGGAGGTCTTGCGCGGGGCAATAGAGTCCGCATGTGCAATCCCCGTAGTTGGCACAGTTCGGAAAGCTCCCGTCAATCCGTTGCCTGAGCGCTACCTCGGATTGGTTCCTCCTCAAGAACACGACGCTACCGAGCAAATCCAGCAAGATCTGCTGAAACTGGCAGATGGTCTCGATCTCGATGCCATCCTCTCGTTCGCCCGAAGTGCACGCTCGCTGGAAACCAACCGACCCAGAGTTTCAATATCGGTAGCGAAGGACATCAAGGTTGGCTACCTGCACGACTCCGCGTTCAGCTTCTACTATCCGGAGAATCTGGAGCAGTTAGAGCAAGGCGGCGCCGAACTCATCCCAATTTCTGCACTTGAAACTAATAGGCTGCCGGAAGGATTGCACGCTCTTTATATCGGAGGCGGTTTTCCAGAGAAACACGCTGATGTCTTGTCGTCCAACCGCAGTTTTCTCGAGTCGATCCGGCAAGCCGCGCTCAGAGGTCTGCCGATCTACGCCGAATGCGGGGGCCTTATCCTGCTCGCCCGAACCTTAAGTTGGGATGGCAGAACATATCCGATGGCCGGACTCTTCCCCTTTGACGTGGAAGGCTTCGAAACGCCACAAGGCCATGGCTACAACGAGTTGTGTGTGGATCAGCCGAACCCGTTTTTCCCTGCCGGGCTCGTTCTTCGCGGCCATGAGTTCCATTACTCTCGCATTTTGCTCGGGGACGAGGCAGTCGAGACCGCAGCTGCTGTGGTTCGGGGAGTGGGATGCTTTCAAAAGCGCGATCTCGTCATCACGCAAAACGTGATGGCAGGCTATACCCACCTGCACGCTCTGGCGACGCCGGAATGGGCGCAAGGCCTTCTGGATGCAGCACGCCGCTTCGCGCTTATTGAGGTGGCAATCTAACTCTACGCTGTCAGCCCAAAGGGCTGTGGAGTTGCAAACCGCACAACATCGCGATCCGGCTTGCGAACGCGCTCCCGTGCCCAGACTGCAACTTCCGAAACAGCATGGATCGCAGCGGCTACTTCTTTCTCGGTATTGAATGCGCCAACCGAGAAACGCACGCCACCGTGGGTTTCCACTGTGCCTAATTGCTTATGCACGAGCGGTGCGCAATGCAGGCCTGTGCGGACGGCGATGTCATGGTCGACATCAAGCATGGTTCCGACATCGGCAGGGTCGGCGCCTTCGACGTTCACCAAGACTGTCGAGAGATGGTTCTCGAGCCGGTCGCAACAGTACAAACGCACACCTTCGATCCCGCGCAGTCC
>JBAQJU010000214.1:0-27588 GCA_049300475.1 Terriglobales bacterium | reverse complement strand
ACGCGCTCGACGCCGCCGGATTGCTCCGCACCGCCATCCGCTGCGACGACCCCGTTCTTTTCCTCGAACACAAACGCCTCTACCGCGAAACCTTTGGCCGCGCTCCCTATCCCGGTCCTGACTACATGGTTCCATTCGGCAAAGCCAAAATCGTTCAGCCCGGAACCAACCTCACCGTGATTACCTACGGAGCGGTCGTTCCGCGCGCGCTGCAGGCCGCACAGAAAATCGAGCGCGAGCATCGCATCAGCGTCGAATTGATCGACCTGCGCACGCTCAACCCGTTCGACTGGGATGCCATTGCCGCCTCGGTCAAGAAAACCAACCGCGTGCTCATCGCCTACGAAGATTCCCTGAGTTGGGGATACGGCGCCGAAATCGCAGCCCGCATTGCCGATAAACTATTCCATCATCTCGACGCCCCGGTAAAACGCGTCGCCGCCGCCGACACCTTCGTTGCCTATCAGCCGATCCTGGAAAATGCCATCCTGCCGCAGTCCAGTGACCTCTTCCGCGCCATGAAAGAACTGGCCGAGTTCTGAAACCCTGGGGACATCCATGATAAGCAAAAGTCAAGAGGAGACGGAGGTCTCCTTGCACTTGAAGGAGAGGGCTCTCGAAGCGAGGAAGCGGCGGTTGGGTTAGTGAACGGGCTGCGATCCTTGTTGGCGGCCAAAGCAGCAGCCTGGCCAGACATCCATTTGCGGCAACGGTGCGCCCGCACGGTCCACGAATATGAGTTAGGGTTGCCGGCCGGCCTCGATACACAGGGTAAGGGGCATCGGGAGTCGCAACTCCTCTGCCCAGTCCCCCATTCAATGCCCCAATTCCCCGTGTGATGCAAATCACAGCCAACGGTGACTCTTCGCGTTGACCCCGCCCGCTCCCACCGCTTATCCTATCCATATTGAAAATGAAATTCATTTTCAACTAGAGCGTGTTTCAAAAATCCATTGTGAATATGCAGCCGTATCCCGCAGGGGCTAAAGCCCCAATATCTTTACGGCTCAGGGCGGCCCGGCTGAAGCCGGGCCCTTTCAAAGCCCTATTGTTGAAACGCGCTCCAGCATTGTCTTACTGGAACGAGGTCGCCCTTTAAATGCTGCAAGCATTCATTATTACCCTTCGTGAAGGCGTTGAAGCCGCTCTTATTGTCGGCATCACGCTGGCGTATCTGGCCAAGATCGGGCGGAACGATCTGCGCAAGTCCGTCTATGCCGCTCTCGGCTCCGCGTTTGCCGGGTCCATCGGCTTGGCCATTGTCGTCTCCCACTTCAAGTTGAATGAAGACATCTTCGAAGGCTGGATCATGCTGGCCGCCGCCGTCTTCGTCGTTACCATGATCATTTTCATGATGAAGACGGGCCGCAAACTTAAAGGAGAAATTGAAGGCAAAATCGGCCTCTTTGCGCGCGAGGATGCGTGGATCGGCCTGTTCCTGTTCGTCTTCCTCATGGTTCTGCGGGAGGGCGTTGAAACCGTCCTGATCCTTTCCGCGGTGACGCTCAACTCGACCGAACTGATGAGCTTCATTGGCACCCTGGGGGGCGTGATCGTCGCGATTTTCTTCGGAGTGATGTTCGTTAAGGGCAGCGTCAAGATTAACCTGCAGAAATTCTTCCGGGTCACCACTGCCATCCTTTTCCTGGTGGCCGCACAACTGGTGATTGGCGGCCTGCACGAGCTCTCTGAAAATGGCGTGCTTCCTTCTTCCCGGCAGGAAATGGCGATCGTTGGTCCCATCGTTCGCAACGAGTTTTTCTTCTTCGTCACGATTCTGGTGCTGGCTGGGTTGATGGTTCTGTTCGAAATGAAGAGCCGCCAGCCGGTTGCGCTGCCGCCCGCCGGCGCCGCTCGCCGCAAAGCCCTCTGGACCGCCCGCAAAGAGCGCCTCTGGATGGCATCGGTTTACGTCTGCTCTTTCATCTTCATCGTGATGATCACGGCCAGCTTCATTTACGAAAAGAGTGCCAGCGCCCTTTCTCCAGCTACCCAAGTCACGTTCGTCAATGGCAAGGTTTCGATTCCGCTGAAGACCGTCTATGACGGCGACCTGCACCGCTTCGCCGCCAGCGAACATGGCCTCGACGTCCGTTTCTTCCTCTATCAGAAGCCCGACGGCAAAGTGGCCACGGTTTTCGACGCGTGCGAAATCTGCGGGCCAGTCGGCTTCTATAAAGGGGCGCAAGGCGTGATCTGCAAGAATTGCGCCGCTCCCATTAACCCGCAATCGGTCGGCATGCCCGGTGGATGCAATCCGATTCCCCTGAAGGCGGAGGTCACCGACGACGCCGTGATTATTTCCGAGGCCGATGTAGCGGCGGGCCGCCACTACTTCGAGCAGAAGTAAATGTTTTTACGCCTCGTTTACGAATCGTTCCGCCGCCAGTCGCGGCGCAAGCTTTTAGCCGGCATCGCCATCACGCTGGGCGTGGCCGTTGCTACCGCCATGATTGCCGTGGCCACCGATATCGGCGACAAGATCAACCGCGAGCTGCGCAGCTATGGCGCGAACCTGGTCATCACGCCCCAGGAAGACACGCTCGACGTGGAAATCGGCGGCATCAACCTGAAGCCGCCGAGCGACGGCGCTTTCCTGAATGAAGCCGATCTCCCGAAAATTCGCGGGACGTTCTGGCATCACAACATCGTCGGCTTCTCGCCCATGCTGCCCGTCACGGTGAAGCTGGTAAACGCCGGCCATACGGAAGACGTAACGCTCGTCGGCACCTACTTCAACAAGCAACTGACTTTCGGCAAAGAGGAATTCACCACCGGAGTGCGCATCACTGACCCGTGGTGGAAAGTAGAAGGATCGTGTGGTGACGGGGCGGAGCCTGCCCTGAGCGGATCCGAAGGGCCCCGTCGAGGTCAAGTTGCAGAATCGCCCGCCAGTGGAGCGCGCCTGGCAAAGACCGGCGAAGAGAACTGCGGCTGGCCTAACGACAATTCGCAAGAGGTTCTGCTTGGCGAGCGCCTCGCCACGAAACTCAACAAGCATCCGGGCGACACCATCGAAGTCGGCAGCCGCACGTTGCCCATCTCCGGAATCCTCTCGACCGGCTCCGTCGAAGATGACCAGATCGTGGCGCCACTGGCCCTCGCCCAGCAGATTCTCGGGAAACCTGGCGCGGTTCGCCGGGTTTACGTCAGCGCGCTCACCAAGCCGCCAGACGCGCTCTCGGCGCGCGACCCCAAGACGATGACGCCCGAAGTGTACGACCGCTGGTATTGCTCGCCATATGTCGAGTCCATTGCCTACCAACTTCAGGAAGTCATCCCGCACTCGCACGCCGAGCAGATCCGGCAAGTCGCGCAAAATGAAGGCACGGTGCTTTCGCGCATCAAAGGATTGATGCTGCTGGTCACGCTTGCCGCTCTGTTCGCTTCTGCGCTTGCCGTCTCCGCCGCCATGGCCACCGCCATCTTCGAGCGCCGCGTCGAAGTCGGACTGATGAAGGCTCTGGGCGCCGGCGATTTTACTGTCGCCGCGATTTTCTTCGCGGAGGCCCTGCTGCTCGCGCTCATCGGCGGCGTTGCCGGTTTCACGGCCGGATCTTTGCTGGCGCGTCAGATCGGCCGCTCCATCTTTAGTTCGCAGATTACGATCCAGCCCGTGCTCTTCCCCATCATCCTTGCCATCGCAGTTTTCGTGACGTTCGCCGGCAGCGCCGCCGCCATCCGCCGCGCTGTGAGGTTCGATCCCGTGTTCGCCCTGCGAGGTGAAGCATGAGCACTCCCATGGGGGCCCCACTCAAGCCCTCTGTTGGCTTGAGTGGAAGTCTGCACACCGCGCGCGACGTCGCAGATCGTCGCGCCGGCGTTCCCCACACTTCCATGTTCGTGCGCATGCTGCTGCGGGCCGCCGCTCTTCGACGCGGGCGCGCCGCCTCTGCCTTGCTCGCGATGGTCGTCGCCGCCGCGGTTGCCACTGCAATGATGAATCTTTATGTTGATGTCCAGGCCAAACTGCGCAGCGAGTTCCGCAACTACGGCGCCAACGTGGTGCTCGTGGGAAAGAATGGGCAGGCATTGCCGCCCAAATCTCTCAGCACAATCGAGTCCGCGCTCGGAGCGAAAACGCTAGCCGTGCCCTTTGCTTATGCCGTTGCTCGCACGAAGGATGGACAGTCCGTGGTCGTCGTTGGCACCGACTTCGTGCGCGCGCGCCAACTGAATCATTGGTGGAACGTTAACCACTGGCCTGCTCCGCAAGTGGACGCGCGATTAGTCGGAGGTGACTCCACACCGACACTGCCTCCATCCGAGGCCCTCGTCGGCATCCGCGCTGCCACCGTGGTCACCCCCACGCGCCAGCCCTTTGATCTGACGTTCCAGGGGAAAACGATCCTTCTCACTCCGACCGGCCTACTTCAAACGGGAGCCGGCGAAGATAGCCGCATCTATCTCGACCAAACTGAATTTCAAAACTGGACTGGCGTTGCACCGACCACCATCGAACTCGACGTCAATGGCTCGTCAGAAGAAATTCAGCAAGGGATGAAACGGCTGGCCGCGGCGCTGCCGGCCGCCGATGTGCGCCCGGTCCGCCAGATCATGGAAGGCGAAGCCAACGTGCTCAACAAGACGCGCGCTACGCTCTATGCCTCGGCCACGCTGGTTGTGCTCACGTCCGCCCTCTGCGTGCTGGCCACGCTTATCGGATGGGTCTTCGATCGCCGCCGCGATTTTGCCATCATGAAAGCGCTCGGCGCATCCGAACGTCTGGTCAACGGGTTCTTCGCCGCCGAAGCTGCCGCTTTGGGAGTGGTCGGAGCGATTATCGGCTTTTTCATCGGGATCGGCGTCGCCGCCTGGATCGGACGAGTCAATTTCCACGCGCCGGTCGTTCCGCGTTTCAGCGTGTTCCCGTACGTGCTTGCCGGAAGCGTCGCCGTGGCGCTCATCGCGGCCGTGTTGCCCATCGGCCTGTTGCGCCGCGTTCAGCCCGCGATTATTTTGAGGGGAGAGTAGAGGCATGCGATTGAGTGATTGAAGTCATTGAGGTATTGATTCAATGTCTAAATGAGCCAATGGTTCAATGACTCAATGCTCCGGTGGTCGACAGAAGGAATGAATTACGATGATCCAACTTAAGAACGTCACCAAAAGTTATCCCGCCCGCGAAGAACAAAACGGCGGCCTCGGCGTCATTAAGGCGCTCGACGATATCTCGCTCGCTATCGCCCCCGGCGAATGGGTCGCCATGATGGGTCCTTCGGGCAGCGGCAAGAGCACCATGGTCAACCTCATCGGATGCCTCGACCGCCCAACCACTGGCGAAATCTGGATCGACGGCCAGAATGTCGCAAGCCTCAGCTCCTCGGACCTCAATCATGTTCGCGCCGAAACTATCGGCTTCGTCTTCCAGCAGTTCCACATGATTCCCTATCTCACCGCCGTCGAGAATGTGATGCTCGCGCAATACTTCCATAGCATGACCGACGAAAAAGAGGCGCTCGAAGCCCTCGAGCGTGTCGGACTGCGCGACCGCGCCGGGCACCTGCCCTCGCAACTCTCGGGAGGCGAGCAGCAGCGCGTCTGCATCGCGCGCGCCCTCATCAACGATCCCAAAATCATCCTCGCCGATGAACCCACCGGCAACCTCGACGCCTTGAACGAAGAAATTGTTCTGCGCCTGCTGCGCGAACTCCACCAGCAGGGACGCACTATCGTGATGGTCACGCACGACCCGGTAGTCGCTCGTTTAGCCGACCGCCGCATCGAGCTTCATCATGGCAAAATCGCCGCGCAGGAAGTTTTCGCGATGGCCGACGAAGAGCAGTTCGACGAAATTCTGGAAGAGTTATTCGTTCTCGGGGAGCATGGCGAGATCGCCGAAAGCGATCGTATGGAGGTCCATGGCGCTCTACCGGTTTCGATTGCGGTCGAAAAGATGACTGGCATGGGACTGGTCACCACCCGGCCTCATCCGCCCCAGTCGCACGATCACAAGCCGTTCGTGAACCCCTGCCACGACGCGCTCAAGCCCGCCGGCGTCTCAGTGGGCGATGGCGCCCTCATCATCGAACTGACCCCGCGCGGCCACAAGCGCGCCGCCGACATCATTCGCCGCCATCGCCTGGCCGAGCGCCTCTTCACCGATTCGCTCGCGATGGATAGCGAAACCGAAATCGAGCAGCAGGCCTGCAAGTTCGAGCACATCCTATCCGCCGAAGCGACCGACAAGATCTGCGCATTCCTCGGCCATCCAAAAACCTGTCCCCACGGCTCGCCTATCCCGCCCGGCCCATGCTGCGGAAAGCAGCCGGACGTAACGCGCACATCGGCCGCGTTGTCGCGGCAGTAACGAGCTAATTCAAGGATAGGGTGATCTCAGTTGGTGCAAACGTCGCCTGATCACGTCACCTATTCAGTTGGACCCATGGGGCGTGAAGCGTCCACTCAGCTCAAAGCGTAGAATGATCGCGTGCGAAGCCGAGCCACTGCGAGAACCTGCGGGTCGGTGATGGGCTTTTTTCTGCTGCTTGCTGTTAGCCTGATCACAATCCCCGCTTTGGGTTCATCTTCGCCTAAGAAACGGTCTAAGTCAGATCGTGACATCGGTGCTATCGGGCATCGGAAGATCGCGAACGTAGATCCAACTTGGTACTCCCCTGAGACGGAGAAACAAATCGGCGCACGGTGGTCCGCCTCGTTTGAACAATCCAACCCAATCCTGCGCGATCCAACGGTTGAAACTTACGTTGGGCGGCTGACCCATACCGTGGCGCAGAATTCCGACGCGCAGCAGATTCCCATCACGGTTCGGATCATTGATAGCAAAGAGGTATACGCATTTACATTTCCCGCCGGATACCAATACATCAGTCGTGGACTCCTCCTACGAATTGCAAACGAGGGTGAATTGGCGAGCGTGCTTGCGCGCGGGATCGCCCATACCGCCCTGCGTTCAGCTATGCGCCAGGCCACCAAGGAGGCCGTTGCGAAAATTGCGACGACCCCCATAATTTTCGGGCCATCGGACAAGAATCCCCCGCCTTCCAGTTCGACCGTTCTTTGGCTTCTAAGGACGAAAAGGGATGCCGAATTTGATGCAGACTACTTCGGTCTTCAGTACCTCTACAAATCCGGGTATGACCCTGCATGCTTGGTCAGTTTTGTTCAGACTGTATGGGCTGACGATCCGTCGAAATCTATGGCAACGGCGCCTAGTCCGTTTCCTCCCCTTCCCGAGCGGTTAGACGCTCTTCAGAAGGAGATCAATGAGATTTTGCCGAAGCGAGATGGGGCGGTCACGAACACTCCGGAGTTCGCTGATTTTCACGAACACCTCTTGAAGGTGAACTCTCCATAGCCAGAAACCAAGTCAGATCCGAAGCCGGTGCCGACACCGCCTCGGCTATAATCCGCATCTGCTCGACGCGGCGGTTGAAATATCGCCCATTGCACTAATAATGCGGTCCAAGGACCACATCCGGATCTTCCGCATCATCCAGCTGAGAATGGAATAGTGAACTAGCCGGTGACTTTGGCCTTGGGCGCAACCTCGTTGTTGCTGGCATGGGATGGAAAACGGATGGAAACGGCGTCCTGCCCGCGGAAGCTGATGGTCACGCTGGTTTCGGCTTCCACGGCTTCACCGTTCAATTCATGATGAGCGTAGCGCCAGAACCTGACGGCCTGAATCGCGGCCTCCGCCAGAATCCGATTGCCCTTCAATATGTGAATTTCCTTCACCCGGCCATCGGTAGCGATTACCGCCTTCATGCCGACTGTGCCGACAAGATTAGCGTCGGGCGCTTCCGGATAGATCACGTGGCCCTGCGGCGCTTCCGCGACTTGCAGGAGATTGGCGCCATCTGCTTCTTCCCCGGAGAAAACTACTTTGACATTGCCGTAAGGCCTTGGGCTGGTGTAAACCACGGGCACAACCACTGGAGGAACCGCGGTTGGCAATGTCATCGTCGCTGATTGCCCAGAGTTCGCTAGAATCCGATACCCCACGAATACCAGCAACAAGGCAGCCAGCACCAAGCCGGCGGCAACGGGAATCCAGCGCCTCTGCAAGTTTACGGGTTGTGTTACATGAGGAGGAATCAAAGGAGGCTGGAAAGGCTCTGGATAGGTCTCCGCCATGGACGATTGAATTGGGATTGCAAAATTATCTTGCGTGAGCAAGTAGGAATAAGAGCTGTCAGGAGAGCCGGGTTCGTCGGGAAGTTCGATTCCCCACAACTTTTCTTCGAGTGCCACCGACTCGATGCCTGCCTGAATCTCGCCGGGGCCAAGCTGCCGGGTCCAGACCACTCGGAACTGAGACTTGTTTTGCCCACGCTGAAGCATGATGGTCTGACCGGTCTCGAGCGGATTCCGCAATCCACCCAACCGTCCGCCGATGGGGCTGATGTCGAGCGTGTGGGCGAGCCGAGGCTCAGCGCTCTGGCCAGTTACATCGTCCGGCCAGACCCGCAACGGCAGCACCATCTTGGTGCGCTTGTAACGCTGTACTCCGGGAGGCATCGACTACAGCTTATGTTCGTTCCCGAAGCGAACCAAGTTACCGAGGTAAGCGCTGAGCGGGGGGCCAAGTCTCACCCCCTTGCCAACCCTCTTTACGCAACTTTACCGATTCTTCACGCAACTTCTCCTATAATCAGCGTTATACCTTAGGGGAACCAACCAATTCCGATTTTCCGGAGAAACGACAATGAAGAGATTGAAATATGCACTGCTGACGCTAGCGCTGTTCGTACCCGCCGCCTTACTCGCTCAAGCCGGAGGCTCCGGCGAAGGTCAAATGGGTGCCGGGCAACATATGCCATCGGTGGATGACCAAGTCGAACACCTCTCGCAGAAGCTCAATTTAACCGACGCGCAAAAACCGCAGGTGAAAACCATTCTGCAAGATCAGCGCGACCAGATGAAGCAGATCATGGATAACGCCTCCGCGTCGCGCGAAGAAACCAGAGCCAAAATGAAGGAGGTTCACAAGGCTTCCAACGCCAAGATCCGCGCACTGCTCACCGACGATCAGAAGGCCACATTCGACAAGATGGAGGAGCACCACCGGCACATGGGGGAAGGGCACGGTGAAGGTGCACCGCCGCCTCAGCAGTAAGTCTAAATCGCAGCGCGAACCACGAATAGAGGCCTCGCCATGGCGGGGCCTTACTTTTCTGAGACTGGCATTGACCTCGAAGCAACACGTCCTTGAGCGGAAAAGCTATTTCGCGCAATATCATTCCAACCATGCCCTCGCGTTTCAATCACTGGCTTCATGATCCTCTATTCCTCCTCTGCCTGGCCGCCGGCCTGCTCGCCTTCGTTGTGCAGTCGGGCGAACTCGGTACCGCCGACACCATGCATCGGCTTCAGACCACGCACTGGCTCTGGACCTCCGAGCCGCAGGTCTTTCCCAACGAGTATCCCGAATTCGGCTTGCACGGCCGCCGCGGCCAGATCTATAGCTGGTACGGTCTCGGCCAAAGCCTGCTTATGCTGCCCGCCGATCTCGCAGGCACGTGGCTCGCTCACCTGCCGATGTTCGCCGGCTACGAGGATGACCCTGCCGTCCGCAGCATCGTAGTCAGCTATTCCATTAATATTCTGCTGAACGTTCTCGCTGCGCTGATTGCCTTCCGCTTTCTCCGCCAGCTCGGCTTTTCTCTGAAGGAAGCCCTCGCGGGCGTGCTCGCCCTGATGTTCTGTACTACTCACCTGCACTACACACAGAACATGCAAGAGAACAACTACATCATGCTTCTGACGTTGACGGGTTTCGCTTTTCAATATGACTGGCTGCGCACCGGGAGCCGTCGGGCGCTCCTCATCGGCTCTGCCGCGCTCGGACTTAATCTGTTGACGCGCCTGACCACGGGCCTCGACCTGATCGCCGCAGGCGCGTTCCTGCTCCTGGTGCTGTGGTTCGAACACGCCGATCTGCGCACGCTATGGCAGCGTTTCGTCGCCTACTCGAAAATTGCCGCGCCCGTATACGCCGGGTTTCTGTTGCTCGAACGCTATTACAGCTACTACCGCTTCGGATCGTTCACCCAGACCTACATCCCGATTTTTCGGCGGGAGGCGCTGCAGCAAGACCCGACTCTGCCGGCAAATTACCCGTGGAGCACGCCTTTCCACGTCGGCGTCCTGGGCGCACTGTTCAAGCCGGAGAAGTCCATCTTTCTATTTGACCCCTTGCTCCTGCTGGCGATCGTTCTGCTAGTCATTCTCTGGAAGCGTCTCTCTCCTCAGCTTCGCGCCTATGCAGTGACGTCGTTCCTGTTGTTAGCCGCCTACATCTGCTTTTACGCCAGGTACGCCTATTGGGCCGGCGACTTCTCTTGGGGAGATCGCTACGTTTCAACCACGGTAGAGTTGGCAGCGCTGCTCGCCGTGCCGTTACTGCTGCACTATCGCGCGCAGATTAGTCAGTCCTGCGGCCAGTCGTGCGGCCAGTGGATCTGGCGCAGCGGGATGGCTCTCATCGCTGTCGCCTTCGTCATTCAGGTGGCCTCGCTCGCCTTCTGGATGTCGCTCGAGATTTATCAGATGGAGACACTCGGCCATCCGACGTTCGTGATCGCTTTGCGCTTCAAGAATATTGTCGCCTTCGCTCTCGGCAAGATGGATGCCTGGGGACTGAACACTCCAGCTATGAGCCAGGATCCATGGGACTATGTTCACGTTACGACGTGGAATTTTCTGCCCTTCGTGCTGCACCGCGTCGGAGCCGCGCCCGATTGGGTTGTGAACACAGCGTACGCAGTTTGGATCGCCGGAATTGCCGCCCTGGCATGGGTGATGCTGCGACTGCGGACTATCTTCTATCAAGAGCCCTATGGCAACCTGTCATCCTGAGCGGAGCCAAAACTACACGAAGTGAAGTTTTGGCGGAGTCGAAGGACCCCTATTTCTCCTATTTCTCCGTGTCTCTTAATCTCCACGCGTCACGCCCGCCCGCGCCTAGCGTTCATGACTTGAAACCTATTTCTTTCCAAAAAACTTCCCGAATCCCAACCTCACCTGCACGGTATTGATCCCCGGATTCGGCACCGTCAGGCCCGCATTCGAAATATGCATGTAGCGCACTTCCACCGTCCAGGTATGCTCGCGCAGAATATGGACACCCAGGGCCGCGCTCGACGTAAAATTCACCGTCGACGTGCCCGCCGGAACTTCATGACTGGTAAATAAGGTCCCGCCATTCAACTCCAGATACGGCTGCGCGTCCCCGCGGGTGGCAAAAATCCATTTCAGAGCGAACGGGTCCACGCCCGCTCCGTACGCGGTATTCGCACGCTGAAACACCGTAAACCATGGCACCGCGTCAACCGCGTACTCGAATCGTCCGCTCAGAAATCCCGGGCCATGCGGAGCGGTCAGAATCCATCCATAGCGCACGCCCGCATTCCAAACGCTCGTATCCTTGGTTCCACCGGGGACGGAATATCCGCCGCCCGTCCACACTTCCAGTTCATGTCCGCCCTCTTCGGGATGATCCTGCGCAACCGCCAATGAAAGGGTCGTCAGAAGAAGGGCCAACATCCATATCGATCGTTTCATAGGTTCTTCGAGTCGAAGACGGAACAATACGCGAAGCGAGCGCAGGATACAAATCCATTCGCGCCGCATCGCTGGAGTTCTAATTTGCCGCTTCACCACGGAGTCACAGAGCCACCGATTAAAACCCCGTAGCCGTAAGAACCAATCCTTGTCACAGCCCGGGCAGAAAGAAACCCGTTCTCCGTTTGTGCTCCGCAAAAGCCTCGCCAAACTTCGCCGCCAGAATCTTTTCCTCTTGAGTCGCCTTCATATAGTAGCTGGTGCCAATCAGAATCAGCGCCGCCACGCCGCGCCATTCTCCGACTGCCAGCGCGGTTCCGGCGACGGCCAGCAAAACCCCCGTGTAGATCGGATGCCGCAAATAACGATACGGCCCGCTGCGAATCAGCTCATGATCGACTTTCAGCACCACCTTGTCGCTCCAGTTTCGGCCCAGATTCCAACGCGCCCAAATTGCAAGCGCCACTCCCACGCCGGTCAGCGCGGCCCCCAACCAATCCCAGCCCGAATGACGCGGCATAAACCGCCAACCCAGCGGCCCAATTCGCAGCCAGTCCGTCATAAGCAGCACCAACATCAGCGCCAGGATCGCCAGCCGGAACACGCGCAGCCCCGTCTTCTCATTGACGGCAGTCTTCTTCGTGCTGAGCGCAGTGACCAGCCAGTAAATTCCCAGCACGCTCCAGCACATATCCACGACCGTCCCAGCCCGAATCATTGCGATAAAAGATTTCCCCTGACGCTCAACCCACTTTCAAATTGCGAGCCTTCATTGCGGCAAACTGACTACTGCAACCTGCAATCGCCGCTGTACTTCTTCAATCTGACTTCTAACTTTTGGCTTTCCTCACAGGCCGATCCCGCCATCCACCGCCAGCACTTGCCCGGTAATAAAGGACGGAGCCGTCGCGAAGAACATCACCGCGGCCGCGATGTCCGCCGCGGTTCCGTTGCGCCGCATCGGAGTCTGCCTGGCCATGCGCCTCATAAACGCTGCCGCCGCTTTCTCCCCCAACTCGACCATCCCCGGAGCCACCGCATTCACCGCAACCTCCGGCGCCAGCGCCTTGGCCATCACTTTCGTCAGCATATGCACCGCCGCCTTCGACGAACAATAGTGCGCATGGGTCGCCCATGGACGCAGCCCGCCCAGCGACCCCATATTCACGATGCGGCCGAGTTTCTTTCTCAGGTACGGCAGCGCCTCGCGCGACACCAGAAAGGGACCCCGCGTATTCGAGGCAAACATCGCATCCCACTGCTCCACCGTCATCTTCTCAAACTCGACCGTCTCATAATTCGCGGCGTTATTCACCAGCACGTCGATCCCGCCCAGCACGTTCGCCACTTCCTTTACCATCTCGCGCACGCTCGTCTCATCGGTAACGTCGCAGCGCACGGACAACGCCTCCACGCCATGTGCCGCCAGTTCGCGCACCACCGCCCGTGCCTCGCGTTCCGACTCACGATACGTAATCGCCACGTCCGCGCCCTTCTCCGCCGCCGCCAAAGCAATCGCGCGTCCCAGTCGCTTCGCCGCTCCCGTCACCAGGATCGTCTTCCCAGCGAGCGGCTGCGCGCGCGCAGCGCGATTCTTATCGGAACCGGGCAGGTATGGCTCCAGGGTTGTCATCTCGCGATTTTACGCCCCTGTCTGTCTGGAAAGGGTGCACCAAAACTGCTACACTCCCCGCATGGCGGACCCTCGAGAAGTGATCCTCTACTCGCGCAAAGGTTGCCATCTCTGCGAGGTCGTGAAAGAGAGCCTCGTCAAACTCCAAAAACGCGGCGGCTTCACCTGGCGCGAAATCGATGTCGACTCCGACTCCGAAATCCGCCGCCTCTACAACGACGAGGTCCCGGTTGTCCACATCAACGGCCGCAAAGCTTTCAAGTACCGCATGGACGAACAGGACTTTCTCCGGAAATTAGCCTGCTAGCTCCAATCGCGGCCTCTTGTCCCCCGATCCATAACCGCAGTGCCGTCCCCCGTCCCTGTATACCTCGTGGTGAAAAGCCTCTACTCAGCGTCCACCGTCCAACGCTGAACCCCAGACAGATAGCATCCTGAATAAGTCCCTTCTGCATTCTGACTTCTAACTTCTGACTTGCTTTCGATTACAATTCCCACGGATGCCCCGCACCCAGCTCTACGCCGATCCGACCGGCCGTTTCGTTCACGATGTCATCCTTCAGAGTTGTCAGCGAAAACCAGAAAAGATCGCCCTGATCGACACCTCCTGCGATCGCCGTCTCTCCTATGGGGAATACGCAGATCTCGTTGAATCGCTGGCGCGGGGCCTGGTCTCTGCCGGACTTGCTCCCGGCGAAGTGGTCGCCATCTTTCTGCCCAACTCCTGGGAATTTGCCATCACCTATCATGCTGCCACCCTTGCCGGTGGCTTCCCAACGCTTCTCAATCCCGCCTATCGCGAGCGCGAGATCCGCTACCAGTTGGAAAATTCCGGCGCCGCCTTCCTCATTACCGATGCGCCGCTAATCGAAAATGTCAACCTCACCGGACTCCCCGCCCTCCGCCGTGTCTTCTCCACCCGCCACCCGCACACAGGCTGCGCGACCTTCGCCAACCTGCTTGTTCCATCGTCGGAAAAATTTCCCCAACCCACCCAGGACTCTGCCCTCACCATCGCCGCGCTTCCTTATTCCAGCGGCACCACCGGACTCCCCAAAGGCGTCATGCTCTCGCACTACAATCTGGTCGCCAATGTCTATCAGCTCATCGGCCCCGGCGCCGCCATGCTCACGGATGCCGATGTCATGCTCTGCTTCCTGCCGCTCTATCACATCTACGGACTCACTGTCGGCCTCACCCTGATGCTCGCCCTCGGGGGCACGCTCGTGCTCATGCCGCGCTTCGACCCGCAGAAACTGTGCATGCTCCTCATCCAGGAAGGCGTCACCATGATGCCGATGGTTCCCCCCGCCATCAACGCACTCTGCCAGATTGCGGAGGCCGGCAACTTTCCCGCCAACCACAAAGTCCGTTGGATTAAATCCGGCGCCGCCCCGCTCGCCCCCGAACTCGCGCGCCGAATCACTGACCTGACCGGCATCAACGTCGTCCAGGGTTATGGCATGACCGAAGCCTCGCCGGTCACCCATGTGGGCTACACCCATCCACCTGAAATGAATCGCCCCGCGTCCATCGGCCAACCGCTGGCGCTCACCGAATGCCGCATCCTCGACCTGAACGACCGCGAAGTCGCTCCCGGCGAGCCCGGAGAACTTGTCATGCGCGGCCCGCAATTCATGCTGGGATACTGGAAGGAACCGCAAGCCACCGCCGCCGTTCTACGCGATGGCTGGTACTATTCGGGAGACATCGTCCGCACCGACCTCGACGGCTTCTACTACGTCCTCGATCGCCGCAAGGAGATGATCAAGTACAAAGGATTCCCCGTCGCCCCTGCCGAGGTCGAATCCGTTCTGCTCGAGCATCCCGCCGTGCGCGACTGCGGCGTCGTCGCCAAACCCGACGACGAAGCCGGAGAAATTCCCTGCGCTTTCGTGGTAGTTCGCGAAGGCATCGTCGCGTCTGACAATCTCGATCAGGAACTGCGCGCCTTCGTCGCCGATCGCTTAGCCCACCACAAACAGCCCCGCGAAATCCATTTCGTAGAGGCCGTCCCCAGAACGCCGTCCGGAAAAATTCTGCGCCGCGAGTTGCGCAAGCAGGTATCCTGACCGGCGGGGAAGAAATGATCAAGTAGTTTGAATGGATTGAATGACCGGTTTTCCAGAGGTGCATGGAGGACCGCAGGTACTTGATCAAAGCTTCCTGGAGTCTGGTTCGAGACTCATCTCACTGCAATGCCTCTAGCAGCCTATCGATGTCATTCATGTCGTTGAACACGGAAGGTGAGATTCGGATGTAACGCTGGGAAACGCGCGCGTTGACGCTCATTTTCTGGAGGCGCTGCTGCACGGACTGGTAGTCCTTGACCGCGAAGGTGACGAGGGCGGAGGTTGATTCGGGCGGCGTGAGCGGCTCGAAGCCGAGGCGCGGCATTTCCTGCTGAAGACGTTTGAGTAGAGGCTGGCGGTGAGCGTGAATGTTCTCGACGCCCAGGCGGCGGATATACGGGAGAGATTGCGCGAGCACGTGAGCGGCGCCAATGGCGTCGGTGCCGACTTCAAAGTGTCCGGAGGCGTTGTTGTCGAGCGCGAAGGTGTAGGCGCTGGGGCCGGGCGGATCGCCGGGAAGAAAATGCGATTCCATGCTGCTGGCCTCGTAGTAGCCGTATTGAGTGCGCTCGAGAACGCGGTCGAGCAAATCTTGTTTCACGAACAGGAAGCCGAGGCCGAAGTCGGCCATGAGCCATTTAAAACTGGAGCAGGCGCAGAAATCCACTCCGCTGGCGCGCACGTCGATGGGAGTATTCCCGGCCGCCTGAACGATATCGGCGTAGACGTAGGCGCCATGGGCGTGGGCGAGATCGCAGACGGCTTTCAAATCGTGCTGAAAACCGTTGTGCATGGCGACCAGAGAGATTTCGATGAGCCTGGTTTTCTTATCGACTACGCGCTCCAAATCTTTGAGGTCGATGCGCCAGTCGCGCGGCATTACAACGCGAAGATCGAGGCCTTTTTCCTTTTGCAGCGCTTGCAGGTGGAGGAGCGCGCCCTCGAAGTGCAGCGCGTCGGTGACGATGTTTTCGGATTTGTAATCAAGGTTGAGGCCGTTTACGACCAGGTTCTCGCCCGTACTGGTGTTGGGGACGTAGCTGATCTCCGATTCTTGGGCGTTGATGAGGGCGGCGAATTCGGCTTTGATGTTGATCAGTTTCTTGGGCTGGGAGATGACCTGCGGGTGCGCGCGAAACTCCGCCCATTCGCGGAGCGCCGCAGCGGCCGCTACCGGCATGGGATGAGTGTAGGCGGAGTTGATGTACGTGACGCCGGCGGGGATCGCGAAATCATTTTTTGCTGGAAGAGAGGGACTCGCGGACGGATTCGAGGCCGATTGCGGCGCGCTCGAAGAAAGTTTGGGAGCAATGCCGAGGACGGCCATGCCGCCGAGGCATGCCAAAAGGTCGCGTCGATTGATCGTCATAGCGGGTCTCCTGAATGGCGAATGCACGGTCGCCGTCGGTTACGCACCGTCTATTGCGTAGCGCGGACGAGAGCGCGAATGTCGTCGGTGAACTTCTTCGCGCTGCGCTCGACCGTGTAGGCCATGTGTCCACCTTCATAATAAGAGAGCGAGGCTCGGCCCTCCGGCCAGCCCGCCTGACGGACAGCATACTCCGCGGCGCCGACCGTGGTTTGGGTGTCGTCATAGCCGTTGCCGATCAGGACGTGGAAGCGAGGGTTGGCTTTCATGACTTTCAGGAGGCGGTCGCTGTAGGGCCAGTCGGCGAACGGGCCACTGCCGCCCCATTTCCACGCGTCGAGATTGTCGCTGGTGGCCATCAGAAGGTATGGCTCGGGCCAATCGACTTTGAGATCGTTGCGAATGTATTCGCCGAGCAGTCGATGAAAAGGCGCCATGATTACGGCCGACGGATCCTCGGCCAGACCTTTCTTGGTCATCGGCGCAACGTAACGGCCATCGTTACGGCCAAGGAGCAGGCCGCGGTCTTTTAGAAGCTGGCCGCGATACTGCTCCTTGCTGATGCGCAGCTCGTGGTCCCGGTAGTATGAGGAGGGGATGCCGCTGAACTCTTCGAGACGCGTGGCTACGCGATCGCGTTCGGCGGGATCGATTGAGCTTCCTTGGAACAGCGCGGTCAGATAGTCGGTTTCGGCGAAGTGCCAAGCTTCGTTGACAAATTGTTCGAGGGTTTCTCGCTTGCGGTCAACCTTCTGGTGATACCAGGCGAGGGCGGCGAGGGTCGGCAGCGAGACGGCAAAGCTGACGATGTTTTGCGGACGCTGGCGATATTCAACGATGTTGATGGCCTGCCCCATCAGCACGACTCCATCGAGCAGGATGGGGTGAGGCAATTCGGCGAGTTGTGCGGCGACCTCGGCGGCGCGAATCGTGCCATAACTTTCGCCCACGAGATATGCGGGCGACGAGAGCCGCCCGTGCTGCGTCAGCCATGCCGCGATAAATGCCGTTACCTGCTGGGCATCGGAAACAACGGAGAAATAACTCTCAGGCGCGGTTCCCGGCAAGACCCGGCTGTAACCGGTGGAGGCGGGATCGATGAAGACGAGATCGGCCACATCCAGCGGCGAATAAATGTCGTCGACCAACTCGTAGGTGTTCGGATCGGCGGTGAGATCGTCGGGGACGGCGACTCGCTTCGGCCCCATAACGCCGATGTGCAGCCACAGTGACGCTGTAATCGGACCGCCATTGAAGACGAACATAACGGGACGCGTGGCTGCATCGTGACGGTCGTCGTCGGTGTAAGCAAAGCTCACGAGCCTTGCCGCCGGATTGCCCTTGGCGTCGGGAACGTCGATAGACTCGACGGCCGCTGTGTAGCGCATGCGCCGGCCGTTGAAGGTACCGGTGTGGTGAGTAATTACCGTCGGGTGAGAGACAACCTCCGCAGACGAAACCTTGGGGGAGGGAGTCTGCGCAGGCAGGGCCGGACTGGCAACCAGAAACGATACGAAGATCGCTACGAAAGTGGCCGACGCCCTTTCCGTTCTGTTCATTCCAGCCTTGTTTCTCTCAGCCGCAGCAGCCATCTCGATTCAAGACAAAATAGTCTCTAACTCAGAAATTCAGTTTCAATGCGAGTTGGCCGACGCGCGGGGCCACAGTGGTGCCTGTTATTTGCCCGAATTGGCCGACATTGACGATCTGACCGTTTACTTCACGCGGCACAAAATCAGAGTAGTTTGTATCCGGATTCGAATATTGTGTGCTGTTGAAGGCGTTGAAGAACTCTGCCCGGAACTCCAGGTTCGCCCTTTCCGCAAGCCGGGTCGTCTTCCTTAGAGAAAGGTCAACATTGTGCTGGTTTGGCCCGCGCATCAATCCTGGCCTGGTGTTCCCAAAGCCGGTTCCGCCGTCTGCAGGACTGATCACGGGCGGCTCGGTAAAGCAGGCTGTGTTGAAGAACTCGCCGATTCGGTTCCGTACCGAACCGCCGATTCCCAATGCGTCGTTGCATCCGGTGTTGGTGGGATTGAAGTAGGCAAAGTCGCTCGTGGTACCGAAGACGTTGTTCGAGTTTGTATTAAGGAATGTCAGCGGCGTTCCCGACTGCAAGGTCACCACCGTGGACAAAGCCCAGCCATTTGTCATCTTTCCCAAGAATCCCGACCTGTTGCCGACCTTGGGCAATTCGTAAATCGCACTCGCAATGAGGCGTTGCGGACGGCTGAAATTGGCTTCGCCGTACCCCGCGTAAAGATTGTTCTGATCGCCGATGGTTCCACCGCCGAAGGTGCTGCCCACGATGTTCGCGGCGCCGGTCGACATGGTCTTCGACCAAGTGTAGGCCGCGAGGAACTGCAAGCCGTGGCTGACATTCTTTTTCAGCGTGACCTCCATGGCGTTGAAGTTGGACCGTCCCCACGAACCTTGTCCCTGAAATCCCGCCGGATCCCAGCCCTCGTAAGGAACTCGCAGTGCAATGTTCGATAGATTGTTGCTGGTTTCGCCGCGAATCGGATTCTGCGGAGTAGCTGAACCGGCCTGATTGATCGAGTGCGAGTAGATCAAGTGATTCGAATTCGAGCCGACAAAGCCCAACTGCAAGGCCAGCGTTGGGGTAATCGCAGTCTGCACATTCAATGCGAATTGCTGCGTGATCGCCGGGCGAATCGTCTGCTGGGTTGCGATCGAACTCAGGTCGCTATCGGGTGTATACGGATCGAAGAACGGGAACTGGCTGGCCGGCGGTATCGGCTCCTGGAAGGGTTGTTGCCACGAAGCACTGCCATTGTACGGCGGGAAGAAGACGCCGATGAGCGCCCAGGGCAAACCGGGGATAGATTGGAACTGGCTGTTGCCGGTCACCGCAGAGTAGTAAATTCCGTAGCCGCCCCGGACGACGAACTTGTCGCTCGGAAGCACGCTCCAGGCAAAGCCCAAGCGCGGCCCCCACGTATTGTTTCCGCTGCCGGGAACGAACCCATTGATACCGGATTTCACCACGCCCGTGGGCACCGGAAACGGCCAGTTCGCGGGCACGACATAGCCCGCCACGGAGCCTCCATCCGGAGGATTGGGGTTGATCAATGCCGGGTTGATGTTGGTGGCGCGTCCGCCGAGATTTGTAAATGGAGGCAGCCATTCCCAGCGCAGCCCAAGGTTCAGCGTGAGCTTGGGAGTGACGCGCCAGTCGTCCTGACCATAAGCGGAGATTTCCCACGTGCGTCCATGTCCGGCCAGCACGCCCAGCAATTCCACCGAATCCTGCACATTGCTGAAGCCATTCGGGGGAAAGACAGGAATACCGGCGGTTCCGTTCTCCACTCCGTTCATTCCCAGGAGAAAATCGGGCCAGCTTGGGAAGGTAACCTGACCGTAGTATTGTTCCCCGCTGTTCACCAGATAATTTCTGACAACGCCACCTCCAAATCGAAAGCTATGATGACCGTGCACCCAGGCGATGTCGTCTTCAAAATTAAAAAGATCCTGCGTGTTCGGCGAATAAATACCGGCATTGAAGTTGTCGGAGCCGGCGATCGTAATCGAGGGCTGGCTGTTGTTCTGGGCGGAACTGTCCACTCCCAGTCCCGAGAACGTAAACGGCGAATCCGGAGTAATACGCGCGCTGATCCGGTCGTAGCCCAGTCGCACCTGGTTGAACAGGTTCGGCGTGACCATGTAGTTGTCGCTCAGCGACGCCACCAAATAGCTTGATTTATCGGTGGAGGGAGTGCCGGGCAGGTTCGCTCCGTTCCCCGTGCCATAACCGAATGGATCGATCACCTTGCTGGGAGCCGTGAAGAATCGGCCCTGAATCGTGTTCTTTTGCGACTGGATGTAATCGAAATTTGCCATGACCTGGTCTTCCCGGAAATGGGAGGGGGACGAGAGCGAGACCAAATTATTCGCGGGGTTTGCGGTTGGAAACAGAAATTGTCCGTTGGGCAATGTTTCCTGCAAAAGCGTCAGCGCAACGGGATTGATGTTGTATGGAAAGACATCTCCCGGGGAGTTCGTGGGATCGATCGCCGGCCCAAAACCCGGCGGTCCGAAAATGTATTGCAGCCCCTGCTGTCCCGCAAAAAGCGCCGCAATTGATGCCGCCGAGCGGTCGTTCGTGGTCAGCGGAGAGTAGAAAGTTTCACGATTGTGCACCCCATTGACCTGGCGTGTCCCCTGATAGGAGGTGAAGAAGAATAGCTTATCTTTTACAATCGGCCCGCCGAATGTTCCCCCAAATTGGTTCTGCTTCAGTTCCGGGCGCGGCGCGCCGTTCAGATTCTGGAAAAAGTCATTGGCATTGAGAACATCATTGCGCCAGAACTCAAACACGTTGCCGTGAAAAGCGTTCGAACCCGTCTTCGTGACCAGATTCACATTCGCCCCGGCGTCCCGCCCGTATTCCGCGTCGTACATCGCGGTTTGTACTTTGAATTCCTGAATCGTGTCAGGATTCGGGATCGGCACGCCCGCGCCCGACCCATCGTAGTCATTGACGTCGACCCCATCCATTCGAAAATTGATATCACTCGCTCGCGCGCCGTTGATGTTCTCACCTTGGCCTTCATTGGTCGGAATCAGCCCCCCACTTCCGCGCCCAACTTCAGTGGCATCGGTCACGCTGGCGACGACTCCAGCCGAGAGAGTCATGATCTGCGTGAAGTTGCGGTTCACCAGCGGCAGCGATTCGACCTGCTCGCCGGTGACGACATCGCCGAGCGCGTTGGTGCTCGTCTCAACGAGTGGGGCAGCAACCTTTACCTCTACGGTGGTGGAGGTGGTTCCAACTTTAAGAGGTACGTTTTCGACGGTCGTTTCGGTTACGGTTAAGATGACGCCTTTTAGGGTGGCGCGCGCGAAGCCACTGGCTTCGATATCGACCTGATACCTTCCGGGTGGAAGCAGGGGAATGACGTAAGAGCCATCCTGGCCTGACTTCACCGCGCGTTCTTCGTGGGTAGCCTCATTGGTGGCGCGAACATCGGCATTAGCCACGGCTCGGCCGGATGGATCGGTGACCTGCCCCTTCAGAAGACCGGTGGTGGAAGTCTGGGCCAAGGCGGCCGGGCCAAGGCAGAGAATGGTAAGGCAGAGAATAAGGACTGCAAGGACTGCCGAGAGGACCGAAGTCCGCAAATGACCATGCCTGAGCAAGAACCTGATTTTCGGCGAAATGCCTTCCATGGCTCCCTCCATAAGGCGCCCGCTTGCGCGGAAATTGACTTTTTGTAATCTAATTCGGGCCCCAATTCAAAATACAGTAGCCTGCAAAATCAGCGACTAATGTACTTAGAATCAATCGGTGCCCGTGGATGGGAAGCGAGTCTATTCAACAAATAATCCAATGTCAAGGAAGTAGATTTAAAAAATAATTTGACTCCCGAACGCAGGCCGAAGTATGGTCTAGCGGTTCCACCGAAGGAGCGTTCGGTGTCGTTCCCAACTTTCAAGCGGCCGAGAACTCGTACGGTCGCTTTATTGCTGTGTTCCGTGACGGCGCTTGCCAGTCGGGGCTTGGCAGCGTCGCTGGAGAAATTTTCTATCGTTCAGGGAGCAACCACGGTCGGCACCATTTCGGCTTCAACCGACGGCGCCGTGATCGGCGTGGACTATGCCGTTAACGAAAACGGGCGCGGCCCGAAGCATCATGAAACGATTCGCATCGGCGACAATTTTATTCCGGTGGAGTGGACGGTTACCGGCACTTCGCTGATGGGCGGGCCGGTCGCGGAGAAATACTTCTGGCAGGCTGGCCGGGCGACGTGGACAAGCCAGGCGGACCACGGCGAAGTGGCAGCCGCGAAACCTTCTCTTTATGTGGTCAACGACGATAGTCCGTGGGCGCTTTTCGTTTACGCGCGCGCGCTCCTCGAAACTTCGAACCATACGCTGGACGTGCTGCCCAGCGGTTCGATGAGACTCAGCGCGGTGCGCGACCTGGCGGTGGGCGCAGGGAAAGATGCCGTTCCGGTCACCATCTTCCGCATCGACGGTGCAAAGCTGGCCCCGGAGTATGTGATGTTGGACCAGTCGCGCCGGCTGTTTGCTGCGTTCGGAGAAGGCGCGATCACCGTACGCGAGGGGTACGAAAAAGATGCGGATGCGATCTCGAAAACTTCCCGTGATCTTGGATTCGAACTGGCTGGCGAGGAACAGCGCAAACTGCGGCATCACTTTGACGCGCCCGTGCGGATTCGGAACGCACGCATCTTCGACCCCAACTCGGGGCAATTGAGTGTACCTTCGACGGTGGTTGCGGCGCGCGGCCGCATCGCCGAAATACTTCCGCTCACCGAACCCGGCTCCGATCCACCGGACGAGGTGCTGATCGATGGCGAGGGCGGAACGCTCGTCCCCGGCCTGCACGACATGCATTCGCACTCCACGCTGCAATCGGGATTGTTTTACCTGGCGGCGGGCGTCACTTCGACCCGCGACATGGGAAATGACAATAGCTTTTTGCTGCGTCTGATGGCGGAAATCAACGCGGGCGAGATCGCCGGGCCGCGTATCACTCCCAATGGTTTTCTGGAGGGAAAGAGCCAGTATTCGGCGCGCACCGGCTTCGTCGCCGAGTCGCTCGCCGACGCCTTGCGCGACGTCCGCTGGTACGCCGATCGCGGCTACTTTCAGATCAAAATCTATAACTCGATGAATCCCGATTGGGTGAAGCCCATTGCGGACGAGGCGCACCGTTTGGGAATGACGGTGACCGGCCACATTCCGGCTTTCGATACTCCCGATCGGGCGATTCGCGATGGCTACAACGAAATCACCCATACCAATCAACTCATGCTCGGCTGGCTGCTCAAGCCGGGAGAGGACACGCGTACTCCGTTGCGTCTGACCGCAATGGCGCGCGCCGCTACGCTGGATCTTTCGTCCGCACCAGTACAGAACACGCTCGCCCTCATGAAGGCGAATCATATTGCTCACGATCCAACAGCAGTTATTCTCGAACGGCTGATGTTGAGCCGGGCAGGTACCGTACAACCAGGCGACGTCGACTATCTGGATCACATGCCGATTGCGTACCAGCGCTATCGCAAGCGCACCTTTGTCACGATCAACAGTCCCGCGGAAGATGAGGCCTACCGCAAGGCTTTTGCGAAGGTGATCGATACTCTCAGGATGCTGCACGAAAACGGCATTCGTTTGTTGCCAGGCACGGACGATACGACCGGCTTCACGCTCCAGCGGGAGATCGAGCTTTATACGATGGCCGGGATGACGCCGGCCGAGGCGTTGCGATCGGCGACCTTGTTGCCGGAAGAGTATTTCCATCATGCCGATGAACTTGGAACGATCGAGCGCGGCAAGATCGCGGACTTCTTTCTGATCGGCGGCGATCCGACCAAGGATATTCGCGCGATCAAGTTTGTCCGAATGGTCTCGCAAGGGGAATCGATCTATTTTCCCAGTGAGATCTATCATGAGTTGAGCATCAAACCATTTGCATCCCCGCCCAGCATTCGGCCCGCCCTGCCAAATGAAAAAGAAAGTCAATCCGACCCTGCGAGAGGAGTCCACGCGAGTTATGAGTAACAAGATGGCGGGATTGAGAAATTTGCGCTCGAATTTTCTGGTTGGCGTAGCTATGTGCGCTGTCGTACTGCTTTGTGCCGGGAGTAGGTTGGCTCTTGCGCAACCGGGCGCCGGTGGCACGGCTCCGGCCAATGCGGCGTTCTCGCCTCGCGAATTTGTGACTCATCACGAAGGCGTTTTTGGCGGCGGGAAGATTCGCTACACGGCCATTGCCGGTGACACCGTTCTTACTAATGATGCGGGAGTTCCTACCGCTACGATTTTTTCTTTTTCCTATATTCGCGAAGACGTGAAGGACCACGTGGCGCGGCCGGTCTTTTTTGTGTTTAACGGAGGTCCGGGCTCGTCTTCCGTGTGGCTGCATCTGGGATTTTTCGGCCCCCGCCGTGTCGCGCTGGGCGATATCGTGAATCCGCCGGCTACTCCCCCGTTTTCGTTGCAGGATAACCCGTACGCCATTCTTGATCTGGTGGACATTGTCGTGATCGATCCGGTCGGAACCGGCTTCAGCCGCCTGCTGCCCGCCGGAAACCCCAAGCAATATTACGGAGTCGAACAAGACGGGCGCGCCACGGTTGAGTTCATCGAGGCGTGGCTGACGAAGCAGGGGCGGATGAACTCGCCGAAGTTCATCGCCGGCGAGAGTTACGGCGTGACCCGGGCGATCGTCGTCGCGCGCATGCTGATGGGCGGCCCGTTCAGCGCGACGGGACGCTTGACTGCGATTCCCTTGAACGGCGTGGTTATCATGGGAGGCTCGCCCACAGAAAGTTACGGCAGAGAAGGAGACACCACTTATCCCAATGCGTTGCCTACGATGGCCGCTACGGCCTGGTATCACAAAAGGACCGAAGGCGTGGGCAGCACGCTGGAAAGTGTGATCGCCGAGGCGCAGGCGTTTGCAGGCGATAAGTACATTAAGGCCCTCTATGCCGGGGATCGACTGGATTCACAATCGCAGAAAGGGATTGCCGAACAGCTTGCAAAACTGACGGGACTCTCGCCCGACTTCATCTTGGATAACAAGCTGCGCGTGGGCATGGAGGATTTCCGTAAAGACTTCCTGCGCGAAAAAGGCCTGGTGGTCGGAGCTTACGACAGCCGGTTCACGATGCCTGCCGGCATCGACGAAGGACCTCTCGATCCGGTGGCCGACGATCCAGCTATGGGGAAGTTCAGCGCCGCCTTTGTGGGCGCGATGGATGTCTATCTGCGCGACGAACTCAAGGTGAAGGTCGACGCGCCCTATGAAGCGATTGCGTTCAAGTCGATCAACAGCGCCTGGGATTACGGCCCGGACAATCAGCCGGGAGGGCCGACTACGCGGGCGCAGGATCTGGCGGCGGTGATGCGGCGGAACCCCCGTCTGGAACTTCTGTCGGCCAGTGGCGCTTATGATTGTGTGGCCACCTTGGGAGGTGTGGCCTACGGCCTGGCGCACAGCGGACTGGCGCTTGATCGGGTAACCGTGCGCACTTATCCCGCTGGTCACATGGTCTATCTCGGCGACCCGGGTTCGGCCGCCTTGGCGGCGGACTTACGCAAGCTGGTAGCTTCCGCGACCGGTCATTAAATAGTGAGTGCTTGCTGCTAGTCATTCAATCGGCCGCTAACAAGCCACTGACCTGGTGCTCGGTGGAGCGCATTTGAGGTACAGAGAATCGACCGTCACAATCTAGTCTTAAGCATCATGGAGCGGCATTCAGAAAGGCGAATACAATGGTGGGCATTTCGATAGCGGCGAGTATTTCGATTTCGAACTTACAGGAGAATTACATTGAAACCCAGTGAGAAAGGGTACCTTCTCGATTTTGTTTCCCGGCTCACGGATGCTCTGGGGCAGACGTTCGGCAAATGCTGTGAAATCGTTGTCCACGATTTCGACTCTCCTGAGAGCTCCATCATTGCCATCACAAATGGCAATCTGACAGGGCGAAAGGTTGGGGACACACTCGATTCGCTCGGCTTCCAATTGCTGAAAACTCATCCTGCGTCCGACCTGATCAACTATCGGACAAAGACGAAGGATGGCAAGGAGCTTCGTTCCTCCAGCGTGTTCCTCCGCGACGAAAAGGGGAAAATCTTCGGTGCGTTGTGCATCAATGTCGATGTTTCCGGTTTGCTCAAGGCGCAGGAGTGGATTCAGGAAGCATTGGGCTCAGCGATCACCACCATCGACGAGCGCTTCGAACGGTCGGTCGACGAGGTTCTGGAGACATTGATCCAGAATGCGATTTCCAGCGTGGGCAAGAGCCCAGGCGACATGACCCGCGAGGAAAAGGTGGCGATCGTCGCCTACCTGGAAGCAAAAGGCGCGTTTCTTATTCGCTACTCGGTCGAGCGCATCGCGGAATTGCTCGGCATGACGAAATATACCATCTACAACTACCTGGATGAGATCCGAAACAAAACTGAAGTGGGTGAGATCGAGACCGCCAAGACGCCGTGAGCGGGACGCATGACATTAAGCAAGACGCATTGAACCCTGAGGCGGTGTTTCGCCTCCGAATGCTTCTTACTCGAGCCCTAACGATCAACGTGATGCCGATTACCTTCCCGCTATAAATTCGTGTAGCTCTTTCGAGACCTGCTGGCGCGCGGCGTCGTCTTCGTAGACAGTATGCCCGGCCGCAAAGGCCACCATGCGAGTGCGATCAAGCGGCACGCCGGAATGTGTCAGCGCATAACGCTGGTACAACACGGGCGTCGCCAGGTCGTAGTAGCCGCTAAGCAAAAGCAGGCGTGAGGCGGGTTTGTTCTTCATCAGCTTCGCCAGATTGGGCGTAGGGTTCAAGCTGCGCAGATTGTCTTCAATCTTGTGGGAGCCGGAATTCCAATCCCACGCGAAGTTTACGTCGAGTGTGAGGGAGATGTAGTCGAGGCCGGTTTTCACTCCGACTTCGTTGCACAGATAGTCGCGCGCGCGCGTGTTGCGGATGATGTTGGAAGCGCCCATGTGAAGCGCGGGATCGTCAGCAGCTTTCGGGCGGCCGGCGACGAGTGGGCCGGCGGGCTTGGGCGCGGCGACGCGTGTGTCGAGCCGGCCCACCACTTTTCCGGGGACTAACTGCTCCAGAAAATCCTGCGTATCGATTCGCAAGTCGGCCGCGGCAATGGCCGATACGGGAAGGCCAATCAAGTTCGCCATGTGCTCCGCCAAATGATCGCGCTCCGGCGTTGCGAGTGCTGATCCCTGTTGCAAGGCCACGACGTAATCGTTCTGGGCGAAGGCGCGCGCCTCCTCGAAAACCTGCTCCACGCTGCGGCCGGCGGCTTGAATCCTGTTGTGCGCGTATGCCGCCGCCGCCATCGATGGCAGAGTGAACACAAAATACTGATCGCGGGCGGCTCCCGCCTCGCCCGACATGTCAGTGCCCGGAGACACGAGAACGAGACCCACAATCTTCAAATCGCCGATGTCTTTTGCCATCTCG
>JBAQJU010000213.1:0-4222 GCA_049300475.1 Terriglobales bacterium | reverse complement strand
GTCAGAAGCACTAGAACAGCGACCAGTCGGCTCTGCTTCTTTTCCTCTTCCTCGCTTTGATCCTTCTGATTGTGGCCTTGCTTGCTGAGATCCTGTCTGCTCTTTACGCTCTGGCTCTGCTTGTTTTGGCTTTGCGAATCGAACGCAAGTACCGGCCGCTGGGCCCTCGTTTCCCCTTCCGCTTTGAGCAGCTTTGCGGGTACCAAATTACCGGATGTCGGGGCCACCGAGGGCTCCGACTCGGCCTCGGCCGGCAGAGCTTCTGCGTCGGGCGAGGCCAGCGATCCGAGCACTGCAGGCACACTCGCCGAAAGCGGAGACTTGACACCGGCCGCCGCGGCCAGCACGCGTCCTTGCGCCTTCGTGTTGTCGGCCATTTTTCGATCGGACATTTCTTGGCCGGCCAATGGGATGGGCGAGTCCTGAGTTTTCAAGCCTCCGCCTGCGTTCGCTTCATTCGGGTTGACCTGACCGGCAGCCTGAACCGTTTCCTCTTTTTTTACGCGGCTGACAGCAGTGCGAATAGTACTGCGGGCCTGGTCTTTCGCGACCGGCTTGGTCAGAATCAGTTCGGCGCCCAGACGAAAAGCGGTTGGCAGGCCGGCCCGCCCGTCAACAATCGCGATCGGCACCGGATTATTGCTGCCTTTTCCGCGGCGGCAAACATCGAAGATAAGCTTGGCGGCCGGGAGGTTATCGCAATCGACAAGCACAAGGTCGAAGGTGTGAGAATGCAGTTTCTGAGCGGCGGAGACACCGTCGAGCGGGCGCTCGCAAGTAACGGACATCTCTTCCAGAACAGCCGAAATGGCGCTGACGGCTTGGTCATCCGGCGACAGCAATAAAGCTGTGGGCATGGCTCTCTTATGCTAGAAACCATCGTGTCAGGCTGCAAGTTACATCGGTAAGCAAGGGCTAACTCCACTGAGTCTCAGAAATACACCGGAGACTACCGAGTTACTGAAGACTGTTTTCGGCGCTATTTCCTGGCGACGGAGGAGTCGGGCGGCGGATACGGAATCGCCCCCCGCAAGGCTGACTTTTCAGCAGGCGCAAAATCCGGGAATGGCAACTGGTGCTGATCGCGCCATTGCTGCACCTGCTTTTCGGCGGCGGCGGTTCTCTCCTGATCAGGCCCGGCATCCCGGCCCAGATAAAGGGTTTGTGATTGGAGAGCCAAACCGGTTCCAGAACGGTCGATGATTTCCATGATCCGGAGCAAGAGGTCTTCGCGGACGGCGGCAAATTCGTTGGCGTCTTGTGTAAGCACGTAGCTGAAAATCTCGAGGCGCAAGGCGCTGCTGTCGAAGTTCGCGAATCGAATGCTCGCGGTCTCGGGCTCGACCTTCGGGTGCTGGTAGAGCAACCGGCGTATCTCGGCCAAAAGATAGCGCAACTGGTCTCCGGACGTGTCATACCGGATGGCGAGGGCGGGATTGAACAGAATTTTGTCGCGCCGGCTGAAGTTCTCGATGCTCATGGTGGCGAGCGTGCCATTGGGAATCGAAAGTTCCGTGCGAGCGTCCGTGCGAACGCGAGTAGAGCGCAGGCTGATGTCTTCGACGGTTCCCGTGCGGTCGCCAAAGCGGCAGTAATCGCCGACGCGAATCACTTCGTCGGCCAGCACGGAGATTCCGCCAAACAAATTTTCAAGCGTCTTCTGCGCGGCAAAAGCGATCGCGATGCCGCCGATACCGAGGCCGGCAAGCACAGTTGTTAGGTTGAACCCCAGGATCGAGAGGATGGCAAGAAACGCAATCACCACCACCAGCGCCGCCAGCAGGCGCTCGGCGAGCAACATGAGAGTGCCGGTGCCGGCGCGGCCGATGCTGATGGCATGCCGTCGCAGCCGTTGCATGATGAGGCTGGAGATCCGCAGCAGGAACCAGAACAGGCCAATGCTGAATAGAACTCCTATGGTGCGCGCGTAATAAAAGCGAGGCAGCAGCGGCAGGCCGAAGCGACTGGCGATGATACGGTGAGCAATCGCCGCGAAGCAGAGCAGCAGCGGCATCGAAACCCGGCTGTACGAGTGCAGATCGGGCCGTTTTTTGTATTTGAGATAAAGGTGGCGGGGAATAGCCAGAAACAGAACGACCGCCCAGCCGATCACGATCGCTACCGGAACCGCCGCGAAAAGCGCCAGCCACTGCCAGAGCGGCATCCCAAGAAAAACATTCTTGACCAGACTCGGCGGCAGTTTTGTTTCGACCTGATGCGCTTCGAGATTGTCGTAGAGATCGGAAACTTTACTGAGCGTCTCGGCGGAAAAGAGCCAGATTTTGCCTGAGTTCGGATCCGTAACGCGCACCAGCACGACCGGGACCTCGGAATCCGCGAGCGAAAAGGAGCCGATCGTCTGCTGGTCGGCGATTCCGTTGTCAGGATTGCCATCGGGACTCGTGCTGATCCGCCGCAAGCTGCCGACGAAGGCGCGATCCATGAGCACTTTCAACTTGGAGGCCAGTTCAGCGCCCTGCGACTGGCGACGAGCGACGCTCATTTGCAGGTAATCGGCGGCGGCCCGGTAATCTCCGGACTGCGCGGTCTGCAGAAAACCAAGGACAGTGCCCGAGGGCGTGCTGCGCCCAAGCGAATCGGCCTGGGCAGTTGCCGACGTCTTCGCCTGATTTCCTGTGAGCAGACCGGTGACCGACTGGGCGGCCAACGCCGCCGTTGAAGCGGCGAGAGCTAAGACGAAAATTGAGAAGAGGAGCGCGGATTTTTTCATCTTCACAGAAATCAGAATCAAGTCAGAATCAACCGCACTCCATCAAAAATCAATTGCGCCTTGATAAGTCCTGTTTTAAACATGTCATTCTGAGCGGAGTAGGGTAAGCGAAGCGCGCCCCGCGGAGTCGAAGGACCCCTACCCCTTCACAAATCACGAGGGGCAGAAGGACACTCACTCAATTCGCCGCCAGCTACGACGGTCCATCCCCTGAAACGGTTGCTACGGTAATCCCTACTTTTTCGGCCGATAAATATCCGTCGCCTGCCCGTAGAAAATTTCCGCCGCCTCCATCATCGTTTCCGAAAGCGTCGGATGCGGATGAATCGTCATGCCGACATCCGCCGCCAGCGCGCACATTTCAATCGCCAGCACGCCCTCCGCAATCAAATCACCAGCGCCCACGCCGACGATGCCCACTCCAAGAACGCGTTCCGTCTTCGGGTCGATGAGCAGCTTGGTAAGACCTTCGGGGCGATCAAGAGTAACGGCACGGCCTGAAGCCGCCCATGGAAATTTGGCGACGGTGATCTGGCGTCCTTGTTCCTTGGCCCGCGTTTCCGTAAGTCCGGCCCAGGCGATTTCAGGATCGGTGAAGACGACCGCGGGAATGGCGTTTGGCTCGAAAGCAACTTTATGTCCCGCGATGGCTTCGACCGCCGTGCGTCCCTCATGCATTGCCTTATGCGCCAGCATCGGCTCGCCCGCCACGTCGCCGATCGCGTAAATCGTGGGGTCGGCAGTCTGGCGCTGCCCGTTAATTTCGATGAATCCCTTCGCGTTGACTTTGACTTTTGTTTCGTCGAGGCCGGGAATCTCGGAATTAGGACGCCGTCCCACCGACATCAGCACCCGCTCGAACACCTGCTCCTTCTCTTTTACGTCGGGGCCCTCAAGCGTGACACGGATTCCGGTCTTCTCGTCCTTCAGCGATTTGACGGTAGTGTTCAACAAAATAGCCGAGAAAAGTTTTTCCAGACGCTTGTGCAAAGGCAGCACAAGGTCGCGGTCGGCGCCGGGCAAAAGGCCGGGCATCATTTCCACGCAGGTCACTTTTGTGCCGAGCGTGGCATAAACAGATCCAAGCTCGAGCCCAATGTAGCCGCCGCCGATAACGAGCAGCGTCTTCGGAATGTCGGCCAGATCGAGCGCGCCGGTCGAATCCATAAGCCGCGGGCTGTCGAGCTTGAGGCTAGGCACGACTGTCGGACGTGATCCGGTAGCGATGATGATGCGATCGAAAGTAAGCGTCTCTTCGCCGCCCGCCGCCGACTTCGTAACCTTGAGCGTAGTCGAATTGACGAATGCCGCTTTGCCCTGGATGAACTGCACTGAGTGCTGCTTGGATAGCTGCCCCAACCCGCCTGTCAGTTTCTTGACCACGCCCTCTTTCCAACTACGAAGCTTGGCCAGATCGATTTTCGGCGCGGCAAATTCGATGCCCCAGTTCTTGGCCTGCTCGGCTTCTTCGAGCAGGTTGGCGACATGCAG
>JBAQJU010000212.1:0-5368 GCA_049300475.1 Terriglobales bacterium | reverse complement strand
CGGTGAACTCGTGTTCCAGTTTCTGGTAGCGCTCGGCGACCGCGGCATACTCGGCGCTCGCATGGTCAAGCTCGGACATGCTGACGGTGAGCGACTCCATTTCTTTTTCCATGGCATGCAGTTCGTCGAACACCGACATGCACTCGGCGAAGATGGAGCGGCCCGAAAGCGTCAGCCCGTCCTGCGGCAAGTATCCGGCGGAGATGCCTTTGGCACGTGAAATCGAGCCGTAGTCGAGCGTTTCGAGCCCGGCCAGAATTTTCATCACGGTAGATTTGCCAGTGCCATTGGCGCCAACGAGGCCGAGACGCGACTCGGCCGTGATCAGCCAATCGGCGTCTTCGAACAGAAGCTTGTGGCCATAGCGCTTGCCGGCGCCGGAAAGTTGGATCATGAGATTGCTCTTATCGTCTCATGAATCGGGTTGTGAAGGCCGTTTTTGAGGCAGTCTACTAGCCCTTCGTTGCGAGTCGCCGAGGCCTTTGTTTGGCCGCGACTGACCGGATGATCAAGCGGCTTTGCCCCGAGCGCCGGAGTGGCGGATCGGCCTGCGCAACGGCAGCGAGCAGCAGTTCCTGCACCTCCGGTTTCGCGAGCGTGGCCGCGCTCTCCAGCCGGATAAAGCGATTCTGGTTCCCGCTGCCGAGCAGAATTTTGTGCGGATCCGGCAACGTGGACCCATAGTAGAAGGAGAGGCCAACTCCCTTCGCATTTGCCGCCAGGGAAAACATGCAATCGGACGGGCGTTCTGTCGTTGAAAATCCGATGACGAAGAAATTGTAGTTGTCATATACCAATTCGTTCGTCGTGGGATGCCGCTTGCGAAGAACCTGGCGCGCAGACCGTATTACCCTGGCTATCTTCGGATCGAATTTGGCAATAAAGCCCGCCAATTGCGTTGCTGGTGGCGCGCTGGCGGCGGGTTTGGCGGGTTTCCTCATGGCAGCCTCCTGCCCATCATGCTAAATAGCCTGTCAAGATGGGTAGGCCATGTAGCACGTTCGAGCCATTCACACCCGTCCCCCACCAAGTTAGTCTACGGATGAGCAGACTTCGGGGGAGGGCTGTTCGACGAACGTCCCACGACTCTTTTGAGTCCGGGGCGTTTTCGTTTTGTGGGGGAAAGTTTTATTGAACATGGTTCCCCTAGGTTCCCCAGGGCCCGCCAAGCCAGCAAATGCGCGCCTGAGTCCCCCCCGCGGGCTTCAACCCATCATCAAGTGGCCATCTCAACCGCCCGGCTCGGGCCATGTAACGTCCTCTCGACAAACCCATTAGCCGTTTTCGGCATCTTTGCTGTGGACGCCAGAGTCGCAACGGATGCTGGACCGGACTCCGGGGCATCCGCGCTGACTCGTCTTGCGAATACAACCCCATCTATCAAGGTGGCAGGAGCCCAACGTTGGCGGCACGGAAAAGTTTCTGGACCGGGTGGCACGAGCGTATCGCAGCGCTCCGCAACGTGCCGGCGGTTCTCAAGATCGTTTGGGACTCCGGCCCCGCGGTAGTGATGTTTGGCCTGGTTGCCCGTCTGTTCTCGGCGCTTCTGCCGGTCGTCCTGCTGTGGATTATCAAACTCATCATTGACGCCATTGTGCACTCCGTCTCCTCCCATCGGGCGGTACACGCTCGTTTGTGGTGGCTGGTCGCGGCCCGAGTTTTCGGTCGCCGTTCTGAATACCATTTTCATCCGGGCGATCGACTACTCCGATTCATTGCTGGCCGACAAGTACACCCGTTACATCAGCATTCGCGTCATGAATCGCGCGGCCAGCCTCGACCTGCTGGCCTACGAGGACCCGGTTTTTTACGACCGGCTGGAACGGACCCGGGTGCAGGCCACGGACCGTCTCGTCATGATTCAGGCGGTGGGACGGCTCGTCCAGCAGGCCATCACCACCGTATATCACTCTCTCCGTCTCAATCATGACTCGCGGGCGTGGAAGCCGAAAACGACATTCACTCTCCGCAACCGGAAGCGGCTCCCGCTACGCGCGCGTTGCCGGCAAGTGCGGCGAAACTCGCGCGCTCCCTGGCATGGACACCAGGGCAACGGGAGTCCCGCGACTTTCATAATCGTTACAAGAAACTGATTTCGGCATTCCAACCAGTGCTCGCAGTACCCGAATCTCCGCCCACTGCAAGTGAGTCTCAGGATTTTCGCGCACTGCGGGAAGATCTCCTCCTCCTCGACGCCGAGTCGCGGGACCTTGCCGGGACATTCCAGTCGCCTCACAAAGTTCCCAAGGTTCGCACCCGCGATGGCGCCGTCATTTCCCGGATAGCGGCGGTTGCCGCCGATTTTCTTGGCTCCGTCGGGTTCGAATTCAGCGAACCTGCTTTCACGACCTACATTCAGGCCTTTCAGGAAATCACAGTTCTCAAACTCGCGGAGCTGTGGATGCTCATCCCCGTGATGAAGTTGGTGCTTCTCGAGCAAATCGCAGAGCGCGCCTCTGTTTTGCTGGCCGATCCATCGGCTTCCGACGGCGTCCAGCGCCCGGTCCGCAGTCTGCCGAGATCAAACAAGCAAACTGGAAGCTCATCATCGAACCGCTGATTCTATTCGATCGAGTTCTCCGCGCCGATCCTGCGGGAGCCTATGTCCGCATGGACTATGAAAGCCGCGAGTTGTACCGCCGGGAAATTGTCAATATCGCGTACCATAGCGACTGCGACGAGATGCAGGTCGCCATGCAGTCGCTCGCGCTGGCTCGTCAGGCTCAGCAACTACTCAATGATGATCCGCGAGTAACCCTGCGCGCCTCGCATGTCGGATCGTATTTACTAGCGGAAGGCCGCGACCTGCTGGAGGAAAAAGTCGGGTTTAATCCGCCCTTCGGCCAACGCTTCCCCACATGGCTTCGCAAGCATCCCGACGATTTTTATCTCCCCGGCATCGCGGCGCTTACCTCGCATCAGGGAGTGGTGCAACGCTGGTTTCATAGCCATCCTAGAGTGCAGGCCACAGAACTCTTGTTGCAGGAAAAGCCGGTGGATCACAATGCCTCTCACCTAGCGGCCGTCAAGGCCGCATGCGCCAAACATCCAGGTCCCCTCAACACGAAGTAACCGCAGTTTCGATCAATTTTCTCTTTCGCACTTCACGCGCACTCGCGGGAATAAGTTGGGCAACAGCGTCGTTATGACAGTTCAATAAATGTTGCTGATTTTGATTGACAAGACCTTTCCTCGGTGAGAGCATCTTCGGCATTCGCCTCCCGAAGAGGAGTTTCCAACCACGGGATGCAGCACCTCCGGAGGCGTGGGGCCAATTCCTGCAGAAAAAGCTAAGTGCAGTTCAATTCAATCTTTCGCCGCATGGGCCGATCCCTGTGTTTTGGTTGAAGGGCGGCGATTGAAAATGCTCGGTCACGGGACCTCAGACCATGAACCTAACTGCGAGGAAACCTTGGACGTCTGTTCCGACTAGAGAGAGATCTAACAGGCCTCCGTTTGAGAAGGGAACGACCTTCTCCTCGCCAAGCCACGTTTCCGTTTGGAAAAGGAGAACTCTATGCAAGAGAACCGCCGATTCTTGAACCTGGTAATCGCGCTAGCAGCTGTGACTATCCTGGTAGTGAACTTCTCAACCTCCGCAACGGCCCAGAGTGCGGAAGAACGGGATGCAATTTTCGCTTCGGCGCCCAAGACACCCACCAGTGTTAAGGGAGTCAGCATTTTTGCGGCACCCGCGAAGGGCTTCGATTTCCGCACCGCCACCAACGTCGAACTGTTCACCCATGGTTTGCCGCGGCGTCCCGACAAGGCCACCAACCCGAAAGCCTATGAACATTGGGAAAGAGCAATGTTGGCGATGAAGACTCAGGTCACCGATGTGAAGGCGCAACCGTACACAAGCCGGGAAATGATGGGGGGCAAGCAGACCCAGGCACAGGCACCGGACGGAAGCGGCGTGACCTTCTATAACTCTGGCAACTGGAGCGGTATAGCCAATACCAACAAACTCACGAAATGGAACGCCAAGACTTCCTTCAATGAAGTCTGGTCCATCTGGAATGTGCCGGTGGCAAATCACCCATTCGGTAACGTCCCCTGCAGCGACGGTCCGTGGTGGGAGGTGACCTGGAACGGCATCGACGGCTTCAGCAATGGGGACGTGGTGCAAGGGGGCAGTTCCTCCTATTGGGATGGCGGCGGCTGTAAAAGCACGGTTGGATATTACGGATGGGTTGAATGGTATCCAAGCTATTCGATCCTGGAGCTTTACTGCGGGAAGAACCCCTGCGTGGTGGGCCCGGGCGACGACTTCGAGGTCGTCACTTACGGCGCTCCGGGAACCTCCACCCAGTCAGTGTTCGTCGAAGACGTCACGCAACAGTGGTACGGGACGACGTCAATTTCATACGTTAGCGGGCCGGGGCTGGTTGGAAACAGCGCGGAGTACATCGTCGAGCGCCCCTGCTGCAATGGCAGCAATCTGTTTCCTCTGGGCAACTATGTCTGGGAGTTTTTCGACTATAGCTACGCTCTTGACGGCAACGGCACCGTGTTCTATCCCGGCTCGGCGGCGGCCACCACCGCCATCATCACCATGCTCGCTGACGATGGCTCGACCCAGATCTCGACTCCCGAGTTTTACGGTACGGCCGGAAACCAGGGACGCTATAGTATCTGGCTGGGAGACGAGAATTGCGCTTACTCGGGCGCCTGCACACCTTAGACCCGCTCTCGCTATCTGAACCTTGTCTTCGATTCAAGGCCTGCCATTCTGGCGGGCCTTTTTTTGGGGAGGCGGCTGGATTTTGGCGATTGCAAAAAACCATCCAGAAGGGGCGCCTAACGAAAAACACTGGTTGTCAAGGCTTCGGAGATCGGCGTAGGATCGTCCGTTGCACCGGTGCATTTCAACCCTCGTTTTGCTGGAGTGAGCTATGAATACCTTTCCGGTTTTGTTGGGGGCGCTTTGCGTATATGCCATTGCCTACCGTTTTTACAGCGCCTTCATCGCCGCCAAGGCGTTGTCACTCGACGATCGCCGCACCACGCCAGGGCACCTTTATGCGGACGGGCATAACTATGTGGCCTCACCGCGATGGGTGCTTTTCGGACATCACTTCGCGGCGATCGCGGGCGCAGGCCCGCTCGTCGGTCCCACTCTGGCGGCACAGTTTGGATTTGCCCCTGGGTTCCTCTGGATCCTGATCGGCGCCGTTCTGGCCGGATGTGTGCAGGACTTCACCGTGCTGGTTGCTTCCATACGTCACCGTGGCCGCTCGCTGGCCGACATCGCACGTACCGAGATTAGTCCTTTCGCCGGATTGGTCGCGATGATCGCCGTTCTCTTCATTCTTCTGGTGACGCTAGCCGGCCTGGGCATCGTGGTGGTCAATGCACTCTCCAACAG
>JBAQJU010000211.1:0-16530 GCA_049300475.1 Terriglobales bacterium | reverse complement strand
GCACCCAATGGTAGGTTCGCATGCCTGCACTATGCCGCTCTTTTGTTCCTTCCGCGAGTATCTACAGATATACATCTTCATACGGTCATAGACCTAGGTGTAACACAAGGTTATCAGGACATTCTGCACAACTTCGCTGGCCTCACGACGAAGGGCGACTTATGGCCCGAAGGGTGTACGAATCCAGACGCGAATAATCCTGGCACTATTGCTGCTTATGCGGGCCAGGCTCCGAACAAGAAATATGTGGTAGCGACAATCAACAATTCAAACCCGAATGCGATCGACATTTACCAGGCGACAGCGCCAGTGGCCAAGCAGGAAGACGCGCCCGTGCAGACGATCACCATCGGGCCCAATATCGGTCCAATCGTTGCGGCGGACCTGAATGATGACGGATATCCGGATCTGATCGTAGGTTTTTTCGGCAATATCTCACCCAAGACGAATGGCGGATTCGCCGTGTTGCTCAGTAACGGCGACGGTTCGTTCAAAGCGCCGGCCATTATCCAGACGCCGAATGTCGGTATCTATGCATTGTCGCTTGTCGATGTGAACCATGACGGCAAACTGGATATCGAAGCTCTGGAACAGTCGCTCACCGGCCCGAGCGTTACGGTAGGGATTTTTCTAGGAAAAGGAGATGGCACATTCAGCACTGGGAAAACGTATAAAACAACCGGTATTCCCGTCAGCTTAGTCGTGGCCGACCTAAATGGGGATGCTCATCCGGACATCGTGCTGGCCAACGGCCAATTATTGCTCGGCAACGGCGACGGAACATTCAAGTTCGGCAAGACGCTTCCGATTCCATCCAATACGGTGTCGTTAGTGGCTGCCGACTTTAATAAAGATAACAAGACCGATCTTGCGCTTGTGACTCTTACCGATATTGTGGGTGTGTTCCTGGGAAATGGAGATGGTACATTCCAGTCTCCGAACTGGTATTCGGGAGTGTACGGATGTGGCGCGATCACGACTGCCGATCTGGACGGCGACGGGAATCTGGATCTGGTGCTCGGGACGCAAACAGGTGGTGGTTTCGCACCTATGCCAAACGCCGTGGGCGGAACGGGCGGACTCGGCGTATTGATGGGTAACGGGGACGGGACGTTTCAAGGCGCCCCCGCCTACCAAACCGGCGCGAGCCCGGGCCTTAATAACTATGCCTTTGCAATCGCAGACATCAATGGGGATGGCAATCAGGACATCATTACACCTTTCTCATTGTTGGGCGGAAACGGCAAGGGCATATTTACGGTCAAGCCCGGAACGCAATTCCCGGGGATCACCGGCAGTAATGCCGGACAGATCATTCGCACTGCCGACCTGAATAACGATACGAAGATCGACGCCGTGGTCACGACCGTGACAGGCACGGCCGAGCCTATGGTGTTCCTGAATACAGGCGCTGGGAAGTTTAAAGCGGGTGCTACATTGCCGGTGCAAAACGTTATCGACGTGAATATCGCCGACTTTAACGGCGATAAGATTCCCGACCTCGCGCTTCTTTCCTACACATCGGGCTCTGGTATCGCCGTGCATGTTCTTCTCGGGAAAGGCAACGGCACATTTAATTCTCCGCTAGCAGTCACGCTGCCGGCGGAGGCGGCAAAATCGACCGGCGGCCGAATCTATAGCGCCGATATCAATCATGATGGCAACATGGATCTCGTCGTGCTCAATGTCGGCGACTTCCAGAACTCCGAAAACGGTGGAACCTATGTGCTGCTAGGCAATGCTAAGGGAGGATTCAGCATGTCGGATGACCTCACTGGCGTTCCGAATCCCTACGATGCCGCGATTGGCGACTTCAACAAGGATGGAAAATTAGACTTGGTAGTGTCGACGACCAACTTCAATGGCAGTATCACAGCGCCTCCGATGATCTTCCTGGGCAGCGGCACAGGGACATTTGGAGCCGGAAAATCGCTTCCGACCGTTTCCGAGATACCGATGCACCTGTCAGCCGCCGATTTCAACGGAGACGGCAAACTCGATTTAGTCCTCGGCAGCTGTTGCGGATTGGCTACTACCAGCATTTTGCTGGGCAACGGAACCGGAACTTTTCAACCGGAACAGATCCTGCAGGTAGCCGAGTCTCCCGCGCAAATTGAGGTCGGCGATCTGAATGGTGACAATCGACCCGATATCGTCACCTACTCAGGAGTGGCCAACGGTTTCCTCGAGATTCTGGTCAACGAATATGGAGTCGTCAAACCTTAGGACAAAGCGAACAACCAGCGGTTCCGCATCTATTCTGCTTCGTGGTAGATCTACTCCGATATTTTCGTTCCAAACACGCGCCCGCTGCGCGTGACATGGAACTCAGGCTCCGTAATTGATACCTAGCGCTGCATGCCAAACGGCCCCGTCATCGACTTCCGACCCTCTATAAGCTCTTCTGGTTACGATGGGAGACCGCTTGATGGCAGCGAAACTGAGCGGGCAATCGCAGTTTCATATCGATTCGGTAAGACCGCTTTTTCAGTTGGACCTACCGAGCTTCACCGATCCCAGTTACGACGTGACGGCAGACGGGCAACATTTCGTGGCGATCACGGCCGACCGCGCAAAATCGAACTCCATCACCTTGCTGATGAATTGGCCAGCAGAACTCAAGCACTAGCTTGATATATTGGTGAAAGGCGGGCCTGTGAATGGATTCCGGAAAGATCTGGGAGGCGGTCTGCTGTTCATCTGGAGTTGGGAAGCGTGTATGCCGTCTGTGCTATGACGCAGCGAAGCAGGAAGCGAAGGGATCAGGCGAGCAAGTTGTGATTCCACCGTCTATTGCTGCAAAAGGTCTGTGTCCTACGTGTGGCAGGACATGCAAAAAGGGAAGCCAACTCAAGTACGTCGGACTGATCGTTCACGATCTGCGCCGGTCTGGCGTGCGCAACCTCCGCAGGCTTGGCGTACAAGAGAGCATGGCCATGCGGATCAGCGGGCACAAGACGCGCGCCGTCTTCGAGCGTTACAACATCGTTGACGAAGCCGATCTAGCCGACGCTGCCCGCAGACTCGACACGAAGCAAAACGCAGCAGCGATGGAACTTACTCAAGGCTTTGGGCACGATTTGGGCACGATTGCGGCAAATCGCACCAAAATTGTGGCAGACGCGCAGACGCAGCGCCAAACTGCCGTTCTGCCTAACTAGCTTTCTCGTGAATGGCTTGGGTATAATGCTCTCATCTGCGGTGGGAGTAGCTCAACTTGGTAGAGCATCGGACTGTGGCTCCGACGGTTGCGGGTTCGATTCCCGTCTCCCACCCCAACGGATTCTAACTGCGCTTCGCGGCCGAAGGTCCCGAGCGCTGCTCCATCTGGAGTCTGAAATTCGAATCCTCACGCACACAGTCACCCGCGCGCGCCGACTTCTTCTTTCTCTCGCGCCGCATAGTGCGACTCCACATAGTCGTCCAGAATCTTGATGAACTCGGCGACAATCTTGTCGCCCTTGAGCGTAGTGAAGAGGCGGCCATCCACGTAGACGGGCGCTTTCGGTTCTTCGGAAGTTCCTGGGAGCGAAATGCCTAAGCTCGCGTGTTTTGACTCGCCAGGGCCATTGACGACACAGCCCATCACCGCCACTTTCATCTCTTCGACACCGGTGTGGCTTTCTTTCCAGATCGGCATCTGCTCGCGCAGGTAGGTCTGGATCTGTTCGGCCATTTCCTGAAAGAACGTGCTGGTGGTTCGTCCGCAGCCGGGGCAAGCTGTCACTTGCGGAGTGAAGCTGCGAATGCCGAGCGATTGCAGAATCTGCTGCGCCACTCGGACCTCCTCCGTACGATCGCCTCCGGGCGCGGGTGTAAGCGAAACGCGGATGGTGTCGCCGATGCCTTCCTGCAGCAGCACGGCCATGGCGGCGCTGGAGGCCACAATGCCCTTTGCGCCCATGCCGGCCTCGGTCAACCCGAGATGCAGCGGGTACTGGCAGCGTGCGGCGAGGCGGCGGTAGACGTCAATCAGGTCTTGCACGCCGCTGACCTTCGCGCTCAGGATGATCTGCTCCGGGCGCATCCCGTACTGCTCGGCCAGTTTCGCCGAATTGAGCGCGCTGATGACGATCGCTTCCATCGTGACTTCGCGCGCATCTTTCGGTTCCGGCAGGCGCGAGTTTTCGTCCATCATCTTGGTGAGCAGCGACTGGTCGAGCGATCCCCAGTTCACGCCGATGCGCACGGGCCGCTGATACTTGACCGCCACTTCAATCATGGTGCGGAAGTTGTCGTCGTTCTTGCGTCCCACGCTCACGTTGCCGGGATTGATGCGGTACTTCGCCAGGCCCTCGGCGCATGCCGGATACTTCGTGAGAAGCTGATGCCCGTTGTAATGGAAGTCTCCGATGATGGGGACACGCAATCCCTGCTTGTCCAGACCCTCCACGATGTAGGGGATAGCTTTGGCGGCATCGTCGTTGTTGACGGTAACGCGGACCACCTCGCTGCCGGCGCGTGCCAGCGCGGCAACCTGCTTGACGGTTCCGGGAATGTCCGCGGTGTCGGTATTGGTCATGGACTGCACCATTACCGGTGCACTGCTACCTGCCCGGACCCCGCCAATTGAAGCTGTAAAGGTTTTGCGACGCAGAATTTCAGCCATAGGAGCTTATATTTTAGCAGTTCGTGGCGAACTGCGGCGGACGAGGGCGCCCGCCCTACAGGCAAACCTACGGCATTCGCGTCAGCCCAGGCAGCGTTTTGATGATGTCGTTGTAGATCACCATCACGGCAAACAGCACCAGAAAGACGAAGGCAGCCTGGTAGATGCGTTCTTTGATCGGGAGGCTGATGTCCTTCTGCATGAGAGATTCGACGAACAGCAGCAGGATCACTCCACCATCGAGAATGGGGATCGGCAGCAGGTTCATGATGCCCAGGTTCAGGCTGATGGCGGCCGTGATGAGCAGGAGCGGAGTCCAGCCCTCTTCGCGCGCCGCTTCGCCCACCGCGCTACCGATTCCGATGGGCCCATCCACCTGGCGCATGGAGACCTTGCGCTCCGCCATTTTTTGCAGCAGCTCGAGGATCAGGAAAGAACTCTTTTTATTGTCGTCGAGCGAGCGCTGGAATGCTTCAGGAAAGCCCAACTTCACGACCTTGGTGGGATTGCTGGCGATGCCGATCCGGTAGCTGGGTTCGCCCGAGTAGCCGCTGGGAGCAAGCACTGGTTTTACATCAAAAGTCAGTCTCTGCCCGTCGCGGAGAACAACCATGTGGAGAGGCTGATCCTTGGTGTGGCTCAGCATTTCGACCAGCGCTTCGATATGCGGAATGGGCTGGCCATTGACGCTGAGAATGATGTCGCCGATTTTCATGCCCGCTTGTTTCGCGGGCATGCCTGGCTCGATCGAGGTCAGAACCAGGTTCGGCTCTTTGGGAAGCCAGCCAACGCTCCCATACTGATGAACGCCGACCGGTTCCGGAGTGAGTTCCTTGTCGAGAATCTTCCCGTCGCGTTCGATGGCAAATTTCAGAGACTGATTCGGGCTGAGCGCATCTTTGATTTCAATCTGCTCCCAGGTGGGATTGGAGACGCCGTCAACGCGGACGATCTTGTCGCCGATCTGAATCCCGGCTTTCTCGGCAGGACTTTTGGCATTCACCCAGCCGACCATGGCGGGACCATCGAGATAGGTGGGATATTCATAGTGCGCCATGTAAACGCCGGTGAGCAGGCCGACAGCGAGAAGGATATTCATGGCGGGCCCGGCGAGCGCGACAATGAAGCGCTGCCAGCGTGGGTGCGAGAGGAATTCTCCCGGATCGCCCGTGCGCTCGTCCATGGGATTCTCGCCGGCCATCTTGACGTAGCCGCCAAGCGGCAAAATGTTGATGCGATAGTCCGTCCCCCCGCGCTGGAAACCCACTACCCGCTTGCCGAAACCGATGGCAAACTGCTCCACCCGTACACCGAAATACTTGGCGGCCGCATAATGTCCGAATTCATGAATCAGGATCATGAATCCGAGCACGACCCCCATGACAAAAATGGTATGAAGGATGGACAAAAGCTGGGGCATAGATATGAGATTACTCCGTAAGGCCCTTCAGGAAATAGCCCTGATGGGCGATGCCGTTCGGCTCCGTTGTTTCACGATTTCACTTGCCAAGCGGCGGGCTTCGGCGTCCGAAGCCAGCACCTCTTGTATAGATTCCCAATGCGCTATTGGCGTTGCAGTTATTACGTCTTCGACAATACGGGGAATATCGTCGAAGGCGATCTGTTCATCCAAAAACGCGGCGACCGCGACTTCGTCGGCGGCATTCAAAGCGATGGTCTTGGTGCCTCCGGCCGCGGCCGCCTCGTAAGCCAAACGCAGACAAGGGAATTTGACCACATCCGGGGGGCAAAAATCCAGGTGTCGCAGGTCCATGACCGGGAAGCGCAGGTCCGATGGGACACGCTCCGGGTAGGTCAGCGCATAAAGAATGGGCAGCCGCATGTCGGTCACCGAAAACTGGGCGAGTATGCTGCCATCCACGAACTCCACCATGGAGTGGATGGTAGATTGCGGATGCACAATGACTTGCACACGATCGGGTGGAATATCGAACAGCCCGCAGGCCTCGATTACCTCGAACCCCTTGTTCATCAAAGTGGCGGAGTCGATGGTGATTCTTTTCCCCATTTTCCAGGTGGGGTGATTGAGGGCCTGTTGCACTGTTATTGATGCAAATTCGGATTTGGGAGTATGCAGGAATGGTCCTCCCGAGGCAGTGAGCCAGATACGCTCAACCTCCTGCATGCGGCCGCCGCGAAGGCACTGATGGACGGCGTTATGCTCGCTGTCGATGGGCAGCAGCGGCTTGCCCTGGCGGCGCGCCTCGGCCGTGATCAACTCTCCGGCGACAACCAGACATTCCTTGTTGGCGAGGCCGACAGCCTTGCCGGCTTTGACCGCCTCGTAAGTTGCTTCGAGGCCGGAGACCCCGACAATAGCGCTAACCACGAAATCGACATCAGAATGGGTAGCGACACGAACGGTTCCGGCGGCGCCATGGACGACTTCAATCCCGGAGAGGCCGGCTTGCCTGAGCCGGGAGTGAAGGCGCTGCGCGGCGGTTTCGTCGGCCATCGAGACCACGCGTGGCTGCCAGCGCAGCGCCTGCTCATACACGACGTCGGCGTTGTTGCCGGCGGCGAGAGTCGCAACCGCGAAGCGATCGGGATAGCTTTCAACAATGCTGAGAGTGCTGCGGCCGATCGATCCGGTCGAACCCAGGATGGCGATACGTTTCATGTGCAAGAAGGTGTCGATCTATTCTAAGGGAATAAAGAGAGATTCGGAGCGCAGGGTCGAGTCACTTTCCAATGTGACCCACTTCACTGACAGAAAAGCCGTTTCCATAACCTAATTAATGCGGCTAATACTTCGCGCCTCCCCGAAGAGCATTCCCCCGTTTGTGCACACCCCCTGAGGCGAGAGCTGAACGTAGGTCCCGTAAGCGATTGGCGTGCTGCTGCGAGCCCGTCATTTGGGCCGCGCTGTTCGATACAACATTCCAGCTGATGAGCCAGTTCGGCCACGATTCTTACTTTCGGTCGGTGAAGGAGGCTTTTTGTGCGGCGCAAGCTTGGGCGTCAGTCTCTCGATGTTGTCGTTCCTTTCTTCGCAATTTTGGCTAAGTCGCCGAGTCTTCGGCAGGAGGGTGTGATGAAACGCATATTAATTGTGGCTCTGCTGGCTTTGGCGATCCCGAGGGCGGCCTGGGCGGCCGAGGATGTTTTCAACAACGAACGCGGCAGCATTGCGATCTCCTACTCCGGCATCGTATCCAGGGGGTCACAACTGGTCTATTGCCTCAAAATTGTTCCGCCGGACGGCCATTCGCTCGGCTCGGTCAATTTCTCTGCTGGGCCTCTGATCAAGGGGAGTTTGGAGGAGGGTGGAAAATTCTCGTCGACAGGTTCTAGTTTTGAGGTGGTTGGCCGGGGCAAGTACGGCGAGCCCAAGGGGGTGATTTTCTCGGGGAACTTTGTCGGCCCAATCAAATGGACGCTGATCAATAAGATTGGCGCGGTGTTGATCTTCAAGCTCACCGGCAATATTGAGGGAGTGTTCTACACCGGCAGACTGCTCATCTTTGAAACAAGCCAGACAATCGTTACCACGGAAGATCAACTCGCCCAGGGCATCGGACACATCGCGACCGGCAGAGTTGTATTTACTCCGTAAGTCGCCGGTTTCGCATGGTTTACTGCATCATCTGCCAAGCGCGGAAAGCCCACGCCACCGGCACCGCAAACAGCATGGCATCGATCCGGTCCAGCATCCCTCCATGGCCGGGAAGGATCGATCCCGAGTCTTTCACCCCAGCACCGCGCTTGATGAGCGACTCGACCAGATCGCCGAGCTGCGCCGCGATGTTAACCGCAGCCGACAGCAGAATGATGGGCCAGAGGTGTGGCTGCTCCAAGCCGAACATGCCACTCCGGCGATCGATGAGGCCCACGCGCAGAAACGCCGCACTCACCTGCGGCGCGTGCTGAAACCACACTGTGCCCACGATGACGCTCGCCAGGATCGAGGCGATCGCGCCTTCCCAGGTTTTCTTCGGGCTGATGCTCGGCGACATGCGGTGGCGGCCGAGCGACTTGCCGACAAAGTAGGCGAAGATGTCTCCCGCCCAAACTACCAGCAGAGTGTAGATGACCCAGATGGCGCCCGCGGGCTGGCGTCGAATTTCGACCAGCAGCGCCATCGGAATGGCGATATAGGCGAAGGCAAACACCGAGGCTGCCGCCGCGGAATAGCCGCCACTCAATTCAGTGCGCCGCATGGCCGCTGTTAGAAAGACGAACGGCGCGATCGCGGCGCCGACGATCATCCAATAAAGCGTGGCCGTCGCTTCCATGAGCGGGGTGAGGTTCGTGGAAGCCACGATCACACAAACAAAAAAGAGCACCACAAACACATAAGTGAGCTGCGAGAGCGGTTGAATTCCGTAGTGGGTTACCAGTTTCAGAAATTCGGCGATCGCGAGCAGAGCGACGGCTCCCGCAACGATGACGAGAAGATAAGCTGGGGCTTTCAAAACGAGTAGAAGAACTAGCGGAATCAGGACTACGGCCGTCGCTATGCGCTGGATCATTAATTGGAATTCTTGGTTATTTTCGGAGCAAATCTTAAACCATAAATGGCGCGCGGCAACCGCCATCTTGGATCAATCGCACATTGGTGAAAATTGCTTGACTTAACCGGAGGAATAACTTCGACTAAGTCATGTAAATCAAAAGCGTCTTTCCTTGGGGACTTAAACCTTTTAAAATCAATATTTTGACTCTAAGTTGCTTTGATTCAAGATTTTGGAAGGGAATTTCCGCTAAATCTATGATTCCAATAGATCGTGGGGGGAGGGGGGCCCCCATTTCGAAGGGGTACAGACCAGGCGCATCCCTGACACTCACTCGATCTCTGGCTAGTGTTTGACTTCGGCCGGTGCGCAAAACTTAGCCCGGTCGCGAGCGTGACCAGGGTCGTGGCCAAGGCCTCCGTAGCGGCGTTCGCGCTTTTGGTATTCTTCGATGCCCTCGAGCAGTTGCAGCCCGCGGAAATCGGGCCACAAGGTCTGTGTGACATAGATTTCGGCGTAGGCCAGTTGCCAGAGCAGGAAGTTGCTCAGCCGCATCTCGCCGCTGGTCCGGACAACCAGATCGGGATCGGGCAGGTCGCGGGTATAGAGATGTTCGCTGATCAACTGCTCGTTCACTTCCATATGATCGAGTCCGCCATTGCGGGATGCAGCCTCGGCGAGCGAGCGGAATGCGTCGACAATCTCGCTGCGCGCGCTGTAGTTGAGCGCGAGGGTCAGAATCATTCCGGTATTCGAGCTGGTGGCTTCGCTGGCTTCGGCCATTTCGCGCCGCACCACCGCCGGCAGTTCGTGCTGGCGGCCGATGTATCGCAGACGGATGTTATTTTCATTCAGCGTGCGGATTTCAGCTTTCAGATAGTGGCACAAAAGACGCATCAGGAACTCGACTTCCGACTTGGGACGCTTCTTCCAGTTCTCTTCGGAAAAAGCGTACAGGGTCAGCGCCGGAATTCCGATGCGGGCGGCGGTTTCAACCGTGGAGCGCACCGCCGCGACGCCGGCGCGATGTCCGGCAACGCGCGGCAGATGACGGCGGCGTGCCCACCGTCCATTGCCGTCCATGATGATTGCGATGTGCCTGGGAAGCCGCGCCGGATCGAGCCGCAGGTAAGCGTCGCTTTCCTTGCGGTCCATGCCGGCCGGAACCGTGTGTCGCAAGCGGATCTCTCCGAAGTCGAAGCTAACACACGACTCCAGCGAGTGCAACGAGGGCGGTACCTTCGAGGTTTAAGATGCGAGCCCTGGTCTTGCGAGCCCTGGTCTTTAGCTTGCCTTTGCCTCTCATCCGGGCTCCCGCGGCCAGTTGAGCGAATTTATTGCACCTCTTCGGGAAAGATCGACAAGGTCAATCTTTCGGTGTGGCGAACGATGGTCAAGACGCAGCGGACCCCTACTTGCGCATCGGTCAACAAGCGATGCAGATCGTCCACCCCTGCAACAGGTTTCTCGTCGAGGGCCACGATCACATCGCCTTCGCGCAAACCAGCGGTCGGTGCAGGGCTGTCTGGCTCAACGCCAACCACCACCACGCCGCTTTCTTTTGGCAAGTTGTAGAAGCGCACGATGCGGCGATGAATCGGAACGGTCTGGGCCGACACGCCAATGTAGCTGCGCCGAATGCGTCCATCGCGCAGCAAGCGGCTGGCCACGAATTTTGCCGTATTGATACCGATGGCAAAACAGATTCCCTGAGCCGGCAGAATGGTTGCGGTATTCACACCAATCACCTGGCCTTGAGAATCGACCAACGGACCGCCAGAGTTGCCCGGATTCAGAGCGGCATCGGTTTGAATCACGTCCTCGATCAGGCGTCCGGAGGAGGATCGCAGCGAACGGCCGAGCGCGCTGATTACACCCGCAGTGACGGTGGACTGAAATCCGTATGGATTGCCGATGGCGATGGCCATTTGACCTGGCCGCAGCTGCTGCGAATCTCCCAGTTGAACCGCCTGCAGATTGGAAGCATCGATCCGGATGACAGCCAGATCAGTAGCGGGATCGTCACCGACAGTGTGCGCGGGCACGTGCGCGCCGTCAGAGAGTGTGACCTCGATGCGGGTGGCGCCGTGGACGACGTGGCTATTAGTAAGGATAAGACCGTCGGGAGTGAACACGAAACCGGAACCGCCTCCGCGGCGCTCGCGAGGTTCGCCGGAGCGGGTGCGGGCGCCTGTTGGACGAACGGCTTGGTGCACTTCGACGTTAACGACCGAAGGGCTGACTCTTTCAACCGCGGTGGTAACGGCACGGGAGTAGGCGTCGAGAAGCGGGCCGTCGGCGGGCGCGGCAGCAGTGTTGAGCAGAGGAGTGCCCGATGGATGGTTGTCAATAAGTGGATCGGGAGAGGAAAGAAAATCCACAGGCATACTGTTCGCGTTCATGGTCGATAGATGTTGCGGCCCCCAATTTGGATTCGCGGGCAGGCTGGAGAAAAGTGGGGAGTGGTTGTGTGGTGGCGGGGCTCTGCCCCGCCAAGACGGGGCAGAGCCCCGTCACCACACACTGGATTGGTACCTTCATGCCGGCAGCGAATAATTTCCGCTTGCGTCCTCGCCTTCTGAAATCGGTTTGAGCTCCGGATAGTGTTTTACCAACGTCTCCGGAGCACGCACCTTCTTCCCTTCGAGCAGATGGCGCAACTCAAGAGCATTGACCGGGGCTTTCGCTTGGTAGTGATTGTTCGCGATCACGTAAGTCGACTGCGCCTGGTGCGCGATGATCTCGATTTTCTCTTTCCACTTCTCGAGCTCGGCCGGTTTGTAGAGATAGTTATAGCGATCATCGCGGCTGTCGCCATCGAACCACTGCTCGTAATTACGACCATGGAGCCGGACGTATCCGATGGCCGAGGTGACGTGCTCGGTCGGTTCGAGGGAACGCCCAAGGAGCGGCTGATCGATATTGCAGAAGCCGACGTTGTGGCGCATGAATTCTGCAATAGTCTCTGGCTGGTTCCAACTTTCATGTCGCACTTCAACGACGCGAGGATACTCGATGAACTGCCGCAGCAACTGCTCCAGATATTCCCGGTTGAGGCTTGTGTTCTTGAACGACACCGGAAATTGGATGAGCAGAGCGCCGAGCATGCCTTCGCTCGCTAGCGATTCCAGGCCCTCGCGGGCCAGGCGCTCGTCTTCATCATTGGGCCGGATGCTCGCTGCGGACGTGGGTTCCATCACGGCCAAGGGCGAATGCGTGAACGACCGGTGCAGCTTCGCGGTGAAAACGAACTTCGGATTCACCGCCGCCGCCCGCTTGCACCATAAGCGTCCCCACTCGGGACGGATATGTCCGTAGAACGAGGTATTGATTTCGATGACATCGAAGAAACGTGCTAAAAATTCGACAGGATGAATCTTCTTGCGCGTCACTTCCGGGGGGTAGAGGATTCCGTCCCAATCTTTATAGGACCAGCCAGCCGTGCCGATGCGGATTTGCGCGCGGGACTCCATGGAAGGTTGGTGTGCAGGTTAGCACAGGGGGGTGTGGCGCGGGCGCCCTCGCCCGCGAGCTTTTACCCATGCGATCTATGGCAGAGAAGCTGGAGAGATCGCTGGCAATCGATGCGCAAAGTCCTGCACGACGTAGAGTCGGCGTCCACTCCAGAAGGCCACGAAGCCCGCGGAATTGAAGCTCGGATCGAGCAGATTGTGGCGGTGAGGTGGGGATTGCATCAGTGCTTCAAAGGCCTTTTCAGCGCTCGCGTTGAACGCGACGTTTTCGCCCACGTGATCGGTCTGCAGACCGGTGTCAAGAAGCCGCCGCATCAAGGGCTGCTCATTGTCAAAACGATGCGAGAGTTGCTGCCGGATTACCATCAGCCGAGCATGTGCTCGTGCTGCTTCGTTCAAGCTTGCGTCGATGTGCAATGGCGGCACGCCCGCTTCATCGCGGCTCCGATTAGCGAGTGCGAGAAGTTCTTGTTCGGCTGCCGAGTCTTCGAAGGGAGTGGGGGAGGAAACTGCGGAAACTGTTCTAACGCTCGACGGCGAACCAGAATTTGCGGCGGCATCCAAAGCCTGTTGTCCCATGCACAAACCACAGTGAACCGCGAGCATCGCAACCATCGCAAACAAGGCTCTGGGCATGGCTTTTGGACTGACTTCCAGAACGCGGCAAAGTTCCGCTTTCCATCTCTCACGCTAGCCTCTAGAATTCAGTTCAACCACTTACCATGGAGACCATACTGCTAGTTACCGTACTCGCCGGAACCCTTGCCCAGCTTGGGTTTTGGGCCATTGTATTGCGTCGCCTTTCTTCGTCCTCCCAAGTAGATGTAAAGGCGGAGGTTGCCAGCGCACTCGAAAGGCTCGATACGAGCCTTGGCCAGAAGATCAGTGTCAGCACTGCCGATATGGCCAGTCGTCTGGAGCAGACTAAAGGGGACCTTCGCCAGCAGGTCACAGACCGTATCCAGCAAGGCTTTTCAGAGATTCGCTGCTCGGTGGAGCAGCAACTTGCCTCGGGAAGAGAGGAGCAAAATCGGAGTTTGGCGGACGGCCGAAGAGAGATGACGAACTCGTTGCTGCTGACGACGCAGCAACTGAAGGCGGAGATTCAGGGATTGAATCAGCAGACCGCGCAGAGTCTGGAGGGCATCCGCGATCGTGTCGATTCGAAACTGATGGCGATCACCGAGCAGGTGCGGGAGAAGCTGGATCAGAACATCAAGGAAGGATTTGCGCAGTTCGAAAAAGTGCAGCAGCATTTGAAGGCCGCCGAAGAACAACTCCGGGAAGTGGGCGCGCTCGGGCACTCGATCAACGATCTGAATAATCTGCTCAAGCTGCCGCATTTGCGCGGGCAGTTTGGCGAGGCGAGCCTGGAACGCTTGCTCGCGGACTTCCTGCCGTCGCACATGTTTGCGCTTCAGGCCGCGGTGGGCGAGGGTGGCGGGCGCGCTGACGCGGTGATTTACTTTCCCGACCGCAAACTCCCGATCGACGCAAAGTTTCCGCGCGAGCAGGTGATCGCGTTGTTTGAGAGCAATGACAAAGCCGAGATTGAAGCGGCACGGGTGGCGCTGGTGCGCGTGATGAAGGCCGAGGCCAAGCGCATCCAGCAATATATTCAGCCGGAGAACGGCACCACCGAAATTGCGCTCATGTATCTCCCGAGCGAGACGCTCTACATGGAAGTGATCCGTAATCGCGAACTGGGCGACTGGATGAACCAGCAGCACGTGTTCCCCGTTTCACCTAACACGCTGCTGATGACGCTGCACACGATCGCTCTCGTCCACAAGTGGTACGAAGTCGCAAGCCGATTCGAGAAGAGCCGGGCGGAGCTGGCCAAGGCTCAGAAGTCATTCGACTTTTTCCAGAACCAGTTCGAGAACGTCGGCAAGAACCTGAACAAGGCGCAGGAAGCGTTCGAGACCGCGCAACGGCATTTGAAGAGCTATCGCGGAAAGGTGACGGCGCTCAGCGGCCAGGAGCAGTTGGAGTTAGACTCCGCGCCAGACGCCGCCAAGCCGCTGCCGCTGCTCGACAAGGCGAGCGCGTAAGAACAAAATCAGAAGTCCAGATTGCAGAAGTGAAATCCAGAAGCAAAAGGTCCTTCGATTCTACTTTTTCAATCTGACTTCTGACTTTTGACTTCCTACGCCACATCTTCCTTCCGCACATTGCCCGCCTGGTTCACTTCCCAAACCCCATCGAATGTCAGAAAGTAAGGTTCGACTGAAATGCCGGGAAAGCTTGTGGTCACCAGTTCGCCGGCGCGGAGCAACTCTGTTCGGTGATGAGCGGCTTCGGCCGCCGTGTCTCCTTTGAAATGCGCGAGGCCTCCGTAGGTGGCGCAATCGGAATGGCTCATTACCAGCGCACGGGTAGCCTGGTGCAGACGGATCGACATACGAACCTGTTCGAGGATGAAGTCCCGTTCGAAGTCGTTACGCGGGGAGGCGAGAGTCTTGGCGCCTCCGGCGACCACGATCATGTCGGGACGCTCGATACCCTGCTTCTTGAGAAACTTTCGCACGGCGGTGCTGATGCGGTGGTCGAAACAGCACAACACGGCAGCATCGGCCACATAGGGCCCGGTGGGAGAGTCAAAGTGGAAGATCTTTCGCATGGCGGTCTCCGCCAATTGTAATTGCCGCGACCCGAGGGATGGGCGAGGACCTCAGTCGCTCCACCACTATTTTTTACTTGATGAAATATCCAGAGACTCTCCAATGACCGTCTGTGTCGAGCATGGGAGTGATCGTCTCCACCGCCGATTGCTTGTGCTCGAAGCGGGTCTCATACTGAATCACCACATAGTCACCGTCGGGCGCGCCAGGAAGCGTTTTCGCGTAGGTCGCGCTCTTCAGCTTTCGGGAAATCATCTTGCCAAGCGGATCGCACGTGGCATGCATCATCTTCTGCCATTCGTCTTTGCTGACATGCGCCTTAAACAAGGACGAGGCTTCCTGCCAGCTTTCCGCGTACTTGCCGGAGTCGACAAGCGCGAGCCATGATTCGGCAGATTGCTGGGCGAGTTGCTCGGGGGTCTGCTGGGCACGGGCGCATACGCAGAGGGATAGCATGAAAGGCAGGAGAACGGCTGCTGCCGCGACTTTGATCTTCGAAAGCTGATTCAGCATTGCAACGGCTCCTTAATGCCCGGTTGCGGGGCGTGAGTAGGGATCCTTCGACTTCGCGGCCGCTTCGTTGCGCGAAACGGCTGCTGCGCTCAGGATGACATTAATAATTCAGTCATAAGCCTCAGGATGGCATTCTCCCAAAGGCGTGTGAACTGCAAGCTGCTACGCGCCCCGCTTCGTCTTCAACTCCGTCAGCAAGTGCTCGATGCGGTCTTCTTTTTCGAGCGCTGCCAGCCGGTCGTCAACGTCATCAGCGAGGAGTTCGGCTTTCGCCTGGCCCACCGCCTCTTCGTGGGCGACCTTGCGCTTCATCCGATCGAAGGTTGCCGACTTCGAATTCGCGCTCATGCCCGAATGCGCATCGGTCGCCTTGCTGGCCGCCCGCGCCCGGCGATGCTGCGCGATCAGCAGATCGGCCTTCGTATTCGCTTCGGCAAGCTTCTGCTCCAGTTTGCGCAGAGCCGATTTCAGGTTCTCGACCTGGGCTTTCTGGTCCTCCACCTGCTGCCTGAAGCCAGCGCTCATCTCCCGGTAGCTTTCTACCCGGAGCAACGCTGCGCGGGCCAAATCGTCCTGCTTCTTGTCGACGGCGAGTTCGGCCTTGCGCATCCACTCCTGCACCTTGTCATCGTTCTCCAGCTTCTTTTTTTCGAGCAGATGCTCATCGGCAATCGCGATTGCCACCTGCGTTTTGACCTGCAAAAGCTGGTTCTGCATGTCGAGAATTACCTGCTTGATCATCTTCTCGGGCTCCTCGGCTTTGTCGATCAGATCGTTGAGGTTGGCCCGAACTAATGTGGAAACGCGCTCCAGTAATGCCATAATTCACCCCTTTT
>JBAQJU010000210.1:0-27063 GCA_049300475.1 Terriglobales bacterium | reverse complement strand
GCGAAGACCGCTCGCGGGAATCGTGCCGATGCCGCGCCACTTCTGGTCGGCGATCTCGAAAACTTCCTTGATCACGCGCTGCGCCGGCAGATTGCCTTGGTAGTTCACCGAGCGTACGTACTGGTTCTCGGCCCTGGCCTCGCCCTTTTCCAGCTGACGGACCAGCATCAGCACCGCCTCCAGCAGATCGACGGGCTCAAAACCGCCTACGACGATCGGAACCCGAAAATCGTGCGCTAGCGTTTCATATTCTTCGTAGCCCACCACCGTGCAGACGTGACCGGGCGCGATGAAGCCGTTGACGCGGCAATCGGGCGACGTCATCAGCGCCCGAATGGCGGGCGGCACGAGCACATGCGAGACCAGCACGGAGAAGTTGCCGATCGCTTCCTTTTTCGCCTGCCAGACCGCCATCGCGTTCGCGGGGGCAGTCGTCTCAAATCCAATGGCGAGGAAGACGACTTTGCGGTCGGGATTCTGGCGCGCAATCTTCAGCGCCTCGGTCGGAGAATAGACAACGCGCACGTCTCCGCCCTGCGCCTTGACCGTCAAGAGGTCAGTAGTCGATCCCGGCACGCGCAACATGTCGCCGTAGGAAACAAGAATGATTTCCGGCCGCGAAGCGAGTTCGAGGGCCTTGTCGACCGTCTCGAGCGGCGTGACGCAGACCGGGCAGCCGGGTCCATGGACCAGTTCGATATTGGAGGGAAGAAGTTCGTCCAGGCCGTAGCGCATGATGGTATGCGTCTGCCCGCCGCAAATTTCCATCAGCACCCACTGGCCGCGTACCGTGCGCGCAATTTCAGCGAGCAGCCGGCGGGCGATGCCTGCATCCCGGTATTCGTCGATGAACTTCATCGCGGAGCCTTTGCGGCAGGCAAGGACAGGCCTGCGAGATTGACTCTAAGCCGGGATAAACATCAACTCGGTGACCTTGATCACAACGCCAGGTGAGGATTGAACGAATCAGGTTCCGGCGTGGGGTTTAAAGCAACCGGCTAGGGAAGACTTTCTTCCGGCGGCAGTTCACCTTCCAATGCGCCCATCTCGGCAAGCAACTGGTAGGTGCGCTGCGCCTCCTGCTCGTCAATTTTGGTGATCGCAAAACCCACGTGCACCAGCACGTAGTCGCCCGTCACGGCTTCGGGAACAAAGTCCAGACGGACCTGCCGCACGATGCCGCCGAACTGCACTCGTCCCGTGCGCGCGAACCCCAAATCCTCTTCGCTCAGGATCTTCCCCGGAATGGCCAGACACATGGCGGTGTGCTCCGGAGCCCGAAACTCTGCCCCGGAATGGTTATCGCGCCGGGATGGCACGTTCGGCAGTGATTCAGATCACCGGGTGCGGTGACATCCCAACTGAAGCGTAGCGTGTGCGACCCACGCTACTCGGCAATCACCATTTTGCCGGGCGCCGTAAAGGTAGAAAACGGCGAATTCAAAACCGTCGACGGCTGGCCATTATTCTGATTGTAGGTATACGCTGAGATCCCGTGCGCCGACTGATTCCCCATGTAGAGGAAGCTCCCGATGTTGTCGATCAGCACGAACAAGCCCCCGCCCACCACGCTGAAGGGTGAACCGGGCGTAGCGCTGAGCTCGCCGGTCGCGGGATCGAGGTTGAAACACCAGATCGTGTAGGCCGTTCCCGCGGTCGTAGCGAAGATGAACCTTCCCGTAGGATCGGCGACCAGCGTGCTCGGTCCGGACCCAACCGCCGACGTGAAGGGAGATCCGACAATCCGGGTGAGAGTGCCGGTGGTGCCGTCAATCGTGAAGCCCGAAATATTGCCCACGGCGGTGGATCCGGGGTTCGTGGCTGTGGTGTTGGCAACATAGAGATATTGCCCGTTATTGGAGACTGCCAGAGCGCTGGCGCCCGGTCCGGAGACAAAGGGCGAGCCGGGCACTGGGGTCAGGGCTCCCGTCGAACTGGAAAAGGTAAACCCGGTCACGGTTCCGATGCGGGAGTTGGTGACGTAAACGAAATTGGTGCCCGGCGGGATCAGAATCTCGCCCGGACTGTCGTTCGCAAAAAAGGGCGAGCCGCTGACCGGAGTGAGGGCGCCGCTGCCCGCATCAATCGAGAAAACCGAGACGTTCGCGGAAAAGCTGTTCGTGACAAATAGATATTTCCCGGAAGAATCGATGGCCACGTCATCGGGGCCGGTACCCCCATCCGGAGTCGGAAGGGAATTGAGGCTCAACGTTCCATCACTCGCTATGTTGTAAATGGCGATGGCATCGGATTGCGAATTGGCCACGTACAAAAACTTGTGCGGCACCAACGCTAATCCATGAGGTGCGGTCCCGGTAACTTGTGGTGTTTGCGCCCCGAGCGTGATGGCACCCGTCAATCCATTGATATGCAGCATGAGGACGGAGTTTTCCGTAGGCAGCGTCACGTAGGCGGTTTGGCCGGACTGGAAGGCTGGAAGCCTGCCACTACCGCAGGAAATAAAAAACACCGCGGAAAGCACCAGGACAAGGGCGAAGACCATGCTGCCAACACGTTCCCGATCCACGCGCACGGCACACGCCGTCCTCAAAAGGCTCATGGGCAAACCTGCTCCTCAATCAACATTGAATGTGACACGTAAAGTTGAAACTACTATCGTGCATGAGAAAGCCGGAACTCGCAACTGTTTGGGGCCAGGGTTTCACAGCCAGATTCTGCCGGAAAAGTTTGCATTCCATCACTGCCGCCAGATGTTGCCGTCGCCGTTCGCCAATCGCGCATTCTCTCGCAACGCATTCTCTTGCAATTGGATGCCTGCTCCGAAGTCTATAACGTGGCCGCGCACGAAAAAGTCTCCCTCGCAACACGAGGTACTGATCTAATTGAATTAGATCAGTACCCAACACGACGCTTCGACAACGGGACGGCCAGAGCGGTTTAAACTATTGTGTTGTAATGAGGACGAGATCGATATCCCGTGATCGACATCCATTGTCACATTTTGCCTGAGGTTGACGACGGACCTAACTCCTGGGAGGTCGCCGTCGAAATGTGCCGCCGGGCGGCGGCCGACGGCATTACCCATACCGTGGCAACTCCGCACGCCAATGACCGCTACGTCTACGATCGCGCTTATCTTTCAGCCTTGCTCGACCAACTGCGCGCACGCGCTCGCCCCGCTCCGCAATTGACGCTGGGCTGCGACTTTCATCTCTCCTTCGAAAATCTGGAGCGGGTCCTCGAGAACCCCCATAACTTCACCATCGGAGAGACGAACTATCTTCTGGTCGAACTGAGCAACTACAGCATTCCAACCCAACTCGCCGACTGTTTCCGGCGCTTGGGGGATCGCGGACTGACGCCCATCCTGACCCACCCCGAGCGCAACCCGATTCTGCAAAAGTCGCCCCAGCGCGTGCTCGAGTATGCCGAGCAGGGCTGCCTCGTGCAGGTAACGGCTTCCTCGCTTACCGGATTCTGGGGAGAACGTCCCGAGATCATCGCGCACTGGCTGCTCGATCACTCAGCGGTGCACGTTCTGGCGAGCGATGCCCATGAAGCCCGCCGCCGCGTGCCGGTGCTGTCAGAAGCGCGTACTGTGGCAACCCAGATCGTGGGAGCGGAATATGCCGAGGCTCTGGTGGAGGGCAATCCAGCCGCAATCGTCAAAGGAATGCCGATTCCCTATTGTCCGCGGCCCGTGCTGGATTAGGGATCGTTGGACTCGAGCCGGCGGTGGGTAATGATTAGAGCATGTTTCAAAAATAGCTTTTGGGTAGGGCACCGCTAGGGGCTGGGTCTCGAATTTCGACGTTTTCAGCATACTGTTCAGCCGCGCCGTTATCCAGGTGGAGGTACCGACATGGAAATGATTCACGCGCTCTGTTGCTCCCTGCTGCCGGTCGCTGCCTTCGCCCAGTCTCTCGCTCGGCGAGCCCACGCGCTGATGGGCACGTGGCGACTGGTGGAGTTTGCCGATCTGGATAAGGACGGCAAGTGGCACTACCGCTTCGGTGAACATCCGCGGGGATACTTCGTTTACGATGCCACCGGGCACGTGCACATTCAGATCATGAAGGTTCCGCCGCCGGTGCCTTTTCCAGAAGCGAACGCCGTCGTCGGTAAGCCGCCCTCAGCTGAGCATGCCCTCGCCGCTTACGCCGCCTATTTCGCATACTTCGGCACCTACACCGTGGACGCAAAGAAGCAGGTGGTGACTCATCATGTCGAGGGAAGCCTGGCGCCCGAGTTCACCGACACGGACCAGCCCCGTCCCTTTAAACTGGAAGGCGACCGGCTGGAGATCGGCGATGGCAAGACTTGGCGCCGCCGCCTGGAGCGCGTGCGCGGATCCATGTCGACTTCTACCGAGGAGCCCGTCCGGACACGACGCGATGCCGGTACTCGATGAACTGAAACGCCACCGGAGGACAGCGCGATGCGCATCGCAAGCATAGGTCATGCGGTCTTTGCGGCAACCATGATCGCCCTCGGAATCCTGGGTCTGATCAAAGGCGATTTCACTGCGGTATGGCAGCCCGTACCGAAGGGCGTGCCTGCACGCGAGGTACTGGTCTATCTCTGCGCCTTCATTTCCCTGGCCGCTGGCCTGGGCCTCCTCTGGCAGCGCGCAGCCGCCTCCGCTGCCCGCGTGCTGCTCGCCTATCTCCTGCTTTGGTTGCTGGTGTTGAGAGTGCCGGGCTTCCTCCGCACATTCACCGTGGACGTTTACTGGCCATGGTGCCAGACCGCCGTGATGGTCGCGGCCGCCTGGGTACTGTATGCTTGGTTCGCCACCGACTGGGACCGCCAGCATCTCCGTTTCGCCACCGGCGACCAGGGTCTGCGCATCGCGAGGGTGCTCTACGGACTTGCCTTGATCCCCTTCGGCGTCGCCCATTTCACCTATCTCAAAAACACCGTCTCGCTGGTGCCGGGCTGGCTGCCATGGCATACAGCCTGGGCCTATTTCTTTGGCGGTACATTCCTCGCGGCGGGCGTGGCCGTGCTTATCGGTGCCTATGCGCGGCTGGCAGCCGCGCTCTCGGCTTTGCAGATCGGCATGTTCACGCTGCTGGTGTGGGTACCCATCGTAGCGGCAGGCTCCAAGAACTCCTTCGTATGGAGCGAGACCGTCCTCTCGGCGGCGCTGACGGCGGGCGCCTGGGTGGTGGCGGATTCCTACCGCGGAAATCCAGGGCTCGCCGTGAACAAGCGCTCGTGAGGCAGAATGGCCATGGCCGGACAGGAGACTAGCGGTTGCAAATTCGCAATTGCGCTCATTGATTTTTCCCTGGGCGGAAAGGGAAGCGCACCCCACATCCGTGCCCAATCTCAACCGAAGTACCGTCTCCCGCCTACCAGCCCTTCTTGTGCGCTTTCTGTCCGTAAACCTGAGCCAGCCAAAAGCCAAACGACGCGAACTGCACGAGAGCTCTTCGAGCGTTTCGTTGCCCTCCGTGGTTCTGCTATGCTGGGCGGGTAGTGCAGAATTGCCCTACGAACCAGAAGGTCGGAAGTTCGAATTTCTCCGGGCGCGCTATCCTTCCAAAGACTTTCAGCGGACGCGGTCCACGTTCGAAAAACGACTTCGAGAAAATTCAGGGGCCCCCAGGCGTGCTTTATCCGTCGGGAGAGCTTCGTAATTCGGCCGGCGCCAGGAAAATGCGGCCGGTGATGCCGTTGCCGCGATTTTCTTGTGCCTGCGATCGCTTGGGGACTGCGAGGCCCAACGGGGCCGCGACCGGAAAACGTGAACTTGTCGACAATTGTCAATCTGGCGGCCTGAAATCGTCATCCAGGGAACGGAGGTATCGCAGCCGAGGTTGTTTGCCTGCCCAGACAAAATGGATGTTTTCGCGCGCTCCATTCACCTTTCGTCACTTGGGTTGTAACACTGCGAGTGGGATAGTGAATGGTGAGTTGGTCGTCCAATATAGTCAGTCAGAGGGAGATCAATGCGGAGACAGAAGGGCTTCTTGCTAATCGGACTGCTGACATTCGTCGCTATCATCCTGATCTGCGGGACAGCTAATTCCGCATTTGCACAACAAATTCAACTGGCCAATGTTCCAAGTACTCTAGCGAGTGGCCAATGTTCATCGGCGGTGTATGTCAAGCTTTACCAGGGAAAGAAAGTGGTAAAAGCCGCTTCTAACATTGTGGTCGACCTCGCCTCAACCGGCGCTTCAAGTTTGGCTTTCTTTTCTAAGTCAACATGCACCAATCATATTTCCTCAGTCGCCATCGCTGAAGGCGCCACTCAAATCAAATTCTTTTTCTCCTCAAGTCAACCCGGTGTGGGAACGATGAATGTCTCCGCGCAGGGATTGAATGCTGTGGCCGCAAACGTCACGATCAGTTCAGCGGCTGTGCTGGGCGTTGAGGAGTCAGAAATGGTCCGCACTATCAACCGAGTCCGACGCAGCATAGGACTGACAGAACTGCAGGCATCAACGGAACTTACCAACGCCGCGCTCTGGATGGCGAACGATATGGCTTCAAATGCCTGGACCAGCGCGGACATGGAGAATAGCAACAACAACTATGACGCCGATAGTCTGGGACGAAATTTGTGGCAGCGGGTCTCCGCTTTCGGTTACTTCGGCGGCGCCCAACCTTACAATGGCGAGATGCTCATAGGCGGCCAACCGGACGCTCTTTCTACCTTCTACGAACCCAATGTCGTCTATGAATTGAATACAGCTTTCACTGTCCCCTATGCCACAGCTATCGGAGTGGCTCATGTTTATGCTCAACCCATGGGTTGGTATTGGGTCGTCGACTTTGGCGGTACCAACGTTGACCAGACCCTTAACTTGAGCCCGGCTCCGGCGCCCAATCAACCAACTCAGGTTGCGTGCTCCGCCTGGAACAATGCTCAACCCTCTTCCTGGACTACAAATTGGACCGGCAACATCGCCAGTTGTAATGCAGGAACCATCGACTCCGGGTCGATTCAGGGAACTCTCTCGCTTGTGAATTATTATAGGAATCTGGCCGGACTGCCCGCCGTAGTGGAAAATTCTACTTGGGATCAAGAGGCCCAGGCTTGTGCGTTGATAGAGGACGCTAACTTCAACACTTACGGATTGAGTAATTCCCCCCAGTCTTCATGGCAGTGTTATTCAAGCTCTGGAGCTATTGCCGCCGCACAAAGCAATCTAGCTTCGTTAGATACCCAATCGTCTGTTTCTGTTTATATGGAAGATCCTGGGAATCCATTCTTTGGCCATCGCAGCTGGATTCTCTCCAATAATTTCTCCACGGTGGGCGTCGGAAGCACCACTACCGCTTCATGTCTCAAGGTCGAGGGCGGAAGTCCTATACCAAATCCTCAACCGTGGGTAGCCTGGCCACCTCCCGGAGTAGTCCCAATAAATTCACTTCTAAGCGTTGACCTCACCGGATGGTCGATTCAGAGCGACACCATTAACTTGAGTAATGCCCAAGTCGCTGTGCAGTCAGGGGGAACAAATCTTCCTGTGACCGTCGCGCAAGTAAACGGCTATGGCGCAAATTTCAAAATCTCTTTCAAGCCCGCAGGATGGCACAGCACCGTTGGCAACACTTACACAGTCAGTGTCACCGGCATAAGTTCACCGATTCAATATTCCGTGACCGTCGTGGGCTGCTATTAGCACCGTTGCCTCGGAGCGGCCAAGCGCTCCGGCATCGGCCGTGAACGGGCCGGTGTCACAGAACAATCCGCCCGCCCCGTGGATCGCCGGGCACGAGTTGCTCTCATGCCCGTCATCCGCGCGGGGCCGTCCGAGCGTAATGTCCATCGGGCCCGCTCCAGCCCCTTCAATCGCCTCCGCCCGCCGTGTGCTCCCCGCCCGGCCGCACCTCAAACTCCGGATGCGGCACTCCCATCATCCACTTATCGAACCAGCCCACGATGTAATCCAGGCGCTCCACCCGGTGCCAGGGCTCTCCCGAACGCGAGAGTTCATGCGTCTCCCGCGGAAACATCACCATCGCCGTCGGCCGCTTCAGATATTTCAAGGCGCGGAATATCTGTTCGCCCCCCGAATCCGGCGGCGTCCGCGAATCCGCCTCTCCCAACACGAACATGATCGGCGTGTGAATCTTTTCGACAAACGTGATCGCCGAGCGGTTGGTATAGTCCTGCGGATCCTCAAAGGGAGGCGCTTTGAACCATCTCGGCTGGAACAACGTGAAATCCGCCGTGTACCACCACGACGCCCAGTTGGAGATGTCGCGCTGCGAAACTGCGGCGGCGAAGCGGTCGGTCTGGGTGACGGTCCAGTCGGTCAGCACGCCGCCTCCGCTGCCGCCCGTCACTCCCAGCTTTTTGTCGTCCACATAGCCCCGCTTCAGGAGTTCATCCACACCCACCATCAGGTCGCGATAGTCGTCGCCCGGATAGTGATATTGAATAATGTTTCCGAACTCCTGCCCGTAGCTGGTCGAGCCGCGAGGATTGATGTAAAGCACGACATATCCCTTCGCCGCCATCCACTGAAATTCATGGTCAAACACCCACCCGTACGCGGCATGCGGCCCGCCATGAATATTCAGGATCATCGGGTACTTCTTGTGCGCATCGAAGTCCGGCGGCTTCTGGACCCACCCTTGAATGTTTCTTCCATCGAAGCTCTTGTAGTCGATCTCCTCGGGCTCCGTGAGATTGAGCTGGGCCCAGAGTTTGCCGTTGAAATCCGTGAGGCGCGTTTCGCTGCCATCAGGAGCAACAGAAAAAAGATCGCCGATCATCGTCGGAGTCGAGACCAGCGCAACCATGCTGTGCGCATCCGGCGTGACGGAGAAGTCGAGCACAGCCTGATCGTCATGCGTAACTTCCGTGACCGCGCCCGATTCCGCATCCACCCGAATAATCGGCGTGCGCCCTTGTTGGGCAACAATGTCGTAGAGCGACCGCCCGTCAGGCGACCAGTGCAGCGTAGCGCCGTTGCCACCCCGCGGAGCCGCATTATCTCCGAACACGGCGTCGCCCACTGCATAGTCGTAGTCGGCGGTCAGGTTGCGCGGCTGCCCATTCGGAGTCAGGTCCATCACCCAGAGGTCGGGCTGGGAATATGACCGGACCGGCTTCGTCGCCGCGCCGTGGAAGGCGACGCGGCGTCCATCGGGGCTGAGCGTAAGACTGTCGATGCCCATGGAAATCATGGCCAACCTCTCCGCCGTGCCGCCGGTCGAGGAGATCGAGTCGATGTCGGTGGTGGGCGATTCGTAGTAGGGCTCGTCGATGTGCGTAGTCAGGAAATAAATGCGCGCGCCGTCGTTGCTCCAGCGAATTTCGTGTTCGTTGTAGTTGCCGCTTGTGAGTTGCACCGGCTTGGGCTGTTCGTCGAAAGTCATCGGGACATCCAGCACCCAGATGTGCTGGTGATGCTTGGGATCGAGAAAACCTTCGTCGTTGCTTCGATAAACCGCGCGGCTGATGACGTGGACATCCGATTCGTGTTCGCTCTCGGTCTCGCTTTTCCCAGCCTTCTTTTTACGGGCTGCTTTTTCAATATCTTCGGGAGTAGTGGAACTCAGGAAGGCAATGCGCTTTCCGTCGGGCGACCAGACCGGGCTGCTGGCGTCCTTGGGTTGATCAGTGATAATTCGAGCCTCGCCTCCGGCTAACAAAAGTATCGCGATCTGCGAAGGCCCGGCCTTGCCGGTTTCATCCTTTTCTCCACCGCGCACAAAAGCCAGACGTTTTCCGTCCGCCGACCAGCGTGGCTGTGCATCGTGCTTGCCGTTGGTCATGCGCACGGGCGTTTCGTCGCCGGCAGTCGAAACGATCCAGATGGAGGTCTCGTAACCGGTACGCTTCTCGTCCACATTCACGCGGGTGAACGCCACCCGCGATCCGTCAGGCGAGAGCTGCGGATTCGCAACCCAGATAAAGTCAAATATGTCCTTATCGGTGATCGAGCGCCGGGTCGGCGTCGAAGTCTGAGCAGCAACCGAAGCGACAAGGGCAACAGCGATGGCAGCAGCACCAGCAAAGACAAGAGCAGAAACACGAAATTTCATGCGCATCCTCATAAGGGCCCCATCCGGGCGGATTGGCCATTGTGCTATGTCGGAACGGCTGAGGTCAACGAGTGAACTTCACATGTTTTGTATCAGGGCATGCCTTCAGGCATGCCGTCTTTAGGCGCTGTGCCGCTCGCGTGGTGCCCCGGTTCGCGCCCGCCTTTTGGGCGCTAACCGGGGCTTAATGAGATGATCTCCTGAGCTCCCGTGCCCACCACCTTGATTCTCGGCTATGGCAATCTGCTGCGCTCAGACGATGGCGTCGGATCGAAAGCCGCGGCTGCCCTCGAACGAGAGCTGTCCACGCCCGAATTGCAGGTGATTGCCGCGCATCAGATCACTCCTGAAATGGCCGAGCCCCTGGCCCGCTCTGCGCGCGCTCTCTTCCTCGACGCGTCCCACACCGGCGCACCCGGAGAAATTCGCTGCCAGAGGATTTGCCGGGAGGACGTTCACCGCGATCCGAATTCCCAGCCCGCGAACGTGTCGCACCATCTCTCGCCTTCTGCTCTGCTCGAACTTGCCGCGCGATATTTTCACGCCGAACCCGAAGCCTGGCTGCTCACTATTACCGGCGACAATTTCGATCTCGGCGAAAGTCTTTCCCCGGCCGTCGAGGCCGTTTGGGAAGCCTACCTGGATCGCATTCGCACCTGGGTTTGTGGTTTGTAATCTGCGCTTTATGAGGTTGGCACTTTCGTGACCCTGATTAGCACCCGCGGGCTATTTTCAGAAAAGCCATCCGGTTTTACATTCCCAGTTGAGCAGTTCTGGGGGAGGGCTGCCCGGGCGTCAGGGATTCGAAAGAATCCGGACGCCCGTTTAATTTTTTCGCCGCTCATCGTGTCTCATTGAACCGCACCCCAATTTCTTCACTCACTCCCATTCACCGCCGGTAGCGTCCCATCCATTCTGCCTGGCCCAGAATGTGCCCGGTCATCGCTTTTTCCACGTCGCTCTTGCTCGCTCCGGGCGCGAGCTTCAGCTCCGAATCCAAAGCGTATATCTTGAAAAAATAGCGGTGCGCCTTCCCGGGCGGCGGACACGGCCCGTTATAGCCGATCTTGCGGAAATCGTTGCGGCCCTGCCGCGTGCCATCCGGCAGTTGCTCGGTCTTCTCCATCCCTCCCTGCAACGAACGTCCATTCGCCGGAATATTGAAGATCACCCAGTGCACCCACGTGCCGGCTGGCGCATCCGGATCGTCGGCAATCAGCGCAAATGACTTTGTTCCGCCCGGCGCCTTGCTCCACTCCAGCGCCGGAGAGCGGTCTTCGCTGCTGCAGGTAAACTCCTTCGCGATATCTCCGCCGTTCGAAAAATCGGAACTTCGCAGCGTGAAACCCATGGTGGACGCTCCTTTCGCGGCGCCCGCTTCCTCGGCGCGAACCCCTATCGACATGCCGGCCAGACCAGCCAGCAGAGCGCAGAACAACGCGGACGATGTTCGAATTGAAAGCACCGCAGAATCCAGTCCCGGAGGGTGACCAAGCTTAGCCCACCGCATCAGCGGCAGGAGAGCGGAAAAATGATAAACGTCCCGAAGGGACGCCAGTTAATTCGTCGAGATCTAGTTCGTCGAGATCGTGAAGTTCACCGTAATCCGCGCCTGCGTCTCGACCGGCTGTCCGTTCTGAAAATAGGGTTTGAAGTGCCACTGCTTCACGGCCTCGCGCGCCGCCGCTGCCAGAATGTTGGGGCCGCTCAAAATCTCCAGTTCCTGGATGGTCCCGTCGCGCGCAATCAACGCCTGCAAACTCACCGCGCCCTGCACCTTCATCTGCCGCGCCAGCAGCGGGTAATCTGGCGGCACGCTCAGGCTCACGCTTTGCGTCGTCTGCGGCGAGAGTTGCACCCGCCCGGCGCTCGCCACCGTAGCGGGCGCGCTTGAACGCGATGCGGTCGCGCCGTTCGAGATGCTTGCCCCCGATCCCGCGTCCACATGAATAGCATTGCTTCTGGCGGGAACGCTTGCCCGCTGGTTGCCGGAAACGACTTCCACTTCCAAAGGCGGCAACACCGCCCGCTGCGTGCTCGCCATCATGGGAGGTTCAGCCGCTGCCGGCGTCGGCGCTGCCGCCTTGGCCACCTTTCGCTCGTGGTTCGCCGTCTCCGCCGGGCTCGGTGCGGCCGCCGGCATCACACTCTTTCTCCAGTGCACCGACGCCTGGCCCGTGTCTCCGCTGGAAGGAAACCAGAAATCCCAATCTTTTAGGATTACGGCGCCGAGCGCCAACAACAGAATCCCCAGAGCGATCAACATCCGCTTCCGCTGTACCGTCGTGTCCGGCGGCGTCGGGAGCAGGAAAGGCTGGCTCGGCTGCTCGAGATGGGCGCGTTCCAGGTGACTTTCAGACTGGTTTTGGTCGTGAAGCGTGTGCATGAGATGGTCCTTGGAATCGGAATCCAGCCGGGGGAACTGCTCGCCTTAGTATGCCCTGAAAGTCACCTGAATTCCAGTAGAACAGTAGGTTTGCAGCCGCACTTCCGGGCCATTCCATCCCTGTGACCAATATCACACCCACCTGTGCCCCCTGTCACCGCCGCAAGTTAGCCCGGGACGCACACTGAATGCGTGATATCCGTCACACCGGCGCTCCCCGTGCAACCAGAGCTGAGGTCGGACGGTCTCACAAGGGGGTGTCAGGTGCTGTCACCATACGGTCTCGACATTATCGAAAGTTGCCTAACCTGCAAGATGCGCGCGGATCGCATCTTCTGCGACCTGCCCACCGCCGCCCTGCAATCGTTTGAGAGCATCAAGTACGCCACTGCGTATCCCAAGGGCGCCGTCCTGTTTGTCGAAGGCCAGGCCCCGCGCGGAATCTTTGTCCTCTGCAAAGGCCGGGTCAAGCTCTCCATCTGCGCCAGCGACGGCAAAACTCTAATCCTGAAAATTGCCGAGCCCGGCGAAGTCCTGGGACTGAGCGCCGCCGTTTCCGGCAAAGCCTACGAGCTGACCGCCGAGACCATCGATCCCTGCCAGGTGAATTTCGTCAAGCGCGAAGATTTCCTGCGCTTCCTGAAAGAACATAGCGATGCCTGCTTCAAAGTAGCCGAGCAACTCAGCGAGAAGTACAACGTCGCCTGCCACGAAGTCCGCTCGCTCGGTCTTTCGCATTCCGCCGCCGAGAAACTCGCCAAGCTGCTCATCGACTGGAGTTCCAAGAACGGCGAGTCCCAGAAGCAGGAGCCGCGCCTCAAACTGGCTCTGACTCACGAAGAAATCGCCCAAATGATCGGAACCTCCCGCGAGACCGTGACCCGCCTGTTTGCCGACCTCAAGAAACGGCAGATTCTGCAGGCCAAAGGCTCGACTCTGGTTATTCGCAATAAGGCGGCCCTGCGCTCGCTCGCCACCACCGGCTAGTGCGCAGTCTCGCCAATTCGCAGCATAAATTGACGAGTCATACTGAGCGAAGCGAAGGACCCATGGACTTTGTCTGCGCTACCAAACGCTTCGGCCGGCCCCCCTCTTGGTTCGCATAGTCGGAACACCATACTGCACCGCCCGCTGAAGAACTCGGTTTCGTATCAGGGTATCGCTTTTAGCGATACCGCAAGTCCCCCGGTGTTCGACGATAGCGAAGAATTGACGGAGTGCTGCTACTGTGACGTCTCCCCGGATGGATTGCTCTCCGAAGACGTTAAGACACAACTCACGGCCAATCCCATCATGGGCAAGGTTCCCACCCGCGGCGTCATTAAAGTAGTGTCGTATTGGTCGACCGACAATGTCTATCTTCTCGAGCCCGGCCTGCGGGCATGGGCAACTCACATTCAGGCTGCCGCCAAGAACACGTATGCCATGACCGAAACCAGGTTCGCCAATGCCAATCTAAGCGACAAAGAGGAATCGCTGTTGCAGAACCTTTGCTCCTATGACGCGCTGTTGAGCGGACAACCATGCACCTGCACACCCCAAGATCATGACTTCTAATCTCCGGTCCGAAGCAAAGGAAATGAGTGTCACCCTGAGCGGCGCAGCATTTTTGCGCGCAGCGCGAAGATGCTGCCGAGTCGAAGGCCCCCTACGCCCTGAATTCACCTAGCGAGAATTCCAGCCGCAAACCGCCCCGCCCCCTGTGCCAAGGGTCACCATTTTGGGTGATTCGAGTCACTGTTTATTCCCCCTCCGGCGCGTATCAAGACATCAGGAGAGAAATATATGTCGCAGAGCTGTTTCGATTGCGGGCAGCGCTCGGATCGCGTTTTCTGCGATCTGGCGCCTGATGCTCTCCAGGAATTCGATGGAATCAAGTCGCTCCAGACCTATCCACGAGGAACCATACTATTTCGTGAAGACCAGCCTGCCCGCGGAGTCTTCCTCCTCTGCGAGGGGCGTGTGCGCCTTTCCGTCTGCTCGGAAAGCGGCCGCCGCATGACCCTGCGGGTAGCTTCTGACGGAGAAGTGCTCGGGCTGAGCGCTGCGCTCGCCAGTGGCTGTTACGCAGTCACCGCCGAGGCCCTCGACGCCGTGCAGGTCGCCCAGGTTCGCCGCAAAGACCTGCTTCATTTTCTACACGGGCATCGCGAGGTCTGCATGCAGGTCGTCAACCAGCTCAGCGAAGATCTGCATGTGGCCTACGACCGCGTCCGGAACGTCGGACTGGCTCGCACTCGCCACCCTCACGCTCCGCAGACCCACTAAGCAACTGCGCCGGACCAACAAGCTGGCTGCTCTGTCGCGCTACCAGTACTCCGCTTTCTTCCCCGAACCCGGGCTCCGACTTTGTTCGCCTAGTTCTCCTTTGTTTTCATGCTTCCTTTTTCCTTGCCTTCCCTGTACATCGACCTTGTGACATGTGTCACGCGCGGAGGTGTGCTGACTCACTGCCCCAATGTACATCCAGCCCCCAAGATGATGAGTTATGCAACACCATCATTCGCGATCCGGGAGGATGTCTCGCATGCCAGCATGGTCCGGAGTTTGGGCTACAAAGAGGCTCGGCTGGGCGGGACTGGTCCTTTTACTGATCGCCGTCGCCGCCGCTCCGGCAGTCGATGCCGCAAACGACGAATGCCTCGCCTGTCACGGCGACAAGAGCCTCACCACCACCAAGGGCGGCCATACCGTCTCGCGTTTCGTGGATGGCAAAAAATTCGCGTCCTCGGTCCACGGTTCGCTCTCCTGCACCAATTGCCATGCCGACCTCGAAGGCAAGGATTTGCCCCACAGCGTCCCCCTTGCCAGGGTGGACTGCGGCACCTGCCACAGCGACGAATACAAACAGCACTCCAATTCGCTGCACGGAAGAGCCATTGCCCGGGGCGACACGCTCGCGCCCCACTGCGTCGATTGCCACGGCAATCATGACATCCTCCCCGTCAAGGACAAGAACTCGGCCGTCGCTCCCTTGAAGATCCCATTCGTTTGCGGGCGCTGCCACCAGGAAGGCACGCCCGTCCAGAGGAATCGCAACATCGATCAGCACAACATCCTGGCGAACTACTCCGAGAGCATTCATGGCGAGGCCGTTCTCAAGAAAGGTCTGATCGTCGCGGCGACTTGTGTGTCATGCCACACGTCACACAACATTCTGCCCCATACCGATCCGAAGTCTTCCATCAACCGGCGCAACATCGCCGCCACCTGCACCAAGTGCCACGCGGAAATCGAACAGGTTCACCGCAAGACGATCCGAGGCGAGCTTTGGGAAAAGCAAGCCAACACTCTGCCCGCCTGTATCGACTGCCACCAGCCCCACAAGATCCGCAACGTCTTTTACTCCCAGGGAATGGCCGACGCCGATTGCATGCGCTGCCACGCCAACGCCAACCTGAAGGCTGCCGACGGCCGTTCAATGCTGGTCCATGTCGTGGAAGTCGCCGGCTCGCGCCATGCCAAGGTAGCCTGCAGCCAGTGCCACTCCGAGGTCAACGCATCGCATGTCCGCCCCTGCGAGACCATCACGCATCCGGTCGACTGCAGCAAGTGCCATGACGAAATCGGCCAGCAATATCAGCGCAGCCGCCACGGGCAACTCCAGGCCGCGGGCGACCATAACGCTCCCACCTGCAAGGATTGCCACGGCACCCACCACATCCTGGGCAAGCACGATCCCGAGTCGGTCAGCTTCCCCACCAATGTCCCCAAACTCTGTGGTGGCTGCCACCGCGAAGGCCAAAAAGCGGCCGTGCGCTACACCGGCCGCCAGCACGAAATCGTTCAGCACTACACCGAGAGCATTCACGGCAAAGGCCTGATGAAAAGCGGTCTGACCGTGACCGCGACCTGTACCAGTTGCCACACTGCCCACCTCATCCTGCCGCGCAGCGACCCGGATTCCACCGTGAACCCGAAGAATGTGCCCGCCACCTGCGGTGCCTGCCACCACGGAATTGAGGAGCAGTTCATCGAGAGTGTGCACTCTGCCACGGTGACCAAGACCGATAAGCCGCTGCCTGTCTGCAGCGACTGCCACACCGCGCACTCCATCCGCCGCACCGACGAAGCCGGTTTCAAACTCGACATCATGAACACCTGCGGACGCTGCCACGGCGAGATTGCCAAAACTTATTTCGAGACCTATCACGGCAAGGTTTCGCGCCTGGGATACACCAACACCGCCAAGTGCTACGACTGTCATGGTTCGCATGACATCCTGCCGGTGACCGATCCGCGCTCCCACCTGAGCCGCGCCAACGTGGTCGCCACCTGCCGGAAATGCCATGACAACGCGACTCGCCGGTTTGCCGGCTATCTCACGCATGCCACGCACCATGACCCGAAAAAGTATCCCTTCCTGTTCTGGACCTTCTGGGGCATGACCGCGCTTCTGCTCTCAACCTTTGTTTTCGGAGGAATTCACACTTTGTTGTGGCTGCCCAAAGCTCTTCAGATGCGGCGGGAACTGCGCGCCGAGGAAGCCGCGGAACTGGCGGATGCCAAAAAAGCCGATGGCAACGATGGAGACGGAAACCATGCCCGCTGATCTCGAACTCACGCCCCCGGGCGCACAACCTCCCGCGCCGCCCCGCCCGGAACAGCAGCATCCGGACCAGCAGCACGCGCAACTGCCGCGTCCTGACCGCGAGTTTGTCCGCTTTGCCCGTCACCAGCGTGCTCTTCACGCCTCCATGATCGTCAGCTTCATCTGCCTCGCCACCACCGGCCTCACCCTCAAGTTCTCTTACACCGGGTGGGCGGCGGTCATGTCCCGCCTGTTCGGCGGCTTCCAGACCGCGGGCTACATTCATCGCATTGCCGCCGTGCTCATGTTCGGCGTGTTCTCCACTCACCTCTACAGTCTCTATCAACTCAGAAAGCGCGAACACCGATCATGGCTTTCGCTGATCTTCGGGCCCGATTCCATGATGTTCAATCGCCAGGATCTCAACCAGTTCATCGCCACCATGAAGTGGTTTGTGGGCAAGGGCCCGCGCCCCCAATACGGACGCTGGACCTACTGGGAAAAATTCGATTATTTCGCCGTGTTCTGGGGCATCGCCGTGATCGGTTCCACCGGCCTCACGCTATGGTTCCCGGTTTTCTTTACACGCTTCTTGCCGGGATCGTTCATCAATATCGCTACCATCATCCATAGCGACGAAGCCCTGCTGGCCACCGGATTTATCTTTACGGTCCACTTCTTCAACACCCATCTGCGGCCGGAAAAATTCCCGATGGATACCACCATCTTCACCGGGCACATGCCGCTGGCGGAATTGAAGCGCGACAAACTGCTCGAATATGAAGCCCTGGTGACGAGCGGCCAACTGGAGGCGCATCTCGAGGAGCCGCAACCGGAAATCGTAGTGCGCACGATTCGCGCCTTTGCCTGGATCGCGCTCAGCATCGGCTTCAGCGTGGTCGTCTGGATCATCTACGCCATGCTGTTCGCCTATCGCTAACTGTATGTATGAAGCGGAAAAATTCGACTCCTGCACGAAAGGGAAGGGCACGAGTCACTCGTGCCGTAAGCCCGCGCAAGAACCTGGTTTCGTATCAGGGTATCGCTTTAGCGATACCGCCAGTCTCTCGAACCCAGCCGCCCCTTATGGGGCTATGCGCCAGGCCCCAATTTTCCGCAGGCCGTTTGCCCGCTTGGACGAAGATTCTTGATTCTGGAGAGGAATTGTCACAGTGAAACCCGCGAAACAACTCGGCCTGCTTTTCGCAATCGCTCTCGCGCTTGCTTTCGGCGCTTCGCCCGCCATCGCCGCCGATCAGGACTGCCTCGCCTGCCATGGCGATCCCGGAATGAAATCCGAGTCCGGCAAGAGCCTGCACGTGGACGCGGCCAAGCACAAAAGCAGTGTGCACGGTGACCTGGGTTGCACGACCTGTCACGTCGGCGTGAAAGAGTATCCGCACCCCAAGCCCATGCGCATGCCCACCTGCGCCACCTGCCATTCCGACGAAGTCGCGCAGGTTCCCCAGAGCGTCCATTCAATCCTCGGCAAGGATGCCTGCGCCAGTTGCCACGGCCCAACACACGAAGTGCAGCCCGCCGCCAAACTCGTTCCCCAGCAGTGCGCCACCTGCCATGCAGATGCCGTCCACGGCTACCAGCAAGGTGTTCATGCCGTTGCCCGCAAGGATGGCGACAAACAGGCCCCAACTTGCCTTTCCTGTCACGGCAGCCCGCACCAGATCCTGGCCGCCGACGATCCCAAATCGCCGGTGGCTCATGCCAATATCCCCAACACTTGCGGCACCTGCCACGGGCAGAAGTTCGTGATGGCGAGCGTTGGCCAGAGTACGCAGGAGTTTTATTCCTATCAGCAAAGCATCCATGGGCGCGCGGTGGCCAACGGCTCCACCAAGGCGGCCGTCTGTACCGACTGCCACGGCGTCCACGAAATCCTCCCCGCCAGCAACGATAAGTCTTCCATCTTCAAGTTCAATGTCCCGGAAACCTGTGGCAAATGCCACGCATCGGTGAAAACCGAATTCATGCAAAGCATCCACGGACAGGCCATCACGCGCGGCAATTCGCTTGCCCCGGTTTGCACTGATTGTCACGGCATTCACTCCATCAAGTCGCATCTCGATCCCAATTCCCCGGTCAATTCCCAGAACCTCGCCAAGGCGACTTGCGCCCGCTGCCACGAAGGCGTCCGTCTCGCGCAGGAGTTCGGCGTCGAGGGCTCGCGCGAGTCCACCTATCTTGCCAGTTATCACGGGCTTGCTTCCGAGCGCGGCTCGCAGATCGTCGCCAATTGCGCCAGTTGCCACGGCGTCCACAACATACTGCCGTCGAGCGATCCGCGTTCCACCATCAACAGCGCGAACCTGATAAAGACCTGCGGCCAATGTCACCCCGGCATCACCCGGAAATTTACCCTGGGCAAAGTCCACGTGGATGCGCCGCTCTCCGCCGACATCGGCAGTAAAGCCGTGCGCTGGATCCGCAGTTTCTATCTCCTCATGATCTTTGGCGTCATCGGCGGCATGGTGCTGCATAACCTCATCATCTGGCGCCGCAAGGCGATACTTATGCGTGACGCTTATCCCCGCACCGTCACCCGCATGAAGCCCAGCCAGCGCTGGCAGCACTTGACCTTGCTTATCTCATTTTTCACGCTGGTGATCACCGGATTCGCGCTCAAGTTCCCCGACTCCTTCCTCTCTCTCATCCCCGGCCTGGGAGAGCGCATTCGCCCCATCATCCATCGCATCGCAGGCGTCGTCATGATTGGCGCGGGCGTCTATCACCTCGTATACCTTGCACTCACCCGCGATGGCCGCAAGCTGGTTGTCGACCTGCTGCCCGAACCCAAAGACGCTACCGATGTCGTCAGCGTGATGCGTTACTATCTCGGACTCGGCGGCTCCAAGCCCGAGTTCAAGCGCTTTACCTACGCGGAGAAAGCCGAGTACTGGGCTCTCGTTTGGGGCGTCTTCGTCATGGCCGCTACCGGCATCGCGCTCTGGGCGAAGGTGACGGTTGGCCACCTGTTCCCGCGCTGGTGGCTCGATATCGCGACTGCCGTCCACTTCTATGAGGCAATCCTGGCCACCCTCGCCATTATCGTCTGGCACTTCTACCAGGTCTTCCTCGACCCCGATGTCTATCCCATGAATTGGGCCTGGTGGGATGGCAAAGTCTCTAAGCATCACTATCAGGAAGAGCATGGCCTCGACAGCGAGACCCTGTTGGCCGCCGCCGGCGCCGAAGCGCACACGAACAGCAACGGCAACGACACTGGCAAAGACAAAGAATCCGCCACCCGGAATGAAGAAGAAGATGAGAAGTCGGAGCCGATCACGCATAATTAGCGGTCCGTGAAGAAGTAGGGTGAGAAGAAATTCGGTTTCGTAGCGTGGCGCTCTACTGCTTCGTATCAGAGTATTGCTTTAGAGTTTCGCATCGGCATCGCTCTACCGTTTCGTATCAGGGCATCACTTTAGCGATACCGGCAGCGTCGAACTCAATCGCCCCTTTAGGGGCTAAGCAGCGCGCCCTCATCGAATTTCTGATATAGCATTGATTCCTGATTCCAAAGCTGGAGGTCTGTCCTAATCATGGCTGAATCCAATCCGAGCCCCGCTCCGCATACCGCCGGACTTGCCCGCATTCGCGATCTCGTCCGGAATCCCATTTCCATCATCGGACTCGCGCTCGCCGTCGTTGCCCTCGGCAACATCCTCTTTCTCTTTTTCATTGACCTCACCTCCGCCCACTCCAGCCCATACGTCGGCATTCTGGCCTACATGATCGCACCTGCTTTCCTCGCGGTCGGCCTGATACTGGCGGTCTTCGGAGCTTTCTACACCCGCCGCAAACGCCTCGAGTCCGCCGGCGCCGCTCCTTATTTCCGGCTCGATTTCTCCGATCCCGCGCAGCGCGGAGCCGTCGCCTTCTTCCTGGCCTTCGTGGTCGTCTTCGTCGGCATGAGCGTGGTGGGCAGCTACAAGGCCTACACCTTTACCGACTCGGTTAGCTTCTGCGGACAGCTCTGCCACTCCGTCATGAACCCCGAGTTCGTCGCTTATTCGGAGTCGCCCCACGCCCGCGTCGCCTGCGTCGATTGCCACGTCGGAGCCGGCGCGACCTGGTATGTGAAGTCGAAACTCTCAGGCGCGCGCCAGGTCTTCAAAACACTCCTCAACACTTTTCCGCGCCCCATCCCCACTCCCGTCCACAACTTGCGCCCGGCCGCTGAAACGTGCGAAACCTGCCACTGGCCGAAGAAGTTTTATGGCGCCCAGCTCAAAGTGTTCAACCATTTTGACAGTGACGAAAAAAACACGCCCCGCCAGATTCGTCTCCTCATCAAGACCGGTGGCGGCGATCCCGCTACCGGCGAACCCGAAGGCATCCATTGGCACATGAACATCGACAACGAGATCCGCTATGTCGCCGCCGATGAGGAGCGCCAGGTCATCCCCTACGTCTACGCGAAGGACTTGCAAGGCCGAGTCACCGAATATTTCGCGAAGGATTCGACCTTAACCAGGGATCAGATCGCCAAGGCCGAAAAGCGCCGCATGGATTGTGTCGACTGCCACAACCGTCCCACCCACATTTACGTTTCGCCTGAGGTTTCCGTCGATCGCTCCCTGCTCGCGCACCGGATGGATATCACTCTTCCATTCCTCAAGCAGCAGTCCGTCGCCGCGCTCACAGGCAAGTACGACACGACCCCCGCCGCCATGCAGGGCATCGCCAAAACCATCGAAAATTTTTACGCCGATAAGTATCCCGATATTGCCAAAAGCAAGCAGCCGGAAATCCGTAATGCCGTCGAGGAACTCCAGCGCATCTACAAGCTGACGTTCTTCCCTGAGATGAAGGTGGATTGGCGCACCCACCCCAACAACATCGGACACCTTTATTTCCCCGGTTGCTTCCGCTGCCACGACGGCAACCACGTCAGTGCCGAGGGCAAAGTCATCCCCAAGGATTGCAACACCTGTCACACCGTTCTCGGCCAGATGGAGAATGCGGTGAACATCGCCTCCGTCCCTGGACTTGCCTTCAAGCATCCGGTCGATCTGGGCGATATGACCGCCGTCAACTGCGCCGATTGCCACACCGGAGGCGTCAGCCCATAACAGCTCGTGTGGTGACGGGCGTCCCGCCCGTCCAGGCGAGCGAAGCTCGCCAGCAGCGCCCACACAAATAAAAAAAGGCCGGCAGCGAATCGCTGTCGGCCCTCATTCTCGATCAACCTAGAAGCTAATTACCGGCGTCCGCCATGACCCCCTCCGCCGTGGCCGCCTCCACCATGGGAAGCGCCGCCGCCATGCGAAGCGCCGCCGTGGAACCCGCCTCCACCGCGCATCTCACCGCCATGGAAGCCTCCACCGACGCTGCGTCCCGCGAATCCGTGGCCACCGTATCCGCGGCTACCTTCAAATCCGCGGCCGTAGTTTCCACGTCCGTAGAACCCGCGGCCGTAGTATCCGTGGCCCCATCCGCCGTGATACCACGGTCCGGCGCCGATAAATGCGCCATTCAAAAACCAGTCTGGCCCATAGTATCCATACGGCGCACATGCGTACGGAGAATACGAGTAATAGCCGTAGTCGCAAACCGGCGGTCCATATCCTGGCCCTACCCCGATTCCGATCCCAACTCCCACCTGCGCCTGCGCGAACGCCAGCGGCACCATCAACGCGGCCAGCATCGCTACATATTTCAGGTATTTCATGGTCAACCCCTTTCCAGAATCCGCCGTTCTGCCTACCGAAATCCGGAGATCCTGAGCCCTTCAGCCACTTTCATTCCTTACTGAAGCGCCTATTCATTTGAACTCGAAAGCACCCAAAAAGTTGCGGGAATCAAAGCGGCTGATTTCAGCCATCCTGGCTGACTTCAACCATCTTGCCGGGAAATGCCTTTGCCGGGAAATCGCCAGGCGTTGTGCGGCCTGGCTGCGCTGCGATCTTGGTTTTGGGGAGAGGGCCCTTCGACTCCGCAGCTCCTTCGCACAAAGCGCGAAGATGCTGCTGCGCTCAGGGTGACAGTGTTGAAAGCAAAAGCAGCTCAAGGTGACACTGTTGAAGGCTAAAGCGATGGTCCCGCGCAATGCCCGCATCCAGCCCAAAGCCCAACCCCGAATTGGTGTACACTGCCGAAACCAGAAACTCACGGGGAAAGGGCCCATGCAACTTCGTCTCGAAAGCCGTCCAGTCGGCGATGTGTTGATCGTCCAATGTCATGGAAGAATCGTCGCCGGCAACGAAGTCTTTGCTCTGCACTCGCAAGTAGGAGACTCCATCGTCAAGTATGGCGATGTTGTCCTGCAGCTCGACCAGGTGGAGTTCGTCGACTCCAGCGGATTGGGAGCGCTGGTGCGACTGATGCAAGCGGCGCGCGCCAAAGGCGGAGACCTCAAGCTCAGCGGCGTCACGCCCCGCACCCGCAAAACCCTCGAGATGACCGGTCTGGTGAAGCAATTCGAAATCTACGAAGCGGTCGAAGAAGCCATCACCGCTGCCTATTTAGGCTCGCGCTATTCGCGAGGACTAGCTGGAGACTCGCGGCCCCGAATTCTCTGTGTCTATGAATCGAACGATGTGTGCACATTTCTCCGCGAAGTGTTGTGCAGCGCGGGCTACAATGCGCTGACCACGATGAGCATCGACGATGCGCGTATCCTGCTCAAGGCGACCAAAGCGAAGCAGGTAGTGCTCTCAGCGAAGATGCAAACGGTCTATGGCAAACCGACGCGCAAGATGCTCGAGGAAATCGATCCCGAAGTAAAGATCCTGATCCTGGATGAAAACTTCGCCGCGCAAGATCCCGGAGAAGCCGCCGAAAAGCTTCTTGCCAGTATCGGCGCCAGCGGAATCAGCACCCAGTAGCTCATAATTCCAGCCCCGAAGGGCGACCCAGCTTAGCCCAGCGCTTCAGCGCTGGGAAGAGTAGAAGAAACAATTAAAGTCCCGGAGGGACGACCCAGTTCTCGCGCGCACTCTTCAGCACTGGGAAGAGCTTCGCCGAAAAGATCTCAATTCCAAAAATCCCGAAAGGAGCAACCATGTCCGTGCATTTCTTTGTGAAGCCTCTCTGTGTATTTGCCTTCCTGTGTTGCGTTACCTACGCGCAGCAGGCGCCCACGAGTTCTTACCTTACGCCTTACGGAGCGCCGGTGAGCGTGGAAATGGCCAAGCGAGTCGCGGCCGCGGCGCTGGCCGAAGCCCACAAAAACAATTGGTACATGGCGGTCGCCATCGTCGATCCCGGTGGAGATCTGGTCTATTACGAGAAGATGGACAACACGCAGCTTGGGAGCGCGAAGGTGTCGGTCGACAAGGCGCGCTCGGCCGCGCTCTACAAGCGGCCAACCAAGGCTTTTCAAGATGCGCTCGCGGGCGGCGGCGCTGGCCTGCGCGTGCTCGGGCTGGAGGGAGCTGTGCCCGTCGAGGGCGGAGTGCCGCTCATGGTGGGCGGCAAAGTCATTGGCGCGATCGGCGTCTCAGGAGACATGAGCGAGCACGATGCGCAATGCGCCAAAGCGGGAGCGGACGCTCTTCAGTAGAGACTTGAACTTTTCCCGGCTGCTTCAGGGGCGCGTTGGTACCGGATACCCTCTCAAGGTGGTCTCTTGGAATCAATGACTTAGGTCGATATTCTTGCCCGGGGGTAAATATCCCCGCACGTCATTTACCTTGCCAGGTCTTTGAGAAATAAGGAGTTAGAGCGGCGGATTATCCGAGGGAATCTTGTCAAGGGGAGAAAGCTACACAATCGTTGCAGGTGATTGAATTGGCTGAAGATATATTGTCTGGAAAGTTGGCGGGGTACCCCCTGGCGGGATGAGATATTAGATATAGAGAGAAAAGAAGGCGCGGCCTTTGGGCTGCGCCTTTTTTATTGCCGTCAGGAGTCGAGGTTATGGCGTCGTATCCGGTGGAAATGCCGCGGTGTCAGCATATCAAGGTGAATGGAACGCAGTGCGGATCGCCCGCGTTGCGGAACGGGAAATTCTGTTATTACCACCAGGAAAGCCGTCCGACGCGAGTGAAAGTTCCGGGTGAGAGAGGACAGGGGAGCCGGACGATTCTGGTGCCCGTGTTCGAGGATGCCAATGCCATCCAGGCGGTGGTGCGGCAGGTGGCAATCATGGTGCTGGAGAAAAGAATCGAATTCAAGGCGGCGGGACTGGTGCTGTATGCACTGCAGATTGCGTCGTCGAATCTGAAGCGCATGGATCAGGAGAAGCCGCGCCTCGTGCAGGTAGTGGTGGAGCCGAAGAAAGTGGCGGAGACGCCGCTCGGGATGACGCCCTGGTCGGAAAAGCCGGGCGGCCACGAACCGGAGGAGGTGGAAGACAAACTGGTGGCGCGGACAAAGAGGGCGATTCTGGAGGAAGCGGAGAACGCGAGGCGGGCGCAGGAGAACCGGTGGATGAAGCAGCAGCTTTCGCAGATCACGGAAAGGATGGAACGTTATGGCGAGGAAGTGGAGCAATGGATTGCAAAAGATGACGCGACAGTGGATGGATTGAAGCGGGTGGTTCAAAGCGTGAAGCGACAGATGGAGGACGTGGCGGATGCGAACCTGCACCATTGCCCGCTGTTCGACGTGGACATGTTGACCGGGGAGGAACAGGCGGAATGGAGGAAGCAGCGGGAGAAGAGGAACACTCCAGCGGCTCGGGAGTGCAGAGCGCTGATGGCACGGTACCGGGAGTGAAATCACGTGAAACACAGTTGCTGCCGATGAAGTTCTGGTGGGATGGGCTCGAACAATCCTCGCCTCCAATCTCACACGATGACGAGAGCTGGATGGAAATCGGGGACTTGAAATGTTTAAAAGAATGAAGCTGACAGGAAAGATTCTGGGGTCGATCGCCTTAACATTACTGCTCACCTCGGCAATCAGTTTCTGGATCACGCAGCGCCGCGTGAACCAACAGGCGGACGAGGCGTTTCGGGATGAGGTGCGGGTGGTCGCGGGGATCACGGCGGCCACCAGTAACTGGTCTTCCGCGACCATCGAATTTACGGACATTGCGAAAAGATATGCGGCGGAACGGCGCATGAGCTTCCGGACCCCGTCGCTCCGTCCCCGCGACCCCAAACATCAGCCGACCGAATTTGAGCGCCGGGCTTTGGAGGCATTCGAGAAAGACCCGGGGCTCCCGGAATACTACGAGCGGCTGGCCGAGGACGGCAAAGGCATGATGCACTATGCGCAGCCGGTGCGGCTTTCCGAGGACTGCCTCGGGTGCCATGGCAGCCCGGAGGGGGAGAAAGACCCGTATGGCTTTCCGAAGGAAGGCATGAAGGTGGGCGATCTGATGGGCGCATTCGTTGTCAGTGCGTCCACCGAGACACTGACAGAAACGGCCCGTTCCAATTCGATTGCGCTGTTTCTGACCGTCTTCCTTACGCTTCTAACGGCCACGGGGGTCGTGTTCGTGCTGGTGCGGAAGCTGATCACCAAGCCACTCGCCTCGGCCGTCGAGCTGGCCAATGAGATTGCCGGCAACAATCTGGCAATGGCCGACTTGCCGGTAGAAAGCGGGGACGAAATTGGCAGCACAACGGCGGCGTTGAATGCGATGAAAAATAATCTGCGAGAGTTGTTGCAGTCCATCGCGGGCACGGCGGAACAGGTGGCCAGCGCCAGCGAGGAGCTTTCCGGGACCAGCCAGCAGATCACGGCCAATTCCGAAGAAACGACCGCGCAGGCAAAGGTGGTCTCGGAAGCCGGCGGCCAGGTCAATGCCAATCTCCAGACGCTAGCCACGGGCGCGGAAGAAATGAACTCCACCATCGGCGAGATTGCCAAGAACGCCAGCGAGGCCGCCCAGGTGTCGGGCGAAGCGGTGCAAGCCTCTGAATCCGCCACTGAAACAGTCTCGCGGCTGGGCGAATCGAGTGCGGAAATCGAAAAAGTAATCGAGGTAATCACCTCGATCGCGCAGCAGACCAACCTGCTGGCCCTGAACGCGACCATCGAAGCGGCACGCGCCGGCGAAGCCGGGAAGGGCTTTGCGGTCGTCGCCAACGAAGTGAAGGAACTGGCCAAGCAGACGGCAAAGGCGACGGAGGAGATCAAGCAGAAGATCGGCGTGATTCGCGAGAACACGGGCGGGGCGGTCACGGCGATCGGCGGGATCAAGGGAGTGATCGACAAGATCAGGGACATCTCGACGGTGATTGCGACGGCGGTGGAGGAG
>JBAQJU010000209.1:0-4763 GCA_049300475.1 Terriglobales bacterium | reverse complement strand
GATATCCTCCACGCAAGCATTGCCGCGGAGTTTGGCATAGCGTAACCGCCGTTCCAGCGCCAGATTTTGGCGCCAAGTCCAGAGTCGATCTACCATCAGCGATAATTTCTCTTCAAAGCTGAGGGCTGGTGAGTTGCTTGTGCGGGGAGTGCATGAGCCAATCATGACGCAGCAGCTTTTTGACTGTGTACAGGATGCACTCGCGGGAAGATCAAAAACTGCCCAGCCGCGCCAGTCCATTCGACCTGAGTTTTCGCTGCGTCAGTTCGTCCGCTGTGCGAAGTGCAACAAGGGTCTGACAGCCGGGATTATCAAGAAGAAGTTTTTCTACTACTGGTGCTACACAAAGGGATGCCGGGACGTGCTCGTCCCCAAGGAAGAGTTGGAGAAGCACTTCGTTCGTCTGTTGGGTTCATACCAGCCCACGATAGAGTCTCTCGAACGCCTACCAGAGATTGCCAAGAGACAGTGGGCGGAACGCGAAGCGCGCATCGGGCAGGACTCCAAAGTGCTGAGAATCCGGCTTGGCGAGATCACTCGTTTAAACTCCGCTGCAATCAAGGCTAAGCTGACCGGACAACTGACGGCTGAAGATTTCGACTCCCTAAAGGCCACGAATACGGAGGACGCAGCTAAAATCGAGCAGCAGCTAACTGCTCTGGAATCAGAGAAGAGCATGATGCAAGAGCTGATCGAGCAGAGTCAGCGGGAGTTGGTCGATCTGGTGAGTGCTTGGAGGAAGGCCGGGATCAGTGGCCGGACGGAACTTCAAAATGCCCTCTTCCCTGACGGTTTGGTGTGGAGTCACGAAAGCGGCTTTTTAAACTCCAAGAACGTAGGCTTGATGCACGCTTGGGGTGAATTTTTTCAATCACTTGGAGATTCCAGAACATCTCTCAATGACTTCTTTGCCTTGTTTGGCGTCCCCGGCGGGATTTGAACCCGCGTTACCGCCGTGAAAGGGCGATGTCCTAGGCCAGGCTAGACGACGGGGACGTTCCGGCTCGAGCGACTCTTTTCAGCCGGCCGTTACGTAGAAGTTCATACTAACAGTGCGCTTTTTGCACTGTCAAAGTTTGCGCGTGCTGGGTAGTGTCAGGGAAGCCTCGCAGTGAACTCCTGATGCGACGTGGTACTTAAAATGGTACGGTAAAGTAGTACGTAAAACGGCACCGCTGCCATGCATGAGATCTTCAGCGTTCTTCCTCTTGGGGCACTCGCATTGCCCCGCAGACCTATTAAAATAGCTTCATGGCGGATTCGCTCTATTTGAGCCTTTGGTTTCCGAACTTCGATTTGCCGGAGATTCTGCCTCGCACCGTCAGCGTTCTTCGCCAACTTCCTTTTTCGCCAGCGAGGCCAGGCGTTACGTACGCGGCCGTTCATCCAGTTTCCTGGGCCGAGCCCACAATCCTCGAGCGCCGTTTTAATCCTGGCCTTCCGCCTGAAGAAGCTGTGGGAGCCGTTGCTGACTTCCTCCACGAAGACTTGGCTTATGTCTTCGAGGCGTATTGGGACCTCTGGACTCCTCCCGTGGGTATGGCGAAATGGCAGCAACCGCCCTCACTTGTGCGCGTCGTCGTACATGGACTCGAGTTCGAAGAGAACGCGGCGGCGGCCGCCGGCCACATCCAGATTGATTTCGGCCTCGACGCGCCTTTCCTCCACGAAGAACTCGCATTGAGCTTTGAAGCGGAGAACCGGATCCGAAGCAATGTGCAACGTCTGGTCGAGTTCACCGCGAAGGTCGAAGAAAATTCCGGAGCGACGGGCCGCCTGCTGTGGTCCGAATCCGAGGAGAACCTCGCCCAAAAGCTGATTCACCGCTTACAAAAAGTGCAGTAGGAACCTCAGCCAAAGCGCGGATGCACCTTAGCCTTTGCCTTCCGTTACGATCTCGGAAAAGTCCGCGATGGTAGAAAATTCCTTCAACAAGGTCTGCAGCAAAGCTAGTCGGTTGGCGCGCAAAGTGTCATCGTCCACCATCACCATGACTGTATCGAAAAAATTATCGATCAATGGTCTCATCTCGGCGATCTCCCGCAGTGCCTCATCGTAATCCCTAACTGCGCAGTTCTTTCTAAACGAGGGCGCGGTCCGTTGAATCGCTTTGTCTAAGTCCTTCTCGTCTTGTATCTGCAACCCGGCCTGATCAACGCGTTCGGCAATGTGCAGTTTCTTTTCTGTAGCCTGCCGGAGAATGTTCTTCATTCGCTTGAAGGCCCACGCGATGGATTCGAAGTAGACGAATGTGTATTCGCCAGGATCGCGCACCCTGTTCAGCGCTTCCGCCCTTGCGATGGCATCGACCACGTCGTCGGAATCGACTGCAAGAACGGCGTTCACAACGTCATAAGCGAACCCGCGCGCATCCTTTAGATAAAACTCCAGCCGCTCGCGGAAAAAGCTGCGGATCGATCCCGCATAGTCAGGATTAGAAAACTTCTTCTCGGCCGCAGAGCCGTGATAATGGCAGCGCGCATCCGCCATAATCTCCGAAAGCCGGAACGGCAGCTTGTGCTCCGCGATCGTCTTCACGATGCCATTCGCCTGCCGCCGCAACGCAAACGGATCCTTCGATCCGCTCGGCACCAGGCCCAACGCGAACATGCCTGCAATCGAATCCGCCTTATCCGCGATCGAAAGGACTGCCCCTTCGACCGTACGCGGCACTTCATCTTCCATCGACCCGGGCTTGTAATGGTCGTAGATCGCCTTCGCAATTTCGGCTCGCACATCCGGACGCAGATCTTCGTCGAGCACCTGCACGCCCGCATAAAGGCCGCCCACAATCCCTTGCAATTCCGTGAACTCTTTCACCAGTTCGGTCGTCAGATCGGTCTTCGCCAGGAGCGCCGCCTTGTGCACCACTCCCGGACGAATCGTCATCCCATTCTGTCGGATCGTCTCCGCCAGCCAGCTCGCCAGCCGCTGCACGCGCAGGGTTTTGTCGTAGTAGCTGCCAAGATCTTTCTGGAACGTGACGTGCTTCAGCAACTCGACGCGCTCCCGCAGATTTTGCCTCTGGTCGGTCTGCCAGAAAAAGCGCGCGTCGTTGAAGCGCGCCCGCAGCACGCGCTCATTGCCATGACGGATCAGCCCATCCGAATCGCCAGAAGTATTGAGCACCGCCAGAAAATGCGCCAGCAACTTTCCGCCTGCGTCTTCGATGGCAAAATATTTCTGATGATCGCGCATCACCGTGACCAGTACTTCCTCCGGCAGCGTCAGAAATTCCGCATCGAAGCTGCCCAGGATGACCGAGGGAAACTCCGTTAAATTGACCACGGTCGTCACCAGCGGCTTGTCTTCGCGCCAGCGTGCGCCGGGAATCGTGCGCGTGGCCGCATCCAGCGCTTTGCGGATCACCTGTTCCCGCTCCGCCGCCCCCAGAACTTTCGCTTCCCGCAAAGCGTCCACATAAGAACTGGGACGCAAGATGGGCGCGGTTTCATGGCCCAGCATCCGGTGTCCGCGCGAAGTCTTTCCCGCGCGAATCCCGAACAGCTCCATCGAAACCACTTCCTCGTCGAGCATGGCGACCAGCCAGCGCACGGGACGCACGAACACTTCTCCACGCTTGCGCCAGTACATGTTCTTCGGCCAGTAAAGCCCTGTGATTTCCTTGGGCAAAGTTTCCGCGAGAATTTCCGCCGCCGCTCGGCCTGTGCGCGTCACCGTCGCGCCCAGATATTCGCCCTTGGGAGTAGCAACGCGTTCGAGCTTGCTCACATCCACGCCCACTTTTTTCGCGAAGGCATGCGCCGCGGCTGTCGGCTGTCCGTCCTTGAATGCGATTTGCGCCGACGGTCCCGATACCCGCTCGGTCAGATCCGGCTGCGCAGTCGGAATGCCCTGCGCAATCACTGCCAGTCGCCGCGGCGTATCCAACCAACGGACCGCGCCGCTCGGCGCCAGACGCTCGCGTTGCAGTAGAGCCTCCACGCGCTCGCGCAACTCACGAATCGCGCCGTCGATCATGCGCGCCGGAATTTCTTCGCAACCGATTTCAAGCAAAAAGTCTGACATGTTTTATTCGCTTGCTTTCCGAATGCCGATTGTTTTTGTCATCCTGAGCGCAGCAGAACGATCGCGAAGCGAATCGTTCTGCGAAGTCGAAGGACCTCTACTTCCGGCAGAAACTTGCGGTTCAAACAAGGGAAGCAACAGCATGATGCCCTACGATCCCACCGGAGCCAGGTTGCCTTTCTTTTCCAGGACCGATGGCCGAGCCGTCTCGCCCTTTCCAATTGTTTTTTCAGCAGGATACTGCTGATCCATCCAGGCCTTCGCCACTCCAACCGCCAGCGCCCGTACGCGCGCGATCACGCCCACCCGCTCGGTCACCGAAATCGCGCCCCGCGCATCCAGAATATTGAAGTAGTGCGAGCACTTCAGGCACAGATCGTAAGCGCCCAGCAGCGGAAAGCGCGCCTTCTCGCGAACAACTCCGTCCCCCTCCGCCTTGTCTCCGCTCAGCCCCGCATAGCGATTTAGCAGTCCCTTACACTCGGCCTCGCAAAGTTCGAAATGCTTCCACGCACTGGCCACGTCCGCTCTTTCGAAGTTGTAGGTCGAAAACTGCTGCTCATCCGCCAGCCGCACTTCTCCATACTTCACTTCTCTGCCGCTATCCGGATCGCGCGCCCAAACAATATCGTAGATCGAATCCACATCCTGCAAAAACGCGCACAGCCGCTCCAGCCCGTAAGTCAGTTCGACCGAGATCGGGTCCAGATCCACCCCACCACACTGCTGGAAAT
>JBAQJU010000208.1:0-2881 GCA_049300475.1 Terriglobales bacterium | reverse complement strand
GAAGAGATCAAAGCGGCATCGAGCGCGGGGAAACGCTTTCAACGAGTTCGCGGAAAGAAAAAATCGGAGTTTTTCCGCAACCTCTGGAACTCGTGCCCTTCCCAAAACCGCGACGCCGCCGACTCCTACTCGGCCTCTTCTTCTTCGAGCTTGATGCGCAGGGACTTGAGAAACTTCAAATCCTGATCGCTGATCTTTAATTCCGGGTTGGTAGTGAGGGTGGAAACAAGAGATTCCTTGTCGGTCGAGCGTTCGCCCTGCTTGCTGACGCCAATGGTCGCTTCGAGAACCAGGAAAATGTCGTAGCCGCCTTCCTTGATGCGGGCCACGACTTCGGCGATCTGTTCGGAATCGGAGAGCGATCCATTGATCGCCTCGCCAAGCTCCTTCATAAGCTGCTTCAGTTGCTGGTCCACTCACTCCCCCGATTTGCTGCCCAAGGATTTGCTGCCTTTTTCCTGCCCGCTAAGAGCCCGCCGCCGGGCCCCGTCACAACCCGTTGTGACGTCAACCACCGTTATTGTACGCTCGGCCACTGCTAAAATCATCAGAATGATCGCGGCCTGGAAAGAGAAAACGAAGGTGAAAAAGCTTGCACTGGTCGTGCGCGTGGCCGGCCAACAGCTTGCGCGCAGCCGAACAGGCGGCGCGCTGGTCAAGGGATTGCGCGCGACGGCCTCCTCGTTCGGGAAAGTGTTGCACCAGCTCTGGCTGGAAGTAACTGGATTCACCTTCCTTGCGATTGCCGCCATCGGCGCGATCGAAGGCTATCGCGAATTTGGCAAGTACCACGCCGGGCAGGAGGCGGGTCCGGGCAGGCTGATCCTGGCCGTGTGCTTTACGCTTTCGTTCGCCTGGTTCGGGTTGAGTTCGTTCATACGGATCAGAAGAAAGCAATAGGGACGAAGGCGCGAAAAAACGTAGTGCTGGCGTCCGGCCGACTGTCCTGAGAGCCTGCCCTGAGCTTGTCGAAGGGGCGTCTCGCCCTCGGAAGTGGCGGCGAGGACGCCGCCACAACAGCCGCCGGGACGGCGGCGCTACGAACATCAATAATCATTCGAGGTTCTCATATGAGTGACGCCGTCAAGGTTGTCGATCCGATCGCGAAGCCTCCCGCCAAGCCGAAGCCGCCAGCCGCCGAACAACAGACTTCGTCTCATATTCCGGTCCGCCCGCTGTATACGCCCGCGGATCTTGCCGAATCGGATTACGACCGCGACCTCTCATATCCGGGCGAATTTCCATACACACGCGGCGTGCAGGCCACCATGTACCGCGGGCGCCTGTGGACGATGCGCCAATACGCGGGCATGGGCGACGCCGAGGAATCGAACAAGCGCTACAAGTACCTGCTTGCGAACGGCACCACGGGCTTGTCGGTGGCCTTCGATCTGCCCACGCAAATTGGACTCGATTCCGATCATCCGCTGGCCATGGGCGAAGTTGGCAAAGTCGGTGTGGCGATCGATTCGATCGAAGACATGCAGCGCCTGTTCGATGGCATCGAACTGACCACGATTTCGACCTCGATGACGATCAATGCCACGGCGTCGATCCTGCTCGCCCTTTATGTCGCGGTCGCGCGGCGGCAGGGTGCGGACACCCGCAAACTTTCCGGCACCGTGCAGAACGACGTGCTCAAGGAATACATTGCGCGCGGAACTTATATTTATCCGCCCCAGCAGGCCATGCGCATTATTACCGACCTGTTTGCCTGGACGAATGAGAATGTGCCCGACTGGAACACGATTTCGATCTCCGGCTACCACATGCGCGAGGCGGGATCGACCGCCGTGCAGGAGGTCGCCTTCACGCTCGGCAACGGCATCGCCTACGTGGAGGCGGCGATCAAGGCCGGGCTTGACGTGGACAAGTTCGCGCCCCGGCTCTCCTTCTTCTTCAATGCCCATAGCAACTTTCTGGAAGAGGTGGCGAAGTTCCGCGCCGCTCGGCGCATGTGGGCCAGGATCATGCGCGATCACTTCAAGGCAAAGAATCCAAAATCGTGGATGCTGCGCTTCCACACGCAGACGGCAGGCTCCACGCTAACCGCTCAGCAACCCGAGAACAACATCGTGCGCACGGCGATCCAGGCAATGGCGGCTGTGCTCGGTGGGACGCAGTCTCTGCATACCAATTCGTTCGATGAGGCGCTCGCGCTGCCGACCGAAGCTTCGGCGCGGATCGCCTTGCGCACGCAGCAGGTCATTGCGTTTGAATCGGGCGTGCCGCAGACGGTCGATCCATTGGCGGGCTCGTACTACGTCGAATCGCTGACCAATGAAATCGAGAAGCGCGCCAGCGACTATCTGACGAAGATCGAAACCATGGGCGGAATGCTGAAGGCGATCGAACGCGGATACGTGCAGCAGGAGATCCAGAATGCGGCCTATGAATACCAGCAATCGGTCGATCGCCAGTATTCGGTGGTGGTCGGCGTGAACCGGTTCCAGGCCCATGAAGAGAAGTCGGTGCCACTGCAGCGCATCGATCCGGCGCTCGAGCCGAAACAGGTAGAGCGGTTGCGGGCGCTGCGTGCGAAACGCAATCCGCAGACCTGGCAAGCGGCCATCAAGGCCGTCGAAGACACCGCCCGGTCAGGGGACAACCTGATGCCGCGGATTCTGGCCGCCGTGGAAGCCAACGCCACCGTGGGAGAAATTTCCGATGCCATGCGGAGAGTTTACGGGGAGTACAAAGAAGCAGTCGTGATTTAGCGGCTGCGGAACGTCCTATTCTCGCGAGTCATGCCCGGCATGCGACTTCTGCCGGCTCATCGATTCCACCGTCTTGTAATCGCAGGCCGTCCGGCAAGCTTCGCAGTAGAGCAAGCCATCCATACACAGGTGGACGTCGAGTTCCGACTGGCAGAGGATGCAAA
>JBAQJU010000207.1:0-22895 GCA_049300475.1 Terriglobales bacterium | reverse complement strand
TTGACCGCGCTAGGTCGCCAGCAACCCCGTTCCCTCACTAACCCCCATCCTATAAGGAGGACTTGTGCCCGCTCCCACACCTGAATTCGTTGCCGCCTATCGCGACATGATGCTCGATGGCCTTTCCCGAGAAACTGAAAAAACGAAGAACGTTCTCGCTGCCGTTCCCGACAACAAGAGCGACTACCGCCCGGATCCCTGTGCTCGTACCGCGTGGGAACTTGCCTGGCACCTTGCTAACACGGATGTTCAGTTCCTCGATGGCATTGCAGACCTGAAGTTCAGCATGGCCACTCCAGAGGAAAAGCCAACCAACATTGCCGACCTTGTCGCCTGGTACGACCAGAACATAAATCGCGCCGCCGGTCGGGTTCGGGCTATGTCGCCGGCCCAATTGCTGACGTCCGTCGAGTTCTTTGGCGTTTTCAATCTGCCGGCGGCGTTCTATCTCCAATTCCTCAACAATCACAGCATCCACCACCGCGGCGAGTTGGCGACGTATTTGCGGCCCATGGGATCGAAGGTGCCGCAAATCTATGGCGGCAGCTACGACCAGCCTTTCCAACCGCCGGTGCGAGAAACCAGCGCCGCCTGATCGTCTGACACGAGTGCCCTCGCCGCGAAGCTATGGCCGGGCACTCTTGTCCGCAAAATGTCCACTCCTATCCCGTTGCGGAACTCCTAGCGAAAGTCGCATTACCTCCGTCATCTCGTCGCCGAGGCCAGTTCCGGTCATGATACGGGTAGCTGGAGTCTCTCCTCTTCATGAATATTGACGAATTACTGCGCATTGCCATGGAGCGGCGTGCCTCCGACTTGCACCTCAAGGTTGGCAACTACCCGCACCTCCGTGTCGATGGCGACCTGATTCCGCTCACCGACCAGCCGCGCGTCTCCGCCGAAGACATGTTGAACATGGCTTTCAGCATGATGTCGGCGCGCCAGAAACAGAAATTCAAAGAGACCACGGAAATCGACATGGCCTATGGCGTCGCCGGCCTCGGACGTTTTCGTGTCAACGTCTTTCAGCAGCGCGGCAATGTCGGCCTCGTGCTCCGCGTCATTCCCACCAAAATCCGTGCGCTCGACGAATTGTTTCTGCCCAAGGTGGTGGAACAAATCTGCGACATGCCGCGCGGCCTTGTCCTGGTGACAGGCGTTACCGGTTCTGGTAAATCAACCACGCTGGCAGCGATGGTGGATCGCATCAACTCGACGCGCGCCGAGCACATCATCACGATTGAAGATCCTATCGAATTTCTGCATCGCGACAAGAAAGGCTACGTCAACCAGCGCGAGGTCGAAGTGGACACGCCGACGTTTTCAGCTGCTTTGCGCGCCAGTTTGCGTCAGGATCCGGACGTGATTCTGGTGGGCGAAATGCGCGATCTGGAAACGATCGGGACCGCGCTCCATGCCGCGGAAACCGGCCACATGGTCTTCTCCACGTTGCATACCCTGGACGCGGTCGAAAGCATCAACCGCATTATTGCCATCTTCCCTCCGCCCGAGCAGAAGCAGATTCGACTGCAACTGGCGGCCGTTTTGCGCGCCATCGTAAGCCAGCGCCTGGTCCGCCGCTCGGACGCCGAGGGTCGCGTGCCGGCGGTTGAGGTCATGGTCAGCACCGCCTATATCCGGGAATGTATTCTGGTACCGGAGAAGACGCGCGCCATTCGCGATGCGATCTCCGCTGGCACGTCACAGTACGGGATGCAGACTTTTGACCAGTCGCTATGGGATCTATTCCAGGCGGGACTCGTGAATTACGAAACCGCTCTCGAAAACGCGTCGAACGCCGACGAATTCAAACTCCGTATGCAGGGCATTGCGTCGACCTCGGACATTTCCCGGCAATCGATGCAGTCGGCCGGCTTCGGAAATTGAAAACAAGTTTGTCCTGCTGAACCTTGTAGCACTGAACGATTGTTCCTCCTCTTGGTTTTCGGGCGCGCTTCGGCGCGCCCTTCTTTATGCCGGTCTGCGGCACGCGCGGGGTGCTTACAACGGAAAACCCAGGGGTGGGAAACATAAGCCGCCGTTTTTCTTGGCTGGGTATGCGGCTGGCAGGAATTACTGCGGGGACACACTCCTAGTTCGGCTTGCGGAACCGGCTATCGGCAAGATAGCGCAGCATGATGGCATCGGTTGCGCTCTGAAATTGTTGTTCGGCTTCGGGAGCGCGAATGACGGGATCCTGGCGCAGGGTCTGACGGAATTTTTCCCCCATCTCGGAATCGCTTGTTACAACCTGCATATAGAACCAGAGAAAGTGCCGCATTTGGTCCAGCACAGACTTGAGGACGTGCAGCGACTCCATCTGGGAGGACTCGGAGAGAGCTTCCAGAAGCTCAGGGTCGGTGGGAGCCTGCATGGCGGCGCAATTAAGTTCGCTTTGGATGATGCGCAGGTCGTCCGTAACGCGCAAAATACGCAGTTGAATCTCTTCCATACTTTCCTGATTCTCGCGATCCATGGTGGCCCTTTCCGTTCCGCCTGCCCAAGCCTTCCTGATCAAGATCGCATCTCCCCGTGCAAGCGCAAAGATTCCCCGTGTGCATGAGCTTCGGTAATTGAAGTTACCTTAGGGTGAAATCAGGCTCTGGCTGGGCGTTTTCAGGAGATGACCAACGGCCGCGCATGCCTGCTCGCAGAACGCTCCGGCGGCGGGGTTGGATACCTCTCGGGAAACGGAAGATTAATCGAACCAGCACCTTGGGTGTGATACAAACGGTTCGCAATGACTCCGCCGCGGACTGGCCTGGTGCAACCTCATTTGGTGCGTGCGATCGGCCGTTGGAGCCTGACCGCACTGGCCGTGAATTCGGTGATTGGCAGCGGCATCTTTGGATTGCCTTCCACCGTGGCTGGCTACCTTGGCAAACGCAGCACGGTCGCGGTCCTCATTGCGGGGGCTGCAATGGCCATTGTCATGGCCTGCTTCGCTGAGGTGTCATCCCGGTTTTCCGAAGCAGGCGGACCTTACCTTTATGCGCGCACGGCTTTCGGGCGCCTCACGGGAATTCTGGTTGGCTGGACGCTCTATTTGGCTCAAACCGCCGCTCCGGCTGCCAACGCCAACCTGTTTGTCATCTATCTGGCAGAATTCTACCCACAGGCGAAGGAGCCATGGCCGCGTTTTGTCATCCTGACCGTCCTCGTCTGGCTGCTGGCACTCGTTAACGCTCGCGGCGCGCGGCAGGGCGCGCTCGTCAGTAATGTGTTTACGGTGGCGAAGATCTTGCCTTTGTTGATGGTGATATTGGCTGGAGCTGCGCTTACGTTCTTCCACCCGGTGCCATGGAACGAGACTGAAAGCTACCCGGCAAGCTCGTGGATGAAGGCGATTTTCCTGCTCATTTTCGCCTATGGGGGATTTGAGTCGGCGCTGGCGCCAACCGGCGAATCCAAGAATCCCACGAGGGACACGGCTTTCGCTCTGTTTGTAACGATCGTCTCCTGCACTCTGGTCTATGTGCTGGTGCAGTGGGTGGTGGTCGGGGTTCTTGGGCCCGGCGCCACGAGTGACCGTCCGCTGGCTGAGGTCGCTCGCGCCACCATGGGAAATCGAGGAGCACGGCTGGTGGCAATCGGCGCGCTCGTCTCCGTGTACGGCTATGTGAGCGCAAAGTTGCTGGGAATGCCACGCGTCACATTTGCCCTTGCCGAAGGTGGTGACCTGCCGCGTGTATTTGCGGCGGTAAGTCCCAGGTTTCATACGCCGTGGTTTTCCATTCTGGTCTATGCGTCTGCCGTCTGGGGATTAGCGTTGGCCGGGAGCTTTGCCTGGAACGTTACGCTGTCAGTGGTCGCGCGCCTGTTTTATTACGGAGTGGTTTGCGCCGCGCTCATCCGGTTGAGGAACGATGATGCTGGGCGCAAGCCGCCACCGGCAGCTGGATTTCGACTGCCGGGAGGCCCGGTCTGGGCAGTTCTAGGAGTTCTGATTATGCTGGTGCTGGCAACACAAGTCGACTTGAGCAAGTCAGTCATCCTGGGTGTTACGATCGCGGTCGCCTTGCTGAATTGGCTGTGGGCGCGGCGCGCGGGAGCCTCCACCTGACCGATCATTCGAGCCGATTCGAGGATGACTTACTCAAGGGTGTGCAACTTACTTCGGTATCGGGTGTCGCGCTTCATCCGCATGTGGTACGAGCTGCTGATAAATCGCGTGCGGCACATGCGAATCCCAGTAGCCGGAAGTCTTCGCAAATCCGACCACACCGAAAAAGATTATTGCGATCCCTGCCGCCATGGCCCAAACCGGCACTCTTGGAGGCTGAGACACATGGCTTCCGCTCTTCCGGCCCGCGATCGCGCAGCCCACGATCGCGGGCAACGATAAACTCAGCGTATCCTTTGCGGGACACACCGCCACGCATTCCAGGCAACCGGTGCACTCCGCCGAGCGGATGGTGACCAGCTTATCGACTGGCAAAGCTGAAGGGCAGGCTTTGGCGCACTTGGCGCAGTCGATGCATGACTCCAGATTACGGCGGATACGCGTCGGACTGATCAGCGCCGCGATCCCCAGCAGCGCGCCGTACGGGCAAAGGTAGCGGCACCAGAAATTCTGCACGAACAACGATGCAATCACCAGCACTCCAAGCACGATCGTACCGGCCTCACCGATGTGGCGGAAGAAATTCAGCATTTTCACGTCGGCGATCACACCATACGGGCTATTCATAAAGGCGGCGAGTTCGCCGGCGGCCATCGAAGTCACTGCCCACACGAAGAAGCCGAGCAGCAGATACTTGAACCCGCGCAGGCCGACGTCGAGCCAGCGGGGCAGCTGAAAATTCCGTCTGAACAACTTCTGGCCCGCACGCCACAGGTATTCGGAGATGGTTCCTACCGGGCACAGCCAACTGCAAAATGCCTTGCGAAACAGGAACGACATCGAAAGAAATGCGATCAGGAGGAACATGCCCGCGGGGTGCAACGCGGGCACGTGGTGCGACAGCACGAAATATCGCAGGTTCATCAGGCCGGCGATCGGCAGCCAGCCCTCGACGCCCGCCGGGCGCTGCAAGGAGGTGGGTGCACCACCCGGCTCGAATTGCCTCACCCAAAAATAGAAGATCGTGCCCAGCCAGACATTGAGCAGCAAGAATGCGCCCTGGAAGCCGTGGCGCACGATCTGGGAATAGTCACGATCGGTGCGGCGTACGAGTTTCTTCTTCGGCTTCGCCACTGGTTTTGGCCGCTCCGCAACCGGAGGAATCAAGCTGCTGAGCGGAACTTGCAGGTTGATCACATTCTGACTTGTTGTTGCCATGACGCCATCCTTAATAACTTCAGGCTAGCGGCTTCATGAACATCTGGATGTGATAAAAGTCACGCTGCCGGGATGTTCTGGGATCGGGATGAAGGGGGAATTTTTCCTGAATGGCCTACTGAGACCCCCGTATCCTGGGTGAAATGCGCTGCCGGCGGCCCAAAGCGGGCTCCGGACTTTCGTAATCTGCCTTCCATGACCGTCTGGTGCGATACTGGCGCGAACATGGCAGATGCCGCCCAGAGCCTCGAAAAAGAGCCGCGAAGCACGCGCGTAAAGCTTGGCGGTTCGATCCTTGCCCTGGTGTTGCTCGAAAACGGACGTCAAATCCATGCCCGCTTGAGTCAGTTGTCCGTCAATGGTGGCCTGCTTTCGTTGGAGAAACCGCTCGATGAAAGCATTCGGGTGACAGTCGTGTTCCATGTCGGTGTCACCAGCATCCGCTGCCGCTCCCAAATACTGTTTCCGGTATGGGCTACGCAAGGCTGCTTCCAGCCCTTTCGCTTCCTCGAATTGGGCGAGGAGTACCGCGCGAGCCTCCGTCGTGAGTTGGAGAACCTGGTCCGCGGTGGCGCGCTGGAAGAGCAAGAGCCGGACTAAGGTCTTCCGAATCCCGCCGGAACATTTTCAAGGTTGCTGTCGAACGAACGTCGCCCGCTCGCACCGGCGGGCGAGCGCGTCGGTCATTACCGGGCCGCCGCCAGAATCTGTTCCAGCGAATATTTCTGCAATTCTCCGATGCGCTCGATGGTGATATCGGGTTTGGGGAACTGCGCCACCAGTGCGGCATCGAGCGCGTAATGTCCTTGCCGCGGAAAAACCGTGGTCACGCGCGCGCTCCAGTGCTGCTTGATTGCCGCCAGCAGGCGGACTTTGTCGTCGATCATCACGTAATGCGCCGCCGGATACTTCGCCTCCACATCCTCGAGTTCCAGTTCCTTGTGCACATAAATCAGAACCTGGCCTTCGAAAGTGTCGTACAGGCCCGAACGATCCACTTTGCGCGGCTGGAAGACCACATCGCCATCGCTCAGAATCACAGCTTGTCCCAGACGCCGCGCGTACTCAACCGTATCGAGCGACTCGGGAAACAGCCGGTTCGCGAATGGATAGTTCACCATGAAGTACGAGACTTCCAGCAACTGGGGATCGCGCGGCTGCTCGATGCGATAGCGCTGCAGAGCGCCCAGGTAGTCGGCATAGCCCAGTTCGGATCGCAACTGCTCGAAGATATGCCAATAGCGTTGCGCGCACGTCGCGCCCACTTTTTTCTTCAGGTGATGCTGCAAATCAACCTCGACGCGATCGTTGTCGACCAGCGTGTTATCTACGTCGAAGAGGAACACGGTGCGAGCGTTGGCGTCTGCGCGATTCACAAAATCTCCTGGAGTACAATTGCCTTGCCAAGTGCCTTGGCAACGACGGCCCCTATCATGCCAGAAACCATGCCGCCCTGCGCAGCGGTCACGGAATGGCTTTTGCCTGTTCGTCAAGATTTGTGGAATCTCAAGAGCGTTTCGCCGCGTAAAATACGGCCGTGGGAAAGGGGCTTGTACAGAACCCTTGACTGTAGTAGAAGTATCAGTCGCATCCGGTAGGTAATGACCCTGCACCACAAAGCAGCCAGACCCAGACCTGCACTCACACCTCCCAGGAGAAAGACGACGTGGAACACATGGATCCAGCCGCATTGAAACGCTTCGATACGCGCTCCAGCCGGCCGTGTGAATTTTGCCGGGAGCTTGACCCTCAATTTCCCCACCGCCGCCCGCTCGACCAGATGGTGGCCACCACCCGCAAGGCCACGGCTTCCGCGCACTTGACCGAAGATGGCTACGTCCGGCACCGCATCCTTGAACTGCGGCGGATTACCTCGCGTGTGCCCGTAAATGCAGCCTGACTGCAATTATTTGCCGGTATGGTTTTGCCGGCCAAAATTTTCCGCGCAACTTTGCCGAGGCCGGTAAGTTCTAATAGGTTAGGCCCGGGATTTTGACATGGAAGTGTCTGACCTCAGAAATGTCTGCCTTGGAAGTGTCTGACGTCGGGCGCTGGGCCGGGAGGTCGCCCATGCTGGCCACTACGCGATTGCGCTCCCTGCTCATCATTTTGGGAGTATTCCTGCTCGGGTTGCCGTCCCTAGCGCAGTTTCAAGGCGTTCCTCCGGGACAGTTTCAAGGCGTCCCGGCGACACCGTTTCAGGGTGTACCAACGATACCGTTTCAGGGCGTGCCCTCTGGGTCCTTTGGGGCCCATGCCTATGGAGGCTCGTTCGGGCCCGCTGGCGGGTGCTGTGCCAACTTCTTTTTGCCGTCTGGCTTTTCGCCGCTCGTTCCAGTTCCGGCGCTGGCGGAGGAACACCACCGCCACCGTCGCCACAAACAGGGAGATGAAGCCTTTGGCACTGTTGCCGTCCCCGTTTATGTTCCGTATGCCGTTCCCTATGGAGCGGAACCTGACGAGGACGCAGCCGGCAGCCAGGACTCCGCAGATCCCGCTTCGGAGGGATATGGGGCTGAGAACCAAGAAGCTGTGGTGCGACGCCATTCGAATCGATTCGCGGGGCAGGAGACAGGCCAATATTCCGACCGCAATTCCGCTACTGATCCGGGCAGTGACGGCGAAAGCGAGTCCGGATACGGCCCCGATTCGGCGCCGGCAGATGCGGCTCCGGAGAAGCCTGAAGAACCAGTGGTCGCGCAACCCACCACCGTGCTTGTTTTCAAAGACGGCCGTCGCTTCGAAGTGGTCAACTATGCCATCGTGGGTGATACTTTGTTTGATTTCGCGCAGGACCGGACCCACAAAATCCTGCTCGCCGACCTCGATCTGCCGGCCACCCGGAGAACCAATGACGATCGTGGCGTAGAGTTCAAATTGCCAGCAGGGTCGAAGTAATCCGAGTTCGTGTAGGAGCCGATCCGAAAGGTCGTGACCACCGGCGCGCTCCCGCGATTTCCCGCTTGACACTCCCTTTCTCCACATGGATACTTATTCATTGAATTGGATTTTTATTCATGTCCAAAACTGCCCGTCACAAAGCGATTCTCGACCTGCTCGACGATGGCCCGGTCGAAAGCCAGGAGGCATTGCAGCAGATCCTGGAACGGAAGGGGTTTGACGTCGGGCAGGCCACGCTCTCGCGGGATATTCACGAGCTCAAACTGGTAAAAGGCCCTGAGGGTTACCGGCGCGCCGCCGAAACGGCCGCTGCCGAGGGCGTTCTGCCTTCGGTCATGTCACTCGCGCATCAGTTTGTCCTCGAAATTCGCCAGGCCCAGAACATGCTGGTGGTAAAGACGACTGTGGGCAGCGCACAACCGGTCGCGGCCGCCTTTGACGCCTCGCGATGGCCGGAGGTCGTGGGCACGATCGCCGGAGATGACACCGTGCTCGTCATCGCTACCGATAAGAAGAAGGCGCAGGCCCTCGCCCGGCGCATTCGAGAACTTGCTTAAGCAGGTGGAACAGGAATGGGCTGGCCGCAACCTGAATTTCCGGAAATGGAGTGAACAAAACAGAAATGTACAAAACATCAACATCGACGAGAACCGAGCCCCCGGCATTCACCTATCCGCCGCAACTCGCGACTGAGCCGGCCGCGCCGCGCGATCTGGTTTCCATTCACGACCTTGCTCCCGCTGAGATTCAGCACTTGTTCAACCTGACGGCCATGCTCAAGCAGAGGCCCGCGGATTTCCGCGGCGTTCTTGCCGGCAAGCAAATGGTCATGTTTTTTGAAAAGCCATCGCTGCGCACGCGCCTTACCTTTGAGGCCGGCATGGACAGCCTGGGCGGCAGCACTTTCTTCGTCGACCAGACTGCCAGCCGCCTGACGGCGCGCGAGTCGCTCTACGATATTGCCCACAACCTGGAACGCTGGATCGACATCATCGTGCTGCGCACTTTCAGCCATGCAACGGTGGAAGAAATGGCTACCTATGCTGGCGTGCCTGTGATCAACGCGCTCAGCGAACTTGAACATCCCTGCCAGGCGCTGGCCGACTTCTTCACGCTGCAGGAGCATTTCGGCGATCTATCGAAGATCCATTTCGCCTATGTGGGAGACGGAAACAATATGGCGCACTCGCTGCTGCTGGCGGGCGCGTCGGTGGGCGCGAAAGTTTCTATTGCCACGCCGGAGCGTTACGGGCTGAATCCCGTCATCCTGACCATGGCAAACTCTATCGCCGAAGAAACCGGCGCTACGCTCCGCATCCTGACCGATGCGCGCAAGGCGGTCAAGGGCGCCGATGCGGTCTACACCGATGCCTGGGCCAGCATGGGACACGAACAAGAAGCGGAGGAGCGCGCCGCGATTTTCGCGCCCTATCAGGTCAATGGAGCGCTCATGCAACTGGCTGCGCCGCAGGCACGCTTTATGCACTGTCTACCGGCGCATCGCGGATGCGAGGTGACCGACCAGGTCATTGACTCGTTGAATTCGGTTGTTTTCGATCAGGCGGAGAATCGCCTGCACATTCAAAAAGCTATTCTCGTCTGGCTGCTGGGCGCGGGCGTCGGCCATTTCCCAGCCAGGAGCGCACATGCCTGAGAAAGACCGATCTGACAAACACGGATCTGACAAAGAAAAGATTGTCCTCGCTTACTCCGGAGGGCTCGACACGTCCATCATCATTCCCTGGCTCAAGGAAAACTATTCCTATGACGTAATCGCCATGGTGGCTGACGTCGGACAAGGTGATGACGTTGAAGCCGTCGTCAACAAGGCCTACAAAACTGGGGCGAGCAAGGTGGTTGTCGAAGACCTGCGCGAGGAGTTCCTCACCGGCTACGTTTGGCCCGCGCTGAAAGCGGGTGCTGTGTATGAGAACAAATACCTGCTCGGCACTTCGCTTGCTCGACCTGTGATCGCGAAGCATCAGGTGGAAGTGGCGCAGCGCGAAGGAGCTTCCGCCGTCAGCCATGGCTGCACTGGGAAAGGCAATGACCAGGTGCGTTTCGAGATGGCGTATCAGGCGCTTGCTCCCGAGTTGAAAGTTATTGCGCCGTGGCGCGAATGGGATCTGAAGTCTCGCGAAGACTGTCTTGATTATGCCGAGAAGCGTGACATTCCGGTTACGGCGAGCCGCGAGAAGATTCATAGCCGCGATCGTAATATCTGGCACTTGAGCCACGAGGGCGGAGAGCTGGAAGACGCGGCCAACGCGCCATTGGCTTCCACTTGGCAGATGACGCGCTCGCCGCAGGAAGCGCCCGACAAAGAAGAGCACATCGAGATCGGATTCGAAAGAGGCGTGCCGGTTTCGGTCGGAGGCCAAAATCTTGATCCCGTTTCGCTTCTTGAATTGCTGAACGAGATTGGCGCCCGGAACGCCGTTGGCCGCATCGATCTGGTCGAGAATCGTTTCGTCGGCATTAAGTCGCGCGGCTGCTATGAAACGCCCGGCGGAACGCTGCTGCTCGCGGCCCACGGCGAACTGGAAGCACTTTGCCTGGATCGCGATCTCCTCCATTTCAAGCAGCACGTCGCGCTGAAATACGCCGAACTCGTTTACTTCGGCCTTTGGTTTACGCCGCTGCGCGAGGCGCTCGACGCTTTCGTCGACACCACGCAGCAGAACGTTACCGGCTCGGCCACGCTCGCGCTTTACAAAGGCAACGTGAGCGTGGCCAGCAGAAAGTCTCCGTACTCGCTTTACCGCACCGACCTTTCGTCGTTCACCATGGGCGCGAGTTATGATCAGAAGGATGCCGAAGGGTTTATCCGCATTCTGGGATTGCCTTCGCGTTGCCGCGCCGAAGTGCAGACCGCGACGCCGACGAAGACACAGGACCCGGCGACGGCGAGCACGTTGCACGAATTGTCGAAGTAAGGTTTACAGCGATCACGGATCCGTATCAGGGCACGCTTTCAGGCGTGCCATAAACATGATGATGATTGCGCCTTTAGCCGCTGGATTTGGGATGCGAACTGGCCGAAATCCGGCCCCTAAAGGGGCTTCCGATTTGAGCAACTTTCGGCATCGCTAAAGCGATGCCCTGATACGAACCGAAGCAAGAGGATCTCGCAACTTGCCAGAGCTCCCAATGAAGATGTGGTCCGGGCGCTTTCGCCAGCCGCTCGACCCGGAGTTTGAAAAATGGCAGCGGTCGTTTCCGTATGATCAGCGACTGATACCCTTCGAACTCGCTGCCAGCCGCGCGCACGCCCGCGCGCTCGAACATGCGGGCGTGCTTACCTCCGAGGAACTCTCCGAGGTTATCGACGGACTCAACCAAATCGCCCGCCACGCCGAGGATTCGCCGGAATTCCTGAACGATCCCGGAGTGGAAGACGTACACCACTTCGTGGAAAAAAAGCTGGCCGTAATCATCGGAGCCACCGGCTACAAACTTCATGCGGGACGCAGCCGCAACGAGCAGATTGCGACCGACCTTCGTCTCTTCGTGCGCTCTACCATCGACGAGTTGCAGAATCTGCTTGGCCATTGGCTCGACGCCCTTCTTACTCGCGCCGAGTCCGCGGGAGCGGCGGCGATGCCTGGCTCCACGCACTTGCAGCCCGCCGAGCCGGTGCTGGTGGCGCACTGGCTGCTGGCCTACGTCGAAATGTTTTTGCGCGACTCCGACCGGCTGGCATCATGCCGGAAGCGCGCGAATCTCTGTCCTCTTGGCTCCGGCGCCATCGCGGGAGCCACGCTTGCGCTCGATCGCCGCGCGATTGCCACCGAACTCGGCTTCGACGACATCACCGCGAACAGCATGGATGCGACCAGCGACCGCGATTTCGCTCTCGAATTCGTCCAGGCGCTCTCGCTGATTTCGCTGCACCTCAGCCGCTGGGCCGAGGAGATGATTCTGTTCTCGACTCCGGCTTACGATTTCATCGTATTGCCCGAGCCGTATTCGACCGGATCGAGCGCCATGCCTCAAAAGAAGAATCCCGACCTGCTGGAACTGGTGCGCGCGAAAGCGGCGCGAGTCCTGGGATTTCAAATCGCACTCGAAACCGCGGTCAAGGGCCTGCCGCTCGCCTACAACAAAGACCTGCAGGAGACGCAGGAACCGCTGTTCGATACGGCCGACACAATCGTTTCCATGCTGCCGCTGGTCACCGGATGGATGCGCACCGTTGAATTCAACTTTGCGAAGATGGATGCGGAGGCGCGCTCCGGGTTTATGAACGCGTGGGCGGCGGCCGCGTATCTGGTGGAGCGCGGCGTGGCTTCTCGGCAGGCGCATGAGGCGGTCGGAAAAGCGGTGCAGCTTTGTGGCGAGTTGAAATGCAATTTGCAGGACCTTTCGATCAAAGATTTGCAGGCGATTCATCCGGCGTTCGACGCGGATTTGCCGGCGCGGCTTGAGTTGAGTGAAGTCCTCGCCATTCACGATGTACCGGGCGGCACGGCGCCGCAGCGGGTGCAGCAGGCGATCCGGGAGGCGCGGGCTCGCGCGGGCTCGCTTCGTTCTGAAGAACGGGTTGCTGCCGGGTAGTTCGGGTTAGCCCCGGTTGATTTGTCAGGGAGGCCCCGGTCTGTACCCGATAAGGGGGCCTACCCCCTCCCCACCCGATCTATTAGAATCAAGATTTTAGCAGGAAATTCCTTGCAAAATATTCGCGAATAAGGAGTTATAGGTAAGATCTTATGGAATAAGGATTTAGTCCGCTCGGCAATTCAAAAATGATGGAGCCGTGAGGGCTTGGTTCTGTTGTCAAAGAGCGTGCGGCCAGCATTGGCACACATTGTGTGGGCTAGTCTTAGTTGAGTTTACGCTGGTGGTTACGTCAAGGGGTTTTATGGGTTGACTCGGAACGCAATAGCACATATTATTGTGCTGCACATATCTGCGTGCTATAGCGATGAAGACAAATATTACCTTGAAGATTGACTCCGCTCTCCTGCGCGAGGTTCGCATCCTGGCTGCCGAAGAAGGTACCTCCATCAGCGCGATGCTGGCAGCGCGTCTTGAGCAGATCGTACGCGAGCGCAAGAACTATGATCGTTCCCGTCGGCGCGCGCTGGCGCGTTTGCGCGAAGGGATGAGCCTCGGCTGGACTCCGCCCCGGTCTCGCGACGAGCTTTACGAGCGCTGAGCATGCGACGATGCCCATTGCCGCCAAATATTTCGTTGATACCAACATCCTGATTTACGCCCATGACCGCGAGGCTGGCCTGAAACATGAGCGCGCTCGCGAACTGATCGAGCATTTGTGGACAACGAGGCAAGGCGCCTTAAGTACACAGGTTCTGCAGGAATTGTGCGTGAACCTGCGCCGCCGAGTGGCGCATCCGCTGCCGAGCGATGAGATCGCGAAAGTGATCGAGGACTACTTGAGTTGGGAGATCGTCGTCATTACTCCGCAAGCGATCGTGGAGACGCTTGAGATCGAAGAACGGTACAAGATCTCATACTGGGACGCGCTGATTTTGCACGCTGCGGAGAGCTGCGGCGCCGTGGTTCTCTATTCCGAGGATTTATCGCACGGCCAGCGTTATGGTGCGGTTGAGGTGGTGAACCCGCTGCGCGGGTGATGGCGCAGTGAAACAACCGATTCAATTCATATCGAAAGGTCGAGAAGAGAATGCCCTCACGCGTCATGGCCCGGAAAAGAACGCAGGGGTCTTTCGACTCCGCAGGAACTTCACTTCGTGAAGTTCCGCTCCGCTCAAGATGACAGAGTTGGGAGGGATTGCGAACGCCGACGAAGGTCTGGAACCGCGAACTCTCTGATCGCCGAGCTTTCCCTGTTGCCGAGTCTTCTTCTGTTGCCGAGCCTTCCACTGTGCTTGTGGCATCAAATCAGCATAAGTTCATAGGAGCCTTTACCCTGATCGGACGAATTCTTTTCTTAGCGATATTTCTTGCTCTCATCTATGGCGTGCAGCGCTTCTGGTTTCTGCGAGCCTGGAACTGGATTTCGGGGCTGGCGGGCGCGCAGTGGCGCACTGGGTTGCAGATTGCGCTGATTGCGGCAGCTCTCGCTATGTTTGCTGCGCTCTTTGATTCCCTGCTTGGACATGTGGTTTCGCGGGCTCCCTTCGGCAAGGGGCTTGTTACTGTTTCGCGGCTCTGGGTGGTGGCTTCGCTCTTTGCGCTGATTGCTGTGAAGTCGGTAGGCGGCATTGAGTGGGTTACTAATGCGGCCGCCAATTTGCGGCACGGGGTTGCGATTAACGCTCAGGGCGGATCGGACTTTGACGCTTCGCGGCGGACGCTTTTTCGTTATGCCGCTTATCTTGCGGGCAGTCTTCCGTTTCTTGCCGCGACTTATGGGTTTGCTGCTGGACGGCTGCGTTATACCGTCGAGCGCGTCGAAGTGCCGATTGCGAATCTTCCTCCTGAACTTGACGGGCTGCGCATTGCGCAGTTGAGCGACATCCATATTGGCGACTACATGCCTCCGCGGGAGATTGCGCGGGCGGTCGAAATGGCGAACGATTTGAAGCCGGACATTTCATTCGTGACCGGCGATTTTGTATCGAGCGAGGGCGATCCGCTGGATGTTTGTATTGGTGAACTTTCTAAACTGCGCGCTCCGCTGGGCGTTTGGGGCTGCAACGGGAATCATGAGATTTATGCCGGCGTGGAAGACGAGGCGGAGCGGTTGTTTCAGCAGCATGGGATGCGTTTGCTGCGGGCGCGCAATGAGGTGATCGACTATAAGGGCGCGCGCTTTAATCTGCTGGGCGTCGATTACCAGCGCGATCACATGGTATCGGGCGAACGGACGGGGCCGATGCTGGGGGAGATTGAGCATCTGGTGCGGCGCGATATGCCGAATGTTTTACTGTCGCATAATCCGAATTCGTTTCCGCGGGCGGCCGCGCTGGGAATTGAGTTGAGCCTGGCTGGGCACACCCATGGCGGACAGATCAAGGTTGAGATTGTCGATCATGACATTACGCCGGCGCGGTTGATCTCGCCGTTTGTGGCGGGGCTGTATCGGTTGGAAATGCGGCTTTCAGCTGTCAGCCATCAGCCATCAGTAAAAACTCACGATGCCGGCGGTTTGGTGGCCCACTCTAACGTCGCACAAAACGCGACGTTAGAATGGGGCACCCTCGGCCCGGGTGCTGCGGACGGAACTTCAAACGCTTCCGGTGGTGCTAACGGAACTTCGAAGGCTGCACTTTATGTGAATCGCGGGCTGGGCACGTTTGGGTTTCCGGTGCGGCTGGGAGTGCCTCCGGAGATTACGCTGCTGACGTTGCGCAGAGCCTGAAACGACATCGTGCGTTGCGGGAACAGATCCGCAAAATCCTGCTCGGCATGGTATAATTTCATCCTAAGTATAGCCGACTAAGCGTCTGTAAATGCAATGACTTAGACGCGTTTTTAGACTGACAAGAAGCGGAGACTCTGCTCCGCTCGGACAGGGTACAGCCCCGTCACCACGCCAGCCTTCAGACGGCCACATGTGCCTTACTGAGAGCTGACAACTGAGAGCTGAGAGCTAAATTTCATGGCTGACGATCAAGATCCGCAACTGCCTTTAACTCCTCCACCCGGGGGCGACGGCCCCGGCGCCGCCAACATTCAGCCCGTCAATATTGAAGAGGAGATGCGCAAGTCGTATCTCGACTATTCGCTGTCGGTGATCATTGGGCGCGCGCTGCCCGATGTGCGCGACGGATTGAAGCCGGTGCATCGCCGCATTCTTTACACCATGCAGCAAATGGGCTTGGCGCCGGGGCGGCCCACACGCAAATGCGCCCGCATCGTCGGCGAAGTGATGGGCAAGTACCATCCGCATGGCAACCTGGCGGTGTATGACGCGTTGGTGCGGCTGGCGCAGCCGTTTGCGATGCGCGCGCCGCTGGTGGATGGACAGGGAAATTTCGGTTCGGTGGATGGCGATCCTCCAGCGGCGGATCGTTATACGGAAGCGCGGCTGACGCGGGTGGCGACGGCGCTGCTTGAGGATCTGGATAAGGAAGCGGTCGACTTTTATCCGAATTATGACGGGTCGGAGACGCAGCCTGCGGTGTTGCCGGCGCGCTTTCCGAACCTGCTGGTGAATGGCTCGGATGGAATTGCGGTCGGCATGGCGACGAAAATTCCGCCACACAATCTGACGGAGATCGTCGACGCCACGATTACGCTGGTCAACAATCCGAATGCGCAGTTGGCCGAGTTGCTGAAGTTTGTGCAGGGTCCGGACTTTCCAACGGCTGGAATCATTCACGGGCGGGCTGGAATTTTCGAGGCCTACAGGAATGGCCGCGGCCGCTTCATGATGCGCGCGCGGGCAGCGATTGAAAATGTTACCAAGGAAAAGCAGGCGATCATCGTCACGGAAATTCCGTACCAGGTGAACAAGGCGCGGCTGATCGAACGCATCGCCGACCTGGTCAACGACAAGACTATCGATGACATCTCCGACATTCGCGACGAGAGCGACCGCGACGGCATGCGGATTGTGATCGAACTGAAGCGCGCCGCCGAACCGCAGATCGTGCTCAACCAGCTCTTCAAGCACACGCAGATGCAGGAAGGCTTCAGCATGATCCTGCTGGCCGTGGTCAACCAGCAGCCGAAGGAGATGGGGCTGGTGCAGGCGCTGCGGCACTTCATCGATCATCGGGTGGATGTGGTGCGGCGGCGGACCGCGTACCTGCTCTCGAAGGCGCGCGACCGCGAGCACATTCTGGAAGGCTACCTGACCGCGCTCGATCACCTGGATAACGTGATCGCGATCATTCGCGGCAGCGCCAACCGGGCCGATGCACGCGACAATTTGGTTGCGTTCTTTGGCGGCAAGAAGATCGACATCAACACTACCGGACGCGCTCCGAAGCTTCCGGCGGAAAAGCCATTCACGTCGAAGCAGGCGGACGCGATCCTCGAACTGCAGTTACATCGCCTGACGAAACTTTCGATCGATGAAATTTCGAACGAGTTGAAAGAAGTGCGCGATCGCATCACTGAGTACGAGTCCATCCTCGCTTCGGAAAAGAAGCTACGCGGCGTGATCGTCAAAGAGCTGGAGGAAGTGAAGAAGCTTTACGGCGACGCGCGGCGGACTGTGATTGAAGATGAAGCGGCCGAGATCATGCTCGAAGACCTGATCGCGGATGAGCAGGTCGCGGTTACGGTGAGCCATTCCGGCTACGTGAAACGTACGCCGATCTCGACCTACCGCATGCAGCGCCGCGGAGGCACCGGGCGTACCGGCATGAAGACGCGCGACGAGGATTTCGTCGAGCAGTTGTTCATTGCCTCGACGCATGCCTACATTCTGATTTTCACCAACACCGGGCGCGTGTACTGGCTGAAGGTTTACGAGACTCCGGATGTGGGCGCGGCGGGCAAGGGCAAGCACATTGGCAACCTGGTGGGCCTGCAAGCGGGAGAAACCGTGCGCACGATGGTTGCGGTGCGGAACCTGGAAGAGGCGGGACGATACATTTTCTTCGCCACGCGCAATGGCACGGTGAAGAAGACCGAGCTGAAGGATTTTTCGCATGTGATGTCGCGGGGAATTATTGCGATCGGCATTGACCAGGGCGACGAACTGGTCGCCGCCACGCTTACCGACGGCGAGCAGATCGTTTTCCTGGCGTCGCACAATGGGCAGGCGATCCGCTTCGGAGAAGAGGACGTGCGGCCGATGGGGCGTCCGGCGTATGGTGTGCGCGGCATGAATCTCGACAAGGGCGACTACATCGTCGGTATGGCGACGACCGCGAAAGACGCGAAGCAGGCTGAGGAGGCCGCCGCGAGAGCGAAGGCCAAGGCCGGGGTCGAAGCTACCGCCACCGATGAATCCCTGCCGATCAAGGGATCGCTGATTCTGTCGATCACGGAAAACGGCTATGGGAAGCGCACTCCCGCAGACGAGTATCGCCTGCAGGGACGCGGGGGGTCGGGCGTGATCAACGTTAAGACGACGGAGCGTAATGGCAAGGTGGTGGGCATCGCGCAGGTGAATGAAGAGTCCGAAGTGATGCTGATCAGCCAGTACGGCAAAATCATCCGCATGGACTCGAGCACGATTCGCGAATCTGGGCGGGCTGCGCAGGGCGTGCGGCTGCTGTCACTGGAACCGGGAGACCGGGTGGCGGCGGCGGTAGTGATTGCACCGGAAACGCCGAATGGGAACGGCGAGGGCACGCTGCTGCAGTAGAAGCCAATCTCTAATTTACGAAGAAGGCGGATCCGATTATCGATCCGCCTTTTCTTTTGAACTGAAGTTCCGGAAACATTGCCCGATTGACGCCTGCCCATCGTCCCAATTCCAGTTCGCGGCCAGCCCCTTTGGCGTTTGCCCAGCTACCGTTCCACCGGAGACCATTGACTGGGAGCCTCCCTAAATGTCGCGTACTCTCTGTAGAGCCCTCACGATTGTTTCGATCTCCAGCCTGCTGGCCACTCTCGGATGCGGCGGCTTGAGCAGCAAGTCCAACGGCGGAGGTGGCGGCGGCAACGGCAACCCTGCATGCAGTCAGATTGCTACCGGCCAAGGCGCGAGCCTGAACGGATTCCTGCCTTTTCAGGCGAGCAGCCTGTGGAATGAGGACATCTCGTCGGCTCCGGTGGACCCGAGTTCCGCCGCGATTATCAGCTTTATCGGAAGCAGTACACCCGTGCATCCCGATTTCGGATCGGGATTGTATGACGGGAGTTATATGGGGATTCCCTATGTTGTCGTCGATTCGACGCAGGCACCCGTCAGTATAAATTTCACCGCTTACGGAGACGAAAGCGATCCTGGGCCGATGCCGATTCCGGCCAATGCACCGATCGAGGGCGATCCCAATCCGAGCGGGGATCAGCACGTGCTGGTGCTCGACAACAATCAGTGCTGGCTGTATGAGCTCTACCAGGGATCACCCGCCGGAGGTGGCGCATGGAACGCGGGTTCTGCCGCCGTCTGGGACCTGCTTGCGAACGAACAGCGGCCATACACCTGGACTTCCGCCGATGCCGCGGGACTTCCCATCTTTCCCGGGCTTCTGCGCTACGATGAAGTTGCCGCGGGCTCAATCAATCATGCCATCCGTTTCACGCTGCAGAACAGCCGGGCAGCATTCACTCCGCCGGCTTCGCACTGGGCGGCGAATTCGAGCGATCCGAACGCGGCGCCGATGGGCATGCGCATGCGGCTGAAATCGAGTGTCGATATCTCAGGCTTCTCGCACACCAACCAGGTCATCCTGACGGCGTTGAAGAAATACGGCATCATTATGGCCGACAACGGGAGTTCGATGTATCTGACCGGTACGCCCGACGATCGCTGGAATAACGACGACCTGCACACGCTCTCGACCCTGACGGCATCAGATTTCGAAGTAGTCCAGATGAATCCGGTCTACACGGCCGCCAACGTTCCCACGGGCAGCGCACCGCAGATCGCGAGCTTTACGGCCACGCCGTCGTCCGTGAGCGCAGGCCTGCCAGTCACACTGAACTGGAGCGCGAGTGGCGCTACCTACCTGATCGTCTCACCTGGCGTGGGTGCGCTGCGAGGGAACAGCGTTTCGTTTACGCCGTCGCAGACTGGCAGCTATACCTTGTATGCGACAGGACCTTACGGACGCTCGCAGGCAACAGTTAACATTACGGTACAGTAAGCAGAGCATTCTGGCAGCGCCGGACGACCCAAGATCCCGAGGCGTTTCTCGATTTCACTGCGCAGTTTGTCGGCGCGTTCTTTCGAGTTCACGTCCGCCGTCAGTGTATTGCCGGAGATCTTGATGTGCCCCATGATCGTGTTGTCCCAGGACTTGTTCTTGCGGTTACCCTTTTTGATCCAATCAAACTCGATCGAGCGAATCGCTCCGTGTTCGTCCAGTTCTGCGTGCTCCAGCAATTCCTCCTTCGAGGATCCCAATGCCAGGTGCGCCAGGGCCTGAAAAGCCACGTCTGGCGCTCCAACTTTGAAAGTAAGAGTATGAAACACAAGCAGGTCACGGTCCGTGTTCTGCAAAATCGGAGGGGCGTGGAGCGCGTCGCGGATGTTGAGATATGCCTCCCGCACATCTTCCTCAAAGTGGATCAAGTCTTTTGCGGTCAGCTCCCGCCTCTGCCGGGCAATCTTGCGGCGCAATTTCTTGCGCAGCGCAATGACATCGGTTTTGCAGCGAAGCGGAATGATAAGCGGCGCTGAAGCCCCCATCACTGCGGGGACGGGTGAATGCCAAATCTGTGCGTAGATCAGGTCGCCTTCCCGCAGCCTTTGCGTCGCGGCGTGCTCAATTACCTGGGTGTCCAGTCCGAGAATGACATCCTGCAATGCCATCCGCTCTCCCGCCTTGCACCAGACCACTTCATAGAAACTGTAAGGGAGAGTACTGGTCTGGTCCAGGAATTGGCGGTCCAGATCAGACAGCGAACGCGCGTTAGAGCGCATGAACTCGCTGGCAACGATACCCGGCTCACCAGGTTCCCTGCGCGTTCCTATCGATATGCGCTCCGGATCCCATAAGTGGAGAAAGTAAGGCATGAAAACCTGCATTTCGCCCTCGGGCATCCCGAGCGGCAGTGGGTAATTGGTCATATTGAAGTCGCACCACGCGTCCTGGATCTCCTCGGCAAAGTCTCGAGCGGCAAAGCGCATCATTTCCCGGGCAAGCTGCGAGGAAGCGTCGTGGTTTCGACGCCAGAGGCTTTCTTCCGAGAGCGGGGCTTCGGAAAAGCAGCAATGCTTGTACTTCTTGCCGCTCCCGCATGCACAGGGATCGTTTCTACCCATTTTCTCGTGAGCAGTGCGGGATCTCATACGCAGCGAACAGTAGCGCACGGAGTTGTGGACGCACAAGTGGAAGTTGGCGGCTAATTTCCGGCGTTGGGGGGGAAGCAAGATGCCCCCACACTGCTTACGGCTACGATATCACGACGCAGACGATGGCGGCATGAGGGAGCTTTTGGATAGCTGTCGATGCGGTCGGATTCCGATGGGTAATAGCTGGAAGGACCTCTGTGACGACCGTAATCTTTTCCTTCATGCTCTCTAGTGCTGCAATCAGGGAGCATTGCATGCAGGGAGAGACTATGAACATGACAATCCTTGTTGCGCTCATCATCGCCATCGCTGCGATCTTCGTGCTGAAGAGAGTCGTCGTGCAATCCATTGTGCGGAAGGCCGGACGCGCGGCTCCAGGAACGATACGATAGCCGGCTTGCATCAGCGTTGATTTGTGGCACGTGATCGATGCGAGTCGATCGAAGGCTTCTACTAACGATGATGTACGCCGCGTATTACCCCAGTCACTTCCGCGTAATCCCCGATCTCGACTATTGTTTACTATAGATATATCGTCCCCTCCCCGTTCGTTGCGCGAGCGGCTGCAGAAACTGACTGCAGGCAGCGTTTCAAGTTTCGCCGCGTAACGATTTGTGTTCGATGAGCGATTCGATCTGCGGACGAATGAGTTACGAACTGGCGGCAGGACTGGTTCGCCCTGATAACGAGTCGCCTCGATAGCGAGTGCTTGTGCCGGATAAAGATCAAGAGAAGCCCGACAACAATCAGGAACTTCTGAGCCGGCCGATCCGCGAGCTTGGACTCAAGCTTGAAGGATCGCCGGTGGAGCATTTTGTGGAACAGCTTTACCGCGAACTTGAAGCCAAAGGGATGTCAAGGTTTCGCCCATCCTGCTATCTGACCGACGAGTGGGGATGTCCGTCGGGGGAGCCGATCATCGGGATTCCGTTTTACCTGGCGAATGCGGAGCTGGCGCAACTGGAAAAGCAGGCGCACGACCTGGAAGATGCGCGCGAGATCATGATGTACCTGCGGCATGAGGCCGGACATGCATTCACCTATGCTTACAAACTCCACAACAAACCGGAGTGGAAAGCAATGTTCGGGTCATTCCGGCGGCCTTATCGTGACAATTACCGGCCCGCGCCGTTTTCGCGCGACTACGTGCGTCACTTGCCGGGATGGTATGCGCAGAAGCATCCGGATGAAGATTTTGCCGAAACGTTTGCGGTGTGGCTGACGCCGCGCTCGAACTGGCGCAAACGCTATCGCGGCTGGCCGGCAATGGAAAAGCTGCTCTATCTGGACCGCCTGGCGAGGAAGTTGCGGAAGAGCGATCCGATGCGGCGGCGCGGCATCACCGATATAACGGTTGACGATATGGAAATTACGGTGGCCGATTTTTATCACCGTAACGGGAAGGAAGAGGTCGCGGTCACCGAACTCACGCCCGACACCGATTTACGGGATTTGTTTCCGGTATCGAAGCGGCGGAAAACGGCGGTCGCGGCGAACGAATTTCTGCACCAGCATCGCAAGGCGCTCATCGACAAGGTGGCGCAATGGACAGGAGCGCAACGCCCGCTGATCAAGACTTTGGTCGACAACATCGAACGACGCGCGGGTGAACTCGACTTGCGCGCCGACACAACGCGCAGCGCCGAACATCTGGCGGAGGTGACCGCGTATGCGACCGCGCTGGCGATGACGTATGTCGCAAAGGGGAAGTTTATACAACCGTGAAAAGCGGGGGTTAGGGTTTCGGCTTTTGGTTGCAGGCGTCCGGAAGGCTTGGTAGCGAAGGCCGAAAGCTGGTTTAGGGAGATTGCATGATTGGAGCAAAACTGAAAATCGGGCTGCTGTACGACCTGTGGAATGAAGATCCGGCTGCAGCTGCCGCGAACAGCGAGTCGACCGATGGGAATCGCCGCAAGCAGCATA
>JBAQJU010000206.1:0-2358 GCA_049300475.1 Terriglobales bacterium | reverse complement strand
GTGCAACTACACTGTGGAAGCCGCCCGTCTCGGTCAGATCACCGACTACGATAAGCTCACGCTCGAAGTCTGGACCAACGGCTCCATCACCCCGGCCGATTCCATCGGCCTGGCGGCGAAGCTGCTGAAGGACCACATGAACATCTTCATCAACTTCGAAGAAGAGATCGAAACGGCGTCGACGAGCGAAGAGCGCCGGCCGGAGATCAAGAACGAGAACCTGAATCGTTCGGTCGAGGAGCTGGAACTTTCCGTGCGCAGCTACAACTGCCTGAAGAACGCGAACATTCAGACCATCGGCGAACTAGTACAGAAGACCGAAGCCGAAATGCTGAAGACCAAAAACTTCGGGCGGAAGTCGCTCAACGAAATTAAAGAAATACTGTCATCGATGGGCCTGAGCCTGGGCATGAAGATCGACGAGCACGGCAATGCCGTTCCCGGCCCGACTTCAAATCAGATCCTGCCCGCCTCGATGTACGGCGACAACGATCTGTAGAAACAGTTGCCAGCGGCCAGTGGTCAGTTGCCAGTAAAAGATGACCCAGAGCCGCGGCAAACTGTCGGATGACAACCACTGGCAACTGGCCACTGGCAACTGACAACTGACAACTGGGGTTAGGATATGCGCCACAAAGTAGCAGGATACAAACTAGGACGAACCACATCGCACCGCCGCTCCATGTTTCGCAACATGGTGACCTCGATCATCATGGAAGAGCGCATTGAGACGACGGCCATCAAAGCCAAGGCCATCCGTCCGCTGGTCGAGAAGATGATCACCCTCGGCAAACAGGGAGACCTCGCTGCCCGCCGTCAGGCTGCCGCCTATCTGATGACCAACGAAGCTGTCCGCAAGCTTTTTGACACGGTGGCTCCGCGCTTCGGCGACCGCAATGGCGGCTACCTGCGCATCGTCCGCACCGCATGGCGCAAGGGCGATGGCGCCGAGAAAGCCTTCATCGAGCTGCTCGGCAGCGAACAGGTTCTGGACGAAAAGCGCCAGAAGCGCGCCGAACTCCGCGCCAAGAAAGCCGAAGAGACGCGCAAGGCCATGGAAGATGCCGACGCCCAGGCGCAAGCTGAGAAAAATATGGCCGCGAATGAAGCAGAGGGCAAGACCGAGGGCAGCGACGCGAAAGAGTAATCGCCGCTGTCTCATCGCTCTGAATTCAAACTAAAAAAGGTGTCCCCAAGCGGACACCTTTTTATTTGCGTTCGCTATGCCTACTGCGCCAACGGTCCGCTGACGGTCCCAATGTAGCCGGTCCGGTTATCCAGCACTGCCAGGCGCACTTCTTTCGTACCGGCGGGAACGTCCACATCAAGGGGCGCCATCACGCCTTTCGCCAGTATTTGGTCATAGGTCGCGGCGTCGAAGGTGTGATCGACTTTTATACTTCGAATCCCCAGGTTCTTGCCATTTGCGTCATACATCGCGGCATAAAAATTGGCATTAATTCGCTTTTTCCCGCCGCCCGTATCTTCGGCACTCAACGTATGCGCGTCCACCAGAAACACGACGCGCAGCTTGCCCGGGTCGGTATTCTTGGTTTGTGCCCAGAAGGAAATCTGTGTCGCCGGAGCGCCAAGTTGTAGGGTCGCGACCACATCCGGCTCGAAGTTGGCTTTCTTGTCCGACTCCGGATCGACCGCATAGAATCCCTTTCGATACCGAACCTCGGTGTCATGCTGGTCGAGCTTTACCTTCAGGCTGCGAAACTTGCCATCCCATTTCTTGTTTTCCGGATAGTAACCGAGCGTGTAAGACGCCTTTTCGTCGGCAACCGCCAGCGAAATTCCATCTTTGATTTCGTTTTGGTTCTTATAAGCCTGGCCGCCCGTTTCCGCGGCCACTTCCTCCATCGTGCCCTGATTTGCCTCCTGCGCCGACATCATCGACCCGGCCCGGTGACTGATGGCCCGGTCGTCATAGACGGATCCTCCGCGGTTCGCCGAACTCTCCATGCCGCTCATCAAGCCGGTAAGATCGACCGGATAAATCGCGATGCTTGCACTTGCGAGGTCTGCTTCCGCCTCTTTAATCTCGCCTCCATACAATTGCCGTGATTCCGACGCATAGGCGCCTGCTGCATTCACCGACACCGAGCGTTGCCGCCCTTGTCCCGGCAGATCGGCCAGCAACTCGGCATCGGTCACGTTCCGGTCTTCGGGAATAAGATCGAACGGCAGCGACGAAGTCAGCCAGACCACGTTCTTGCGTCCGGGCAGTCCGCCCAGAATCCTCGACAGCGACCGCATTGCTTCAACCGTGATCTGAGTGCGCCGTTCCAGGTTGAAGCCAATCTGGATGTCCGCGAACCCCTGGGCGGCGGCTTGAGCCGTCGCAATCGACAA
>JBAQJU010000205.1:0-4294 GCA_049300475.1 Terriglobales bacterium | reverse complement strand
TGCTGACGCTGAGCGCCCCCCAAATGACGGTGCTCATTGGCGGCCTGCGCGCCCTGAATGCCAACTTCGGGCAGTCCAAACACGGCGTCTTCACCAACCGGCCCGAGACGCTGACGAATGACTTCTTCGTCAACCTGCTCAACATGGATACGAAGTGGGAGCCCTCTGCATCCGAAGGCGTGTTTGAGGGGCGCGACCGGGCGACGGGCAAAGTAAAGTGGACTGCGACGCGCGTCGATCTTGTCTTCGGTTCTAATTCCCAGCTCCGGGCAATCGCGGAAGTCTATGCATGTAACGACTCGAAGGAGGCGTTTGTGAAGGACTTCGCGGGGGCGTGGAACAAGGTGATGAACCTTGATCGCTACGACCTTGCCTGAACTCGGCGAAAAAGATAGCTTTCAACTTCGTGCTGGTGGGGTTGTTTGGATCGGCTAAACCGAAGTCGTCGCTTTTCATGGCTCGGGGGCGCCTCGCGCGCCCCATGCCTCCTTTACTAATAGGCGCAACAATGTGTGGGCAACCACTTGCAGACTTCTACTATCCAACTCCTGGTGGGGTTACCATTGTGATCGCCGGCCTCTAGCTCCCGCTGTGGTATATTCTCAGGAACTGGGATCGGGTTCCTGACTGCAAGATGATGCTTTCCAAGAATTGGCGTGCCGACGGACACAACTGGCGGGTTATGCTGATCGCGGTTGCCATCTGTTCATTGACGCTGAGTCTTGCCACCCGTTTTTCCATTTCCGTTCTTTCGCAAGCGAACGGAATCGAGACTCACGTTCAGGTAATCAAGTCTGTACACAATATGTCCGGCGAGCTAAACCGGCAACGGCTTGATCGAGATTCCACTCGATTCGCTGCTCCAGTTGTCAGTTGCACCTGCCTGGAGCCTCCTGTACTTTATCTGCCTGCCGTTCCTTCTGAGCCTCTACGCTCGAGCGACATCTTAAGTCTTATTTTCTACAACCGGCCCCCTCCGGCTTCTCCTGCATATTTCCTTTAGATTTTTACCGGTACCCCATTTTAAAATTTGTCACGATGTTGTGATCTTAGCCGTGCGCGCATTGCAGGACGAGAGTCGATTCGCCGCCATGCCAACCGGTGAAGTCGAAAATCGTTCGAAGAGGATTCGAATGGACCTTATGCCGTTAGTCGATGAGCACGTGCTGAGCGCTCTTCGCAATATCGACACCTGCATGGTTTCAAACGCAATTGAGACCTTCGATGTGAGACTGCGGAACACCGGTTTCGCCGATGCCAGCATTCGATGCATGTTCAAGGACTTTCCGCCCATGGTGGGGTATGCCGCCACGGCGCGCCTTCGTTCCGGCGACCCTCCCATGTCGGGGCGCTTCTACCGCGATCGAACCGACTGGTGGAACAGCATTCTCAAGATCCCACCGCCGAGGATCGTGGTCCTGGAGGATCTGGACAAACCGCCGGGCGTGGGAGCATTCCTCGGTGACATGCATGCCGCAATCCTGAAAGCATTGGGATGTTCGGGATACGTGACGGACGGCGCTGTGCGGGATTTGCCTCGCGTACGTGAGATGGGCCTGCAATTGTTTGCCGGCAATGTTGCCGTGTCGCATGCCTACGCGCACATTTTCGAGTTCGGATCCACGGTCAAAATTGGCGGACTGGAGGTGCAGCCGGGCGATCTGTTGCACGGAGACCACCATGGGATTCTAACGGTCCCTCTTCCAATTGCCGCCCGCATTCCGGCGGTCGCAACCAAACTGCAGCAAGGCGAGCGAAAAGTAATCGACCTTTGTGCTTCGAAGGAATTTTCCGTTGATAAGCTACGCCAGATGATGAGGGACCTCAGTTAGTCGATCTGGCTTAGTCGAGGATCGCTGGCAAGGTCGCCAGAGAAGCGGGGTATTCAAAGAACTGATGCATCGACACCTCAATCTTCATGCCGCAATTCGCAAACGGAAGAGCGGATTCAATCCCGTGTTCTCCGCTTTGGCGGCCGTATTCGCCGCGATCCTGGCGATGGGGTTGTCTTCTTGTTCAGGGGAAACCAAGGCCAGGGCAAACGCCCAGGCGGAAGTTACCGTCGGCGTAACGAACGTAGTGAAGAAGACTCTCAGCCGCCAAATCACGCTGTCCTCGGAATTGGTGCCTTTTCAGGAGATCGATGTCTACGCGAAGGAGTCCGGCTACGTTCAGAAACTGACTGTCGACTATGGAACGCACGTGAAGGCCGGCCAAGTCATGGCCATCCTTGAAATTCCCGAGTTACAAGCGCAGTTGGAGGAAGACCAGGCGGAAATCAGGAACGCCGGCAACCAGGCAACCAAGGCGCAACATGAACTGCAGCGTTATCAAGCGCAGTACAACGCGCTCCATCTGGAATACACGCGATTGAACGAAGTGTTCCAGAACCAGCCCGGCATCGTGGCCGAGCAGGAAGTGGACGATGCTCAAGGGAAAGACCTGGCCGCCTCCTCTCAAGTCGACGCCGGCCAGTCCGCTCTGGACGCTGCTCAGAGTCAACTTTCCGTGACCAGAGCGAGACTCGTTCACGATCAGAGCCTGTTTGACTATTCGCGCATCACCGCTCCATTCGCCGGAGTTGTGACGCAGAGATACGCGAATCTCGGCACCTTGGTTCAGGCGGGTACGACCTCCAGTACCCAGGCAATGCCGATCGTGAGGCTGTCACAAGATGACTTGTTCCGCCTGGTGATTCCCGTGCCAGAGACGTATGTCCGCTATATTCGTGTCGGTGATCCGGTGAACGTTCGCGTTCCCTCGCTGAACCGGAGTTTTCCCGGCAAAGTAATCCGATTCTCCGTAGATGTTCAACAAGACACGCGCACTATGCATACGGAAGTTGACGTGCCGAACCCTGACCGCGTCTTGATGCCGGGGCTTTACGCGGAAGCGGATGTTTCTTTGGAACACCGCGACGATATCCCATCGGTTCCTCTTCAGGCCATTAATCATGAAGGAGACAAGACGTCGGTCTTTGTCGTAAACCGCAACGGCGAAATTGAGGATCGCCCAATCACCTTGGGAATACAAACGGCAACCGATGCTGAGATTGTTTCTGGTCTAAGCGAAGGCGAGCAAGTCGTGGTTAGCGATCGCAGTGCGCTCAAACCTGGGCAAAGAGTTCATCCACAGGTCGTCGAAGTCATGCGATACCGGGAAGGAAAGCAAGAGTAAGGACTCCGCACTCAGGTAGTTACTAAAGGCGAGGACAATGTCGGGTTTTTCCATCCGCAATCCGTATTTCATCATCGTGGTCTGCCTGGCGCTCGTCGTCATTGGCATTACCAGCCTTGCTCGCATGCCGGTCGACTTATTCCCGACAATCAATCTGCCGGAAGTAGTTGTGGCTACCTTTTATTCGGGCATGCCGCCCCAGGACATTGAAACCGATATCACCGATCCTCTTGAGCGATTTTTCACCCTGGCCAGCGGCATCGATCACATGGAGTCGCGCTCACTGCTGGGCGTGAGCATCATCCGGGTCTATTTTCAGCCTGGAACCAGCGCGGATGCCGACGTTACCGAGCTTTCAAATCTCGCATTGGCGGATTTGAAACGCCTTCCGCCGGGAACGCTCCCCCCCGTTGTTTTGAAATTCGACGCATCCAGTCTTCCCGTCTGCCTGGTGACGCTCAAAGGGGAAAATCTCAATCAAACTCAGCTCCATGACATTGGCCAGTTCGCCATTCGCAATCAGATCGCCGTGGTGAAGGGCGCCGAAATTCCCCCGCCCTTCGGCGGAAAATACCGCCAGGTCATGGTGTATGTCGATCCCTATAAATTGGTCTCCCGTCAACTAAGTCCCATGGATGTTGTGAACGCGGTGAATAACTTCAACCTTATTCTGCCGGCCGGAGACGTCAAGGTTGGTCCCTTCGATTATTACGTGTATTCGAATAGCCTTGTCGACAACATGGACCAGCTCGGGAAGATTCCGGTGAAGACCGAGGGAAATTCGTGGGTCTCGATCAACGACATCGGCGAAGCCAAGGACGCGAATCAGATCCAATACAACATCGTGCGAGTCGACGGTCAAAGGTCCGTCTATTTGCCGATCATGAAGCAGGGAGGTGACACCAACACTATCCAGGTTGTCAACGGGATTCGCGAGATGATTGGACACCTCTACGACATTCCGAAACAGTTAATGGCATCGGTGGTGTTTGATCAGTCCGTCTTCGTTAAGGAAGCGATTAAAACCTTGCTGCACGAAGGCTTGATCGGGTTGCTGCTGACGAGCCTGATGATTCTGGTTTTTCTGGGAAGCTTTCGCGCGACCACGGCCGTGTTT
>JBAQJU010000204.1:0-1597 GCA_049300475.1 Terriglobales bacterium | reverse complement strand
CGAGTAGCACGACGGCGACGACGGATACGAGCGCTAACGCCAGCCATGCGAGCAGACCGCGATTCGATTTCGGCTGCGCCGGATTCGGTTGCGGTCGCGCGACGATTGGCCTGCCCCCCAATTTCCCGCCAGTCATAAGTAGAGTCCGCCGGTTATTTCGCCCTCCTGGGGCGGTGTGGTTTGCTCCCGCTTGATCGCTGCGAACTCGCTTGGCGTCAGCGCACCAAGACTCGAGTGTGGCCGGAGGTGATTGTAGTCGTGCCTCCACCGCTCGATGATCTCGCGTGCCTCTCCCAAGCTGTCGAACACGTACTCGTTGAGGCACTCGTCGCGCAACTTGCTATTGAACGATTCGACGAAGGCGTTCTGCACCGGCTTGCCCGGCTCGATGTAGTGCCACGCTATCCTTCTCGTCGCCCAGCGCAGCACCGCTCCACTTGTCAGTTCGGTTCCGTTGTCACTAACCACCGTCTCAGGTAGTGCTCGCTCGATCGCCAGTCGCTCCAGCTCCCGCACCACGCGCACCCCGCCCAGTGAGGTGTCGACCACGGTGGCCAGGCACTCGCGGCTGTAATCGTCGACGATGCACAGGATGCGGAAGCGTCGGCCGTCGCTAAGGGTGTCGGAGACGAAGTCCAGCGACCATCTCTGATTGATCCTGATCGGCAACGTCATCGGTGCTCTTGTCCCTAATGCCCTCTTGCGCCCTCGCCGCCGCCGCACCATGAGCCGTTCCTCGCGGTAAAGCCGATAGAGCTTCTTGTGGTTCAGCGTGTGCCCCTCGCGCTCCAGCATCCATCCTAGCCGCCGATACCCGAAGCGCCGCCGCTCCGCGGCCAGTTCCCTTAGGCGTTGCCTGATTGCCGAGTCGTCCGGTCGTCTGCACTGATAACGCAGGGTCGAGCGATCCAACCCGACCAGCTCGCACGCACGTCGCTGACTCAGCCCGTGACGCTCTATAACCTTCATTACTGCTTCGCGCCGCACCGCGGGCCTTAGACGTTTTTTCCGAGCAGGTCCTTAAGCGCCGCGTTGTCGAGCAGCGAGTCGGCCAATAGCCGCTTCAGTCGCCGATTTTCATCCTCCAGCGCCTTGAGCCGTCTCGCATCGGAGACCTCCAGGCCTCCGTACTTCGACTTCCACTTGTAAAAGGTTGCGCTTGAGATCCCGTGACGCCGGCACACCTCTTCCGTCCGCGCGCCCGCTTCCTGCTCGCGCAGCACTCCTATGATCTGTTCCTCGTTGAAGCGAGTTCCCTTCATGGCCCGTCTCCTTTTCAGGCGACGGAGTCTACCTCATTTCGGCGGAGTTTTCGGGGGGCAGGCCAGACCGCTACTTAGTTCGCTCGCGAAGGTTGTCCGAATGAGTTCATGCTCGAATTGGTAGATTCAGAAAAAATTACATAGTCATAACGTCAATCCGCGCACCAGAGTTGACAGTTACGTTATTCTAGACGCATGAGCAGCGCTGTCGCGTTATTTTTCGATTTCGATTTCGGCCCCACTCTGAGAGTTTGATGCTCAAGTTTCTTCGCACCGGAGAGAGCAATCGTATGAGTCGAAATTGGTGGCCTTTCAGTATTCGCATCCTGCTGATT
>JBAQJU010000203.1:0-7880 GCA_049300475.1 Terriglobales bacterium | reverse complement strand
GTTTTATGTCACGTCGAATGGAGTTCACTCCCTGGGCGGAGTGCCTGACGATGACACCTGTACACGCATACGCGCCAGGAACTCCGCAGCCTGCGAAGCCAGTCTTAAGTTTTGCCCTCTGGGAGTGTGGTCGAGGAGCTGCGTTAGCTACTCGAAATGGAAGAAGAACAACGTTGATCCGCCGCGTGTGGAGAAATTGATTCCAGTCTGGCCCTCGCCATAAGCCCGATCTCCGGCCCGCACCTCTATCCCGCCCCTCTACTGAAGTTGCGCCCAACCGTTCGAAGAGTATACTGGCGCGGGTCTAAAACCCCTAGGAGAGAGAAACATGCTGCGAAACACTTCGTTAATACTATGCCTCGCGCTTGCCGCACTGGCTATCGGCTGTTCGAATGCCCCCGCTCCGACTCCCGATACACGGGCCGCCGATGTGCAGGCGGTTAGAGACGTCGAGACCGCCTGGATGAAAGACGCAAATTCCAAAGACCCCGACAAATGGGCCGCCTATTTCACGGAAGATGGCTCAGGGCTGTACCCGGGTGTTGCGACGCTGAACGGAAAAGCCGCCATCAAAGCCGCGATGGCGCCGTATTTTTCCGATCCCAATTTTGCGTTGACTTTTGAATCCACGCGGTCGATGGCTTCGAAGAGTGGTGACATGGTCTATTCGCAGGGCACCTACTCGATGACCATGACCGACCCCAAGACCAAGAAGCCGATGACCGATAAAGGGAAATTTCTGACCGTCTACACCAAGCAGCCAGATGGAAGCTGGAAGGCTGTAGCCGATACCTTCAACTCCGACTCCCCCATGATGTAGAAGACACAAGGATGGTGCCGCGCAGGTTAGCGCCAGCTCTTTCGGGCGCTAACCTGGGAACTCAACGAGGAGACTAGAAGCTAACTCATGAATGGTTTTGGGAAGGGCACGGCTTGACGGCTGTGGAAGAACCTGAAGAGCGCAAGGAAGGGAAGGGCACGAGTTCCAATCGTGCCGCCAAGTCGCTGAAAATAGATTCGCGCTTCAGCGCCTGTGGGTCGCGATTCGCGTGTCCAAAGGCTTTTTCAGCACCCTCTACAAGGGTCGAGCCTCGGGCTGCGGCAACCTGCAAATGGTGCCTCAAGCTCGGGGCGTGAAACCCGTTTGCCGGTGGCTATGTCCGTGGCTATGTAAAGAGCATCGAAACCATCAATGCTGCGGAAAATAACGGGTAACTTTAAGGTGGATTCCTGCGTCCAAGTAGGTGGGGAGATCCGCCCCATCCCGACTGGCCATCGGGCGTATAATAACCTCAACTGACCGGGTTCCCGCGGGGTGTTCAAATGTCGTTGCATAAGACGCTCATTCCCCTGAGTTTACTGGCACTGGTGACGATGCTCGCCCAGGCCCAGGTTCAAAACTCGCAGACTTCAAGCTCTCCGACCCCGACCGCGTCGACTCCGTCGACCGGTCAAACGACCCAAGGCCCGGCATCGCCGGCGCAAACTCCCTCAGCATCGCAGCCCACCACGCCTGCGCCGTCCAATCCGGCACCTGCGCAAGATTCCACAACTCCGGCGACCGACTCTTCCGCCGCGCCGGCTCTTCCGCCTACCGTCCAGGAGCCTTCCCCCGGCAAAGTCAAGCATGATGGCGGCGAGGACGATGTGGATGCCATCGGAAACCGCAAGATCGGTGGACGAGGGCTGGGCGACTGGTACTCGCTCGAAACGGAAATAAGAATTGGCAAGCAATACTCAATGCAGGTCGACAACAGCGTGAAGATGGTCACCGACCCGGTGGTGACCGAGTATGTGAACCGGATCGGTCAGAATCTGGTGCGGAATTCGGATGCGAAGGTGCCCTTTACCATTAAGGTTATCGACTCCGACGAGATCAATGCATTCGCGCTACCGGGGGGATTTTTCTACGTCAATTCCGGCTTGATACTGGCCGCGGACGAAGAGGCAGAACTCGCCGGCGTGATGGCGCATGAGATTGCCCACGTTTGCGCCCGCCACCAGATGCGGCAGATGACGCGAGCGAATTGGGCACAGATCGGCACGCTGCCCCTAATTTTCGTCGGAGGCGGGATCGGTTACGCAGCCTATGAAGCGGCCGGTCTGGGATTGCCGGTGACCTTCATGAAGTTCCAGCGCAATTTCGAAGCCGAAGCGGACTACCTCGGACTGCAATACATGTACAAGACCGGCTACGATCCGCAAGCCTTCATCAGCTTTTTCGAGAAGATTCAGGCGAAGGAGAAGAAGAAACCGGGCACACTCGCCAAAGCCTTCGCATCGCACCCGCAGACTCCGGATCGCATCGAGAAGTCGCAGGAAGAGATTGCCACCATCCTCCCCGCGAAGGCGGAATACATTGTGTCGTCCTCAGAGTTCGACGACGTGAAAGCCCGCCTGGCGATGATCGAGAACCGCCATAAAGTGATCGACGACAAGGAAGGCAGCAAGCCCACGCTGCGCCGGGCGTCCAGCACCGACAAGTCTGGCGGTTCGGACAAGAGCGGCGACGACGATCGGCCCACGCTCAAGCGCCGGCCCGATAGCGATTCAGGTCAGAATTAGCCGTTCAAAAATTGAAGAAGTGAAGCCGGCAGATACAAGATATCTGCCGGCTCTTTTTTCTGCGCTGATCTTAAGATCCGATGCTTAGCAGGCCGCGGAAAAACTCAATATTGCGCTTGATTTTGAGTGGCGCAGAGGTTTACCGCTGCGATAACTGGCCTCTTTTCAATGCGGCTTCAGTCGCTGAGGTCACACTTTCGACCCGCAAAGTAGTTTTTCAGCAGCCTGTTAAGGCCTGACGGTCAATTCAGATGGCGAATCCTTACGATCCGGCAGCGACCGATTTTACCTTGATGGTAGTACCCTCCACCGCTCCCGTTACCTTCGCCTTGGCGCCTGCCAGCTTATCGAGCTCATCGAGAGCGGTTGCGTTCGAAGTCTCCAGTGTGTACACCTTGTCACCCACCACCAGCGCGTAGTTCGCTCCGTGTTTGACGCAGGCCCGTGTGCAATCGGCGGCGTTGCCCGGCATCTGATGCTTCGCCCCGCACATGCTGTCGCTGACCTCGCCCGTCAGCGTTTGACTCTTCGCAGCCAGTGCCGGAACCGCGGCCATCCCCAGCAGTAACTGCATCCCCACAACCGCAGTCGCAATTCGATTAATTTTCATTCGGCTTTCTCTCCTCGAAGAAGACTTGACACTTCATGATGCCAACATAAATGGCCCCACACAACTCTCGGGCTACTTTATTCTATGCCTAACAGGCTGCGGAAAAACTTGAAGAGCGCAAGAAAGGGAAGGGCACGAGTTCCACTCCTGCCGCCAAGCCCCTGAAAATAGATTCGCGCTTCAGCGCCTGCGGGTCGCCGCGTGCGCAAAGACTTTGTCCGCAGCCTCCTGACTTTCACGGTCTTGTCTATTGCGGTTTGAAACGGATTGTCACGTCCACCGTCTTGCTCTTGGCGTCCAGGTCTTCGTCCAGTTTGGTAGAATACTGCAACCCCCTGGGCAGAAACCGTGCGGCATCGTCCAGAAACTTTCGCGTGTAGGCGGCGTTATAGGGGTCTCCTTCACGCAAGGTCCATGCCTCCCGCAAACGATCCTTCGAGGAACTGTCGACGCCCAGAATTTCCAGTTCACCCATGTTGTAGCGCTCCCCTTCGCTGATCTGAATGTTGTATCGCACGCTGGCCTCGGCGTCGTCAATCTCTGCCAGGGGCTTGATCTGAACCGTCATGTAGCCGCGGCTGTGGTAGAAATTGCTCAGGCCCTCCTCGTCCCTCGCCAGAAGTACCGGGTTCGCGGGTTGGCCTGTGGCCAGATGAAAGAGGCGCGCAGCGTCGTCCGCTGTGACCACAGAATTACCCGTCCAGCGGACACCGGAGACCGAGTACATCTTGCCGGGCGTTACCGGCAGCATCACGTCTATATCGATTTCACTTGGTGCCGCCTCTTCCGGCTTCGTTTCCGGTTCGGTTACGACCCTCGGTTCCGGTGGGCCAAACGCAGCCTTCAAATAGCCGCGCTCCAGATAAAGCGGCAAGAAATCATTTCGAGCAATCGCCGCTAACCTGGACCGAACGTATTGCGCGCCGGAGAGAGTCCGGGCGGCATTCTTGAGGAAGACAGCCTGGTCCGTGGAGGCTCCCGGAAATTCTACGTTGCGAATGCAGATGCTGATTTCCTCGACCCGGTAAACGATGCGGACGAAGTCTCCGCTACCCTGCTTTGCCTCGCGCTGAAAGTCGACGCGGCCCGCATAGCGCTTTTCACTAAGAAGCGCTTGTAGAGCCTGATTCACGTCATCCGGCAGCGTTCCTGAGGCCGGCAGCAATTGCTTGAACAATGGAACTCGTTGATCGAGGTCCGCCAGCAACTCCGCATCCGTAAACCAGACGAAGTTCTCAAAGTTGACCGGGACGAGCTTGCTCTTATCGACATCCGTGAGCTGCAAATCCAGTTTGACGCCAGCATCCGAATAGGAAAACGAATAGACAACATTGGAGAAGACGCCAGATTCCCCCAGTCGGTGCGCGGCCTCCTGGAAGTCGCCCTCTGCGGCATCCTGTCCAATTTGCAGGCCGCTGGCAGCAAGAATTTCCTTGTCCGTATAGCGCGTGCTGCCCACCGCCTTCAGCGCTAGAAGCCGGTGAGGTATAGAAGCAACGGCTCGATCGCCGGAACTGCGTCTTTGTGCCGCGCCCAACGACACCAAAACAACACAAAAGAGCGGGACGAGAACAAGCCGCTTCTTCATTTGGATCGCTTGCTGGCGGTCGGAATCGACGAGAAATTCTTCTGCTTCACCGCAATATCCATAAAAGCCCGGGCGGCACGGCTCAACGGCTTGTCTTTACGGAAGACCAGCGCGAGGTCGCGGCGGATTTCCAGGTCGGCCAGAGTAATGGCAACTAGGGATTTTGCCCGAATATCATCCTCTATATTAGACCGTGCAATAAAGCCCACGCCCACCCCCGCGGCTACAAACCGCTTGAGCAGTTCGCTGGAATCCAGCTCCATCGCCAGATTCGGCTTCACGTGATGGTCATAAAACAATGCATCGAGTGCGTCCCGCGTATGCCCTAGCTTTGGCACCACCAGCGGATAAGCCGCTACTTCGGGCACGGTCACCGTCTTTTTCGCCGCCAGCGGATGCTTCGGTGCAGTGATGGCCACCAGATGATCGCGATGAATCATCTGCGCCTCCAGCCGGTTGTCATTCACCGGCAGCGAGACCACCCCGAAATCCACGGCATTTTCCAGAATCGACTCGAGAATCTTCGCGTAGTCGGAGCGCTTGATGCTTACCGCCACGTTGGGATAGTCGCGTTTGAACTGGGCAAAGACCTCCGGCAGGATGTGCAGGCATGTGCCTTCATTGGCGCCAACCACGATTTCGCCCCGAGGGACGCGCTCGGTCTCCGCAATTTCGGTGAGAATCGTCTTGCGATGTTCGATAGTTTCCTCAGCATATTTAAAAAAAAGTTTGCCGGCAGCGGTGAGCGAAACACGGCCTCCGGAGCGGTCGAGCACACGCGCTCCAACCTCTTCTTCAAGGGCACGAATTTGCGAGGAGATGGCAGGTTGCGTTCGAAAACGCCTTTCGGCCGCCCGCGAGAAACTCGATAGGCGCGCTACTTCCAGAAAAATTTCGAGCTGGTCAAAATCCATGGTGGAGTCGGTCGCTCACACTATAGCGAGGTAATGGGGATCATTCAATCAGCGGTTTGCCAGGACCTTAAGGCCGCGAGCGGCGATCAGTTTGTCGTCCGCTGTTACCAGTGTGAGCCCAAACACCTTCGCCGAAGCGGCCAGGAATTGGTCGGCTGGGTCTCCATGAGGCAGGCCGATGGTAGCGAGTGCCTGTGCCACTTCAAAAGTCAATGGCGCTTCCTTCAGCGGCGCGACGGTCAAGGCTCGTGTTACCCACGTGGTAAATCCCTCTGGGATTTTGACGCGGCCCTTGCGGTACAGGAGGAAGAACTCCCAAATACTGATCGGAGAGAGCCAGAGTTCGTTGGCAGGATCAGTGAGGGCTTTTGCGACGCGGGCGGAGAGCCGGTTCGACTTCGCAACGGTCCAAATCCAGATATGCGTGTCGAGAAGGAGTTTCAATCGCGGCCCGCTTCCCAATCGTCGAGGCTACCGGTAGGACCGACGATATCGCCCACGATTTCGATCGTGCCCTCCATGCATCCAAGCCAGTGCTTCGGGCGCGGTTGCGGCGCGGGCGGAATCACTTCGGCGACCGGTTCACCGAACCGGGTCACGCGAATCGGCTTGCGCGTCTTACGGACCTCCTCCAGCAGGCCCAGACACTTGGCCTTGAATTCGGAAATGGCGATTTCCTTCATGGAAGAATCTTACTATGGTCATCGACTATGGTCAAACTACTCACATTCCGCAGCGAGGTGACGTAACGTCGATTGTGTCGTCTCAGCGGGGCGGCTGCCGCGGATCAGAGCGTCAGCGAAAGTATCCGAACGTAGCGCAAAGTTCGGTGCTCTCCGAAGCCGCAGCGAGGATGGGTTCGCGATCACCGGAAAAGAACGCCAGCGATAAGCTATGGCCGTTCTGAGTGACAACGAGCAGCCAGTTTGCATCCTTGCGACCGCCGCATATGGTGTTGCTGTTGACAAGCTTTGTTCGCGCAGGAATTTTGGTCTTATAAAAACGCGCCCCAGTCGGTTTAGCTACATCCACGATCTTGCCAGCATCCTTGAGATACTGCACGCCTATATCCCGGACAATCGTCAGCGGATAATCACGGCCGACCATTCCCAATTTGCCCGGGGAAATCTTGATGTCGCCCGTGATTGACATTGCGGTGGTGCTCGCGGCCACCCATTTTTTCTGAGTTCCGTCTCGGTTCGTTTGCGCCGCACTCCCCCGAACAGCTGCAAGCGAAATCGCCAGCGTTATTGCGAGCTGGAAAATAGGACGCCACATACGATCTCTTCGATCCGTTAGAACCGTAGACTGCTCACCTAGCCATCGCTTTTGGCTTTCGAGGCGTCGTTGGTACCTTGAAGCTACGGCCTAGACGCCGATCACGGCAACCAGTTCTTTTACGGCGCCAACGCTCTTTTCGAGCGCTGTTTTCTCTTCCGCGCTCAGCTTGATCTCGATGATCTGCTCAATCCCCTTGGAGCCCAGCTTCACGGGAACGCCTACGAACAGGCCCTTGATGCCGTACTCGCCATCGAGATAAGCGGCGCAGGGGAGAATCTTTTTCTTATCCTTGAGAATGGCTTCGACCATCTCGGTAGCCGCAGCGGACGGGGCGTAATAAGCCGAGCCGGTTTTCAGATATTTGACGATCTCGGCGCCGCCGTCCCGCGTGCGTTGCACGAGGCGATCGAGCGTTGCTTTGTCCATCAGTTCGGTAATCGGAATACCTGCGACCGTCGAGTAGCGCGGAAGGGGAACCATGGTGTCGCCGTGTCCGCCGAGCACGAAGGCATTCACGTTTTCGACGCTGACCTTGAGTTCGTCGGCGATAAAGGCGCGGAAGCGGGCGGAGTCGAGCACCCCGGCCATGCCGATGACGCGCTCGCGCGGGAATCCGCTGATTTTGAATGCGGCCTGGGCCATTGCGTCGAGCGGATTGGAGACGATGATCAGGATGCAGTTCGGCGAGTACTTTACGACCTTGCCGACGACATCGCTCATGATCTTGTAGTTCGTATTAAGCAGGTCGTCGCGGCTCATGCCGGGCTTGCGCGGGATTCCGGCGGTGATGACGACGATGTTGGAGTTGGCCGTATCGGCATAGTCGTTTGTGCCGATCACGTACGAGTCGCGTTTTTCGATCGGCATGGCTTCGAGCAGGTCGAGACCTTTGCCTTGGGGTACGCCTTCGATGATGTCGATG
>JBAQJU010000202.1:0-5226 GCA_049300475.1 Terriglobales bacterium | reverse complement strand
CACGGGGCTATGCTCGTGTGGTCACGGGGCTATGCTCGTGTGGTCACGGGGCTATGCTCGTGTGGTCACGGGGCTATGCTCGTGTGGTCACGGGGCTATGCTCGTGTGGTGACGGGGCTATGCCCCGTTCTAGTAGACACCCCCCCGCCAGCACACTGCTTCAGCCCCTAGCGGGCCTCCCAACATTAAAGTGCGGGCCAGCCGCGAAAGCTTGCTCGGAGCTCGCGGCTCGAAGCCCGCGGCTCGCTTAATTCGTCCCTCTCATGCTTTCCAGCGCTGGCCGGTCGCAAATCGTCAACATCGATCCCTTCAACTCCACCATCTCTTTCTTCTTGAACTCCGAGAGTAGCCGGGTAATCGTTTCCCGGCTCGTCCCCACCACTTGCGATATTTCTTCATGGGTCAGCGCCATCCTGGCATGCATTCTTCCGTTCTTCATATGCCCGTGCGTTGCCGTATCCAGCAGGAACCGCGCCAATCTTTCGCTCACCGATTGCGACAATCCCATCATGCGCGCCAGATCATAGGCCTGCATGCATTCGTGACTCAAAATCTGGGTCACGCGCAGCGTCGCATCTCCGTGGGCTCGCAAAAAAATCATGAGATTCTCCCGGTTCACGAAGTCGAGTGTGCAGGGCTGCATCGTGGCCACCGTCATCGCGTGCGGCATGCCCGTGATACTGGCGTGCAGGCCCAGCACCTCACCGCAATCGGCGATGCGCAGAATCATGGTCCTCCCCTCCGGCGAGCACGCCGAGAGCTTGGCTCGCCCCGCGCTCAGAACGAAAATGCCGCCCGCACTTTGCCCTTCGACAAAGATGACGGTATTAGCGGGAAACACGGAGGTATGTTTAATCTTGTCGAATGCTTCTCGCGATTCCCGGGAGAAAGACCAGAAAAAATTATCGGGCGGCGGCTGGCCGGAAAACTGACCGGCAGCATGACCGATAAGTTGGTTGCTCAGGTGACTGGTAAGCAGGCGTTCCGCGGCGGACAGGCTGGATGCGAAGTTCATGTCGGTTCCTCATTCTTCCCTCAGTACTCCCAAGAGGGTTTCGAGTCGGCTAGCAGCGACTTACGGAAATGGACATAGAACTAACTCTCGCTGGCCAGATCGGTCCGTTCCATAGTGGGAATGTGACCAGCGTAATGCACATTGGACTCCACTCTATCAAAGTGCCTAGAACTCTATGTTTTTTGATGTTTTGATCCACAGCCAGCGGGAACAATGCGCCAGACCCTCGGCAGGCTTGACCGCATTTTGGCAGGTGCCATTGCAAAATGAACTGGAGAGAATTTCACAAATCAGTATTGGGTGGGAAAACGACTCACCGCTACGGAAAAATCAGAAGAGTGCAAGAAGCGCAACGCGAAAGTTCCACCGGCTGCGGGAAAAGTCAGCTTCGCTTCACGGACATCGCTTCACAGGCTGCGGAAAAACTCAATATTGCGCTCGATCTTGGGTGGCGCAGCGGTTTACCGCTGCGATAACTGGCCTCTTCTCAATGCGGCTTCAGCCGCTGAGGTCACACTTTCGACCGCGAAGTAGTTTTTCTGCCGCCTGTTCAGCGATGCCGAACGCCACTTGCTGGCAATGCCCCCCTTCAGGGGGCCAGCATCTTGACGCACAAACCTTGCGCCGAGGGGGCCGGTTAGCCCCCTCCGGGCGCGCACAGTAACTACGACACACACAAAGTTTCCAGCGCACTCTGATCGCGAATCAGCATGGTCGCGCCGTGCAGTTCCACCACTCCGCGTCTCTTGAAATCTCCGAGAATGCGCGTCACCGTCTCGCGCGAGGAGCCGATTAGTTGGGCCAGCTCTTCATGCGTCAATGACATCTTCATCCGCACCACGCCTCCGCTGTTTTTCCCGTCCGCCGACCACTGCAGCAAGAGCCGCGCCAGTTTGCCCGGCACCGAATGACATAGCCCGATCGACCGGATCACGTCGTAAGCCGACTGGCAGTCCTGGCTCAGATGCTGCGTCGCCCGCAAACACGCATCTCCATGCGCCTTCAGGAACCTCAAAAACTGATCGCATCCGATGTAGGCCAATTGGCTCGGCTGCAAGGTCTCCACCGTCAACTCATACGGGTTGCCCGTCACTACCGATTGCAGTCCCAGCACCTCGCCCGGATGCGCAATCTTCACAATCAGCGTTTTGCCCTCGCTGTTGGTGGTCATCAGCTTCACGCGCCCTTGGCATACGATGTAAATGCCGCGCGCCGCCTGTCCTTCCATCAGCACGATCGCGCCCTCCGGATAGGAACTGGTGTGCTTGATCCGGTTCAATTCCTCCAGCGTCTGTTGCGACAGCCCCGCGAAAAAACTGTTTACCCCGAGATCGAATTGCCGTACATCCTCGATGATCGGCAACCCATACGGCGAGTTTGCCTTTGCCTGTGCATCCGACAGATACCGAAAACCAGGCCCCGTTACTCTCCCCGCCATCGCTACCGTTGCAGTTGCCATAAGACCATCCTTTCCTAGCCTCGCGGCTTCATTAAGGGCAACCCACTGGCCATTCCTGGTTGCCTCCCCATACCCCCACCTGGTAACACTACAAGTGCAGTAGAATCATGTTGTTCCATCGAGCAACCAAGCCTCGCCCAGGGCCCTGCTCCAGGTCTATTCATCACTAGCCATGGGTCATTTAACACATAGCTGCGTGATCTCAATCACCAATCAGTGTGAGCGCTCTAGCCTGGCCCGCTCCCAGCCACGGGCGATTAGCCCCCACGGCGACTCCGCCAATGCAGCCGCACAACCCCACCGAGGCGGAAACGTCTCTCCGCAACCACTACGCTGCGTACCCCGCAGCGGTACATACTTATGTCCAACAAGCTGACGAATGGATGTCCGCGGGACAGTACCACGCGGCCCTCGCTTTACGCAATCACCATTTGCTAATACGCGGTTCTTTTTGCTGGCAGTACGCGCTTAATCTTGCCGGAAAGTTGACCGAGTCATCCTGAGCGGAGCCGGCGGATTCGCGAATGCGAATCCGTCTGCGGAGTCGAAGGACCCCTACGCCCGGCACAGCGGGCCGCAGGATCAAGGCAGTTCGACAGGTCGAAGCATCTACCTCCAGCAGGCTGCGGAAAAACTCAATATTGCGCTTGATTTTGGGTGGCGCAGCGGTTTACCGCTGCGATAACTTCCCCTTTTCAATGCGGCTTCAGCCGCTGTGGTCACACCTTCGACCCGCGAAGTAGTTTTTCAGCAGCCTGCTAGTGTGGTGTCCCGGAAATTTGCGGCATAAAGCATGAGGCTCTGAAAGGGCGCGGCTAGCCGCGCCGTTATCGGCACCTGGAAACACGGGCTTTAACCCCTGAGGGAAACGGCTTCATCACCCCAAGAAGGCACTGGACTTACTCCGCGAATCTCTGGGACACGACACTAGGCAGCTACCCTTTAGCCGGCTGACTTTGTGTTCCTGGCTGCCCGAATCCCGCAAACCCCGAAGCCTATCCCCCTTCTTCCAGATCACATCCTCGTTATTTCTGCGGTCGATCAGCGTGTCCACCTGGCCCGCCATTCCAGGCTTTCCGGAATCCCCGCGCCCGAACAGTATTCGCCCCTCCACCCCTTTCCGAAAGAATATCCCCGTCGCTTCCGGGATCAGCTCGACCTTAGTCCCACCGCCGCTCTGCCGGTACAACTGTTTCCCTTCCCGCGAAATCGTCAGCGTCTTTCCCGGACCCAACTCGTACATCCCCACATAATCCGCATACGTCTTCGGGTCGGCCTCTCCCGCCGCCGGGTCCGCATAGTACCGCAGAACCTGCCCCGCGCCGATCTTCCATTCGCCCTTTCGGCGCAGCCAGGTGTCGGTCTCGTGATAACGCGCCTTCTCCACCTGCCCGAAGATGATTTCAGTCTCATCCAGGTCATAGCTGAGGATTGCAACATTACCCTCAATATGGCTCTCCGCGTTTTGCACCTTGATCGTGCCCGATGATCCCTGCGGCAGTCCCGTCAGGTCGGCGATCAGCGCCTTCTTGTCCATGTTCCGCCCCTTCTCGTCAAAGTACATGCAGTCATCGGCAAAGTACTTCTTCCACGGACCCTGATCTCCTCCCGCCACCGAATCCACCAACTCCTGAGTCCGCCGCACCAGTTCCTCTTGGGAAATGGCACTACCCCGCGGCGCACATCCAGAAAATGAAGGTAACATTATTATAATCAATGATATAGAAGCTAAACTTCGCATCATCTATCCTCCCGAAGACAGTCGCCACAGGCCGTGTGGTGACGGGGCTCCGCCCCGTGCTCGAATTCCTACTTTTTCAGCAAACTGCGGAGCCTGCCCGGAGCGGAGTCGAAGCCCCGCTACCGCTACAACCTCCAACTTGACAAACTCCCACTCACATCCTACAATTAGCACTCATTGAGTCCAAGTGCTAACAATCACATCAAACCCAATATAACCTTGAAAGGAGCACCAATCATTATGGCAACCAAGTTTACTCCCCTGCATGACCGCATCCTGGTCCGGCGCGTGGAAGAGGCTGACACCACTCGTGGTGGCATCATCATTCCGGATTCGGCCAAGGACAAGCCACAGGAAGGCGAAGTCATCTCCGTCGGCAAAGGCAAGATCAGCGAAGAAGGCAAGGTTCGTCCGCTCGACGTAAAAGACGGCGATCGCATTCTGTTCGGCAAGTATTCCGGCACCGAAATCAAGATCGATGGTGAAGACTTCATCATCATGCGCGAAGAAGAAGTTCTCGGCGTCCTGACCGGCGCCACCAAGAAGGAAACCGCCGGCGCGCGTAGATAGCGGCCACGATAGCGCCCATAAACGGATAGCGCCCATAGATTAGTGACGCGCGAAAATCAAATTTGTCATCCTGAGCGAAGCGAAGGACCTGCTGTTGATTTCTTCTCCGCCGCCGCAGGATTCAGCAAACAAGAGATTGCTAGCGGCTACAAGCTAGCGGCTAGAAACTCAAAGCAGGCCACGCGCCTGCACAAATTCGAATAGGAGCACACACAATGGCAAAGCAAATTATTCATGGAGAAGAGTCCCGGCAGGCCATTCTCCGCGGCGTCAACCTTCTGGCTGATGCTGTGAAAGTCACTCTCGGCCCCCGCGGCCGCAACGTAGTCATCGAAAAGAAATTCGGTTCGCCCACCATCACCAAGGACGGCGTCACCGTGGCCAAGGAAATCGATCTCCAGAACGCGCAGGAAAACATGGGCGCTCAGATGGTCCGTGAAG
>JBAQJU010000201.1:0-7649 GCA_049300475.1 Terriglobales bacterium | reverse complement strand
GTGTCGCCCCTTGGCACCACTCGCCCACTCACCCGCGCGGAGACGCCTAACTCGTCGCCGACCTTTTGTAGGTTTACATCCTTCCCTTTGAACTGGAACGCAGAGCGGCGAGACTTCACCTTGAGTTGAGGTACATGGATGAGACTGTCAGTGAGTGATTCGGTAATGCCGTCGCTGAGATACTCCGTGTTGGCGTCCCCACTTCCGTTGATGAAGGGCAGCACAGCAATGGAATCAATCGCGGATGTCCTACCAGAACGCAGGTACCAGGAGCCGCCCGCCGTTAGCGCAATCGCGATAATACACGCGGTGAAGACGACCCAGAGCTTCCGATGTTTGAACGTCTTCGCAAACGATGTTGCTGTGGCCGTGATCTTGCCGCTCTCCGTGTCCCGCTTCAAACGCTGCAAGTCGCTGCGAATCTCGGACGCGTGCTGGTAACGCAGGTTGCGATCTTTCTCTAGACACTTGTTGATGATGTCTTCCAACTTAGGGGGCACGTCGGGATTCAGCCGTGCCGCTGACGTTGGCGTCCCATCCAGAATCGCTTTGCAGACCACACCCGAACTTTCCCCACGGAACGGCACCGTCCCCGTCGCCATCTCGTACAGCACTGTCCCAAACGAGAACAGGTCCGTGCGAGCATCCAATTCTTTCGCCCGCACTTGCTCCGGCGACATATAGGAAATCGTGCCTAGCGCTGTGCCCGGGCTGGTCAATTGCTGAGCGCTGGCATCGGTGGTCGGGGCGTTTCCATCCGCACCCGCTTGTGACGCAACAGACAACTTCGCCAGCCCGAAGTCCAGAATCTTGGCGTGTCCGCGGTCGGTGACAAAAATATTGGCGGGCTTGATGTCCCGATGGACGATCCCCTTGGAGTGAGCGACGTCGAGTGCATCGGCAATCTCGATTCCGAGCGATAGAATCAGTTCGGTTTCCAGCGGACGCCCGGCAATGCGCTGCTTCAGCGTCAACCCGTCCAGAAACTCCATGACGATGAAGGGCTGACCATCTTGCTGCCCAATCTCGTAGATGGTGCAGATATTGGGGTGATTCAGTGCAGAAGCAGCTTGAGCTTCTCGCTGGAAACGAGCCAGGGCTTGGCGGTCTTGCGCTACTTCTTCGGGCAGAAACTTCAGCGCGACAAATCGGTGGAGGGTTACGTCCTCAGCCTTGTAGACAACACCCATGCCGCCGCCACCGATCTTCTCGACGATGCGGTAGTGGCCCACTTCAAGACCGACGCGTAAATATTGGGCCGACGCTCGGCTGGCCATAGAGTGCCCCTATCACTTACGGGATGCCGTGTCTCAACGGCGGGAACTGCTCTTCGAAACTTCGAAGAGTCGAGACGTATCAATCCCACACGAAGGGGCGCGTCCTGTCAGTGAAAAGGGTCACATCTTGATGTGCGGTCGTGAGTTACGTGGCAAACCCGTCGTCGTTGTAACATCCTCATTTCACTAACAACGAGTGGTCGCTCGTTAGTGCAACCACCTTCATTACGTCCTTTCATCACATTTTTCCCGTAACCGCCATCACAGACTTGCACCAAAATCGGTGCGATGATTCCTCGATACTGGACCATGGAGAACTGCGCCGTCTCCAGAGACGGACTTAAACCCTGGTCCCAGCTCTTCGACAACTGAAAGAAACGTGAGGCAAGCGGCGGAAGCATCCGGACGAAAAAACCTCCCTAAGTCAAATCTTTTGAATACTTTACTTATAAACGACTTATTATCATCAACTTAACTGTTTTTGGGTAGGGGGGGGTACCCCCCCATTTTTCCAATTCCTGCTTCGCGGAACCCCAATCATCTGTCTTTAATTCATACCCTTAGGAGCAATCATAATGGCTTTATCTCTCGATAAATATTGGGACAAAATTTGTGCCCCGCGCAAGGCCAATGGCGATCCCTGCGAGTCTCCCGCTCTTCGCGGCGACCTGAAACGTGCGAACCGTTGCTTTCTGAGGTACGCGACATCGGTACTGTTGACTCCGCCGCCGCTTTTTTTGTAATCTGCGCTTACACCGGAAAGGAGGTGGTCGGATGACAAGTTCAGATGGTAGTTGTAGCAGTTCCAGACCAGGTGAGGTGGCTGAGTCTTAGGGCGGTTGCTCTAAGCGGAGTTTTCGAGGAACCTTTGGTCGAGCGGAATCGGGAACATCTCTCGCAAACAATCCGTGAATATGGGCTGATCCTCCCGGCGCATGTGGCACCGGGAACCGGAATTAGCGAGGGGCCACGAGAGTGACCACCTCAGTCAATCCCAAACAGTCCACCGGGCAGCCCGCAGGCTGAAAAGCTTGCGGGCTGTTCTCTTTTTCTTGGGTCTCTGGGCTACTGGCTCGTCATTCCTGTTCTGCGGGCGCGAAGAAGACCAGGACTTCCAATTCTTCCTGGATATCGTAGAAGCGGTGCTCTTGTGCGGCCTCGACGAAGATCAGCGAACCGGCACGGACTTCCGCATCTTCGGAGGCATGCCCGGAGGACGAATCCCCGGATCTGATCTTCATGCGGCCGCGGCCGCGGACGACGTAGTAGAGTTCGTCTTCGTGATGCGGTTTTTGCGGATCGGTGGCGCCCGCCGCGAGAACGTAAACCCCAGCGCTCATCGCCGGGACTCGCAGGAATTCGAGGTATCGTTTGCCTTGGGCGGCGCGGGTGCGCTCGAGGTCATCGAGGTGGAAGAAGTGAGTCATGGCAGATAGCTACGAGTTGCGAGCCGCGAGCTTCGAGCTTCGTGTTACGAGTTGCAGCCGCGAGTTGCGAGCTTCGAGCCTTGGGCAAACGCTTCATTCTGACGGCCAACCTCTGCCGCTGCCAACTCGCTACCGATTGCCCACTCCGTGGCCGGCGGTCAAAATACTGGGTACTGGGTACCGGCAACTGAGTTATCCAATTGCTCCGCGAAAAAAGATGTCGGTGAATTGACGGAGAATGGCGTCGCCGGTGAGCGTCCCGCCGGGCTTATGCCACTGATAGATCCAGTTGATCATGCCGACCAGCGCAAAGGCGGCGGCGCGCGGCGTGACAGTCGAAGTGGAATTCCGCTGGCGCTGGACAGCGGCGATCATGTTCTCGACGAAGTGAACGTAATCCTTCTTGCGGCCGTTGATCTTGCGGCGAAGCGCGGGCGGCAGAGGATGGTTCTCGTGCAGCATGACGGTGATCTCGCGATCTTCTTCGCTCAGTACCACCCCGATGTGCAAACGGATCAGGGTGCGCAGCCGCTCTTCGGGATCTTCGACACGACGCGCGACGTTGATGACCCGTTCCTCGGTAATGTCCATAGCGTGCGACATGATGTGGAACAGGATCTCGTCCTTCGATTGAAAGTGGTGGTAGAGGCCGCCTTTGGAAAGCTTGAGCGCGGCCGCCACATCGTTCATCGAAGTGGCGTCGTATCCCTGCTGCTGAAACAGACGGGCGGCGGCGCGCAGGATTTCCTGGCGCGGCTCCTGACGAGGTTCAATGGTCGCTTCCCGAAGCATCACTGGAGATGGTATCGCGGAACCGGCCTCGGGCTCTACTCCCGAATTGCCAGAGTTCGAACGCTTTTATTGGGAACTGGCAACCGGGAACTGAGAACTAGCTTTCCGCCAGCCAGTCCAGCGCTTCTTCGCGCGTCTTGAAGGTCACGATCTCGCGCTGGGAGAAAGAATGGAAGTTCTCCATGAAGGCGTGCGGGATGTGTTCGGCGCCCACCCACGCGGATTTCTTCACGAATGGCCGGTCGAGGGTAAGCACTTCTTTAATCTTCATGGCCACGGTATGGTCGATTTCGGCGCCCTCATAGTCGGCCAGAATTAATACCGATTCACGAGCGTGCTGGGCGACGGTAACCCGGACGTACTCCAGCAGAAGTTGCAGCTGCGCGGCAGTGGCGTGAGAAAAATCGAGCAGCAGAATTTGCTTGCCTTTGTGTTCGACGAAATGAACGCGGTCGTCCATAGATCAAAAGACCAAATCCTTAACCACGGAGGACGCAGGGTAACACAGGGGAATCATACCCCACAGGAACCCTACCCCAGCAGCGACTCTACAACGCCATACACGTCGGCCAGCGCGGCATCCAGCGCGGCGGCGTCTTTTCCTCCAGCTTCGGCGAGATCGGGACGGCCCCCGCCTTTGCCGCCAACTTTTTCCGCTACCTTGCCAACGATTTTTCCGGCCTGAACGCGGCCTGTCAGATCCTTGGTGACGCCCGCAATCAGCGAAACGTTGCCATTGGACGCCGATCCGACCACGACCACTCCCGAGCCCAGCTTGTCGCGCAGTTGATCGACGAGAGTGCGCATCTGCGGACGTTCCAGATTATCGGCGCGATGGGCCAAGACCTTCACGCCGCGAATTTCCTTTATTTTATCGCCCAGGTTGGCCGCGCTCGACGATGCCGACTTCATACGCACCTGATCGAGTTCCCGCGTCAGGCGCTTGATCTCGGCGTCTTTCTTTTCGAGCTCGGCTTTTAATATTTCGGCAGGAGGCGCATCGGCCTCGCGGCTGGTGAGTCCGGCTACGACCTCTTCGAGCTGGTGGTCTTTGCGGAAATGCCGCAGCGAGCCCTCGCCTGTGACGGCCTCGATCCGGCGCACTCCCGACGAGACGCTGCCTTCTTTCAGAATCTTGATCAGGCCGATCTCGCCGGTTTGCGCCGTGTGCGTGCCTCCGCACAGTTCGGTCGAGAAATCTCCGATTTTGATGACGCGGACTTTGTCGCCGTATTTTTCGCCGAAGAGCGCCATGGCGTGATACTCGTTCACGGCAACGTCGATCGGCACGTTTTCGACGACCTGAATTTTTTCGTTAACGAGGACTTCTTTGTTGATGATGTCTTCGATATCTTGGAGTTCTTCCTCGGCGACTCCGGTAAAGTGCGAGAAATCAAAGCGGAGATGATTGGGAGCGACCAGCGATCCCGCCTGCTTCACATGTTTGCCGAGCACTTCGCGTAGGCCAGCCTGGAGCAGGTGCGTCGCCGTGTGATTGCGCATCGTGGCGGCGCGGGTTTCGGTGTTGACGACGGCGTCGACCTTGTCGCCCATACGGATTGGTTGTTTAGCGACCACCTGATGGGCGCGAACCCCCTGAATAGGGTAGTAACAGCCAGTTACGTCGGCCACGACTGTGTTGTGATCGTCGGAGTAGAACCATCCGCGGTCGCCGACCTGCCCGCCGGATTCGGCATAGAACGGCGTGTGGTCAAGGATGATCTCGCCCTGGTCTCCGGAGTGGAGTTCCTGCGCGCCTTGTCCGGCTTTGATGATAGCCAGCACCTCGCAATTTTCTGAACACATCTGGCGGTAGCCTTCGAAATCGGATTTCGGAAGCTGCTGGTAGGCGGGGTTCGCGGTCTGCTTGACTGCGCCCTTCCAGGAGGCGCGAGCAAGTGCGCGCTGCTCGGACATGGCGCGATCAAAGCCTTCTTGATCGAACTTGATTCCTTGGTCGCGAGCGGCGTCTTGAATGAAATCGAGCGGCATGCCGAAGGTGTCGTAGAGCTTGAATGCATCTTCCCCTCGTAATGCCGGTTCCTTGCGAAGATCCTGCGGTCGTATGTAGAGCAAAGCACTGGGGGCAAGGTCAGGACCAACCAATTCCTCCATTTCGCGTTGCAGTTGCTCTTCTGAGGTATTCGCAAGAGCCTTTTCCGCTACCAACGGCGCTAGCTTTGCGTACAACTGAGTCGCTGCGTCCTTTTCCATCTTCTCAAAGTAATAGTCGATAAACCTTGGAGAATGTTTCTTAACGTCACCGAACAAGAGCTCCAGTTTGTCGAAGCCAACCTCCATCGTGTGTGCAAACCGCGTCTCCTCCGTCAATATGGCCTTCGATACGCGGTCGGCACTCTCGTTCAGTTCCGGGTACGCATCCTGCATCAACTCGCGCACCGCAAAAACCATCTCATGTAGGAACGGCTTGGTCTGGCCAAGCAGGCGCCCATGCGTGATCGCGCGGCGCATAATCTTGCGTAGCACGTAGCCGCGGCCCTCGTTCGAGGGAATTACACCATCCGAAATCAGAAACGTTGCTGCGCGGGAGTGATCCGCGATTACCCGCAGCGAAGCGGCCGACTTCGTGTGCGCTTCTTTATCCAATTCCTTCTTGAGCGAAGTTCCTGTCAGCTCAGCTGCCCGTGCAATCAGCGGCGTAAATAAATCCGTCTCGTAATTCGAAATCACGTCCTGCAGCACAGAGGCCAGCCGCTCCAATCCGGCGCCGGTGTCGATCGACGGTTTGGGCAGCGGCGTCAGCTTTCCGCTTGCATCGCGGTCGAACTGCATGAAGACCAAGTTCCAGAGCTCAACGTAGCGTCCACAATCGCAGCCGAAGGTGCAGGCTGGCGCGGTGGTGCCGTGACCCTGATCGCTGGCGGCTACTCCCATGTCGTAGTGAATCTCGCTACACGGGCCGCAGGGCCCGGTATCTCCCATCTGCCAGAAATTGTCTTTCGCGCCGAACTCGTAAATCCGCTCTTTCGGCACGCCCTGGCCTAGCCAAAGATCATAGGCTTCGGAGTCGCGCTCTACACCGTTCTCGCCTTTGAAGATCGTGGCGTACAGCTTCTCTTTCTCAATCCCGAACCACTCCGGCGACGTGATCAGTTCCCAGGCGTAGGCGATGGCATCCTTCTTGAAGTAATCGCCAAAGCTGAAATTGCCGAGCATCTCGAAGAATGTGTGATGGCGGTTGGTGAAGCCTACGTTTTCGAGGTCGTTGTGCTTGCCGCCGGCCCGGACGCACTTTTGGGAGGAGGTGGCGCGCACGTAGTCGCGCTTTTCGAGGCCAAGGAAGACGTCCTTGAACTGGTTCATGCCGGCGTTGGTGAACAGAAGCGTCGGGTCGTTTGCCGGAACCAGAGACGACGAGTGCACCTCACGGTGCCCCTTCTCGATAAAGAAGTCCAGAAATCTGCGGCGGATTTGGGAGCCTGTGAGCATGGAAACCTAAATTCTAAATGATTATGGCGGAGGGCAGAGGTTAGAGGTCAGATTGCAAACGTCGCGGAGGCGCAGGGCCGGGCCTCTTACCATTGGGGGCAGGAGGAACACAGAGGAGCCCTTTGTCGTCCGGCACCGCGAGGGTCTGCAATTCGCGCCAGGAATGCAGTTCCCTCGCGTGCTCGAGATGACAATTATTTCGTGGCTCTACTTCGCTACGTCTTCAGTCTTTTCGGCGCCCTTCTTGATGCCGTGGCCGACAGCTTTGGTGCCTTTCTTGACGCCGTGGCCGGTATCTTTGGCGGCCGTCTTGGTCGCGTCGCCGGTCTTGTCGGCGGCCTTTTCGGTTGCCTTGCCGGTGTCTTTCGCGGCAGTCTTGGTGGCGTCCGCGGTTTTATCCGCGGCCTTTTCCGTTGCCTTGCCCGTGTCTTTCGCGGCAGTCTTGGTGCCTTTGCCGGTGTCCTTCGCCGCTTTTTCTGTGGCGTCGCCGGTCTTTACAGCGGCTTTCTTGGTGGCATGCCCTGTGTCTTTTGCGGCTTTGTCGGTTGCTTTGCCAGTGTCATCGGCGGCCTTCTTTACGTCGGTTCCGACCTGCGCATAAGCAAACGAAGCCAAGGCCAGCAGCGCCGTGGCAGTCATCATCATTAGCGAGAATTTCTTCATGTTTCCTCCAAGAGAGATTACAAACTTCATTGTCTCTGAG
>JBAQJU010000200.1:0-2194 GCA_049300475.1 Terriglobales bacterium | reverse complement strand
GTGGCAACACTTTACACATGCCTCGTGTACGGAGGAACAATGGGAGCTAACGGGCGGCGGCCGTGTTCGGGATGCCGACCGGATCGATAAACTCAACGGCGGGCAGTATGACAGGAGGCACGGCAGGCGGCATCGTTTCCACGTTTGGCGCCGTGCTCGCGCTCTATAGCGCTGCCACACGATCGGATGAGTGGAAGGGCATCGCCTGGCAGGCCATCAACTACGCGCTCTACGGCGGTAACGACGACGGCTGCCCGTATCTTCTCAATAAACCGTGGTCGGTTACGTAGGCAGCCACGAAGAACTGAGATTCTTCGTTTCCGCTCGTTGTTTGATCAGTTCCGCTAATGAAGGCATCTGCCTCGCGCCGCTGACTCGGTCCCGGATGTACTGGAAGAAGTTCACTCCCAGTTTCCTGGCTGTGCTGAGCAGCGTTTCCATCGCGTCCCAAGCCTGAGCGCCCGCTGTCGAGCGCGGGCCGTAGCTCACCACGCGCTTCCTGACTCGTAACCGCGCGTCCAACTCCGCGGGGTTGTTATGCAGTGGAATCTCGGGATGTTCCAGCACCATCAGCAAGTACGTCTTATCGGCCTTGGTTTGGACGATACGACGATCCAGGGCATCGTATCCGGTCACGGTGGAAAATAACTCGTCGAATTGCTCTCGCAACTGCGCCGACCGCTCCTGCGTGGGAGCCTGTTGGTAGGCGCGCAGTTGCTTGTAGAAATCCCAGTAGCGCTTGCGAAACGCTTCCAGCCATTCACGATGCTGCGGCACGCACGGCGCCATGCTCTGATAATGCCGCCCGTCGTGAACCCAGCATAAGGCCAGTTCGTCAGCTACGAGCTTGAACTGCTTGGCATCGTCGCACACTAACAGCCGCACGTGCCCGCTCTCGGCGTGATAGGCCGCCAGAGCCGCCGCCTCCACAATCCGGCTGCGGACCCCTGCGCCCAGATCCGGAAGTTGCTCCGTCAGCCTGCGCTGCAACTCCTGCTGGCTCCAATCCTGATGGAACGGCAACTGTCCCACCCGCTCTATAACCCGCTGCGATACGCCAAACTGGCGCAGCCAACCCAGAGCTTCCTCATTGAGGCGGAAGACCCGTTCGCGCCCGTTACGCAGCACGTCGATGATGGTCAGCCGATCTTTCCGGGCAGTAGTGAAGTAAGCCCCGTACAGCGGATTGCAGAGGATCTGGCAGTGCTGGTTCTCCCCATCCACGCGCGTCCCGGTGTCATCCATGTGGTGCCACGCGCTGCTGTTCAATCCGGCTTCCACAATCGCCCACTTTTCCTCCTGCAGTTCCGGGTAGGCGCCCGTGAGCCACGCCGATATTTGGCCGTGGGAGATCATGATGCCCAGGTTGCCCAACAGATCCGCAATCTTTGGCTCGGTCATATTGCACAAATGAGAGAACAGCACGCACAGGCTCTTCAGATTGGGACCGAATTCGCCGCGGTAGCCAGCAGGTAGCGGCGCCAGGTAGGTTTGTCTCGTAGAGGCCGCGTAAAACTTCTCCTTGCGAAATTTCACATTATCCGTGCCGATGCGTAACTCTTGTACTACCACCTCTTCGTAGCCCTTGAACTCCGCATCCGGCGGAAGGGAGGCCCGGTCCACTCTCAGCACTTCTTCCCGGTCTATCCGAACCCGGTCCAGTTTGCTGCGCTTGCTGTGCCGTTTGGTTTCCGAAGGCTCCGCTCGCTCTTTTTCCGATGACTGTGACGCCGGTGCCGAACTGTCTTGGGACCGGTCCTGCTTGCCCCCTCCACCTTTGCGGCGGTTGAGTTGCTCCCGCAAATACAGATTCTCGGCGTGAGCTTTGCGCAGATCCGCCGTCAGCGATTCGATCAGGTTCAGCAGCAAGCGAATGCATTCGCGGGCACGCTCGTCCTGGATGCCGGCTAGATCGATCTTCTGGAGAATCTGATCGACCACGTTGATCCCAGTCTGGCTGTCACTCATCCAGTTCAGCTTAAAGCAGCCGCAGCGATTTGTCCAGGGAAATCGAACAACAACAATCGAAAATGTTATAAGCTCCCGTTAGGTCTCCAGCGCCGCTTTCGGGGTCGGCCTTCGTCGTTCCGCGATTTATTGACAAGATACCAGCAGAAGGACGCCATGTCGGCCATCCTTTGCTCTGAGATATTGCCCGCGGAGCTGAATTTCGAGCGCATCCTCCAGTTCCTTG
>JBAQJU010000199.1:0-26060 GCA_049300475.1 Terriglobales bacterium | reverse complement strand
ACCATGTGATTCTGGAACCGGCGCTCCCGGCTGAAGGATCGGCTCCTCGGGTCTCAGCTTTTTGATCGCCGTCATCAGCACTTGAGGGTCGCTGGTAAATTGCTGCAGCACTCGAAGCCGGTCAGTCAGGGTCAGCACGGCCATCGTGCGCCCGCTCTGCCCCTGCTCCACCACGTACTTCAGCATCTGCGAGCGCGCATAGGCTTGATCCTTGAACGGAGAGTTCGCCGCATCAAGAAGCAAAACCGTGACAGGCCCTGCCTTCGGACCGACATCCTCAGGATGGTTCGAAAGTATCCCCGGAGGGGCCGACGGAGCTTGCGGGCTTGCGGTCGGGGCGCCCGGCGCTGCGAACACCGATATTTTCTGCTTCTTCCCGTTCTCCTCAAGGGTAAAATCTTCCGCTTTGAGGCCGGTCACCGGGTGCCCTTTTTTGTCGGTTACAACCACGTCGACCACCACCAGCCGTGTGCTTGTTCGAATCGTAATCCCGGGCACATCGATCGATCCCTGCTGCGCGCTCAGGAGCGCCGGACCCAGCAACAGATTAAAGATCAAACTGAGAGCCATAAGGACTCGAATCGGCGACCTACGCGACATAAACGCCTCCACTGATCAGAAAACTCGGATTACGGGCAATGTACCCCGTTTGGTCGGGCTTTGGCAAACTCCGCGCTGGAACAGCGTGGCCATCACCGCCGCCAGACGCAGCTCTTAAGACCTGACCAATGACGTGCTGCTGGCGAGAGATTTGCCGGATAGACGCCCGCTCCCTACAATAGAGGATTATTCTCCAGACAATCCTATGATTCACTTCCCGGTTCCTGAAGCGCTTACTTTTGACGACGTTCTCCTCGTTCCCGCCCGTTCCGAGGTTGTACCCACCAACACCAACACGCAGACTCAGCTTTCACGCAAGATTCGCTTGAACATTCCCATCATCAGCGCCGCTATGGACACCGTTACCGAATCGCACATGGCGATTGCGCTCGCGCAACAGGGCGGGCTCGGGATCATCCATCGCAATCTGACGGTCGAGCAGCAGGCCAATGAAGTCGACAAGGTGAAGCGGTCGGAGAGCGGCATGATCGTCGATCCGGTAACGATGTCGCCGGACGCGAAGGTTTCCGACGCGCTCGAAGTGATGAAGAAGTACAAGATTTCAGGCGTGCCCATTACGCTGAAAGATGGCAAGCTGGTCGGCATCCTCACCAATCGCGATCTGCGCTTTGAGACGCGCTTCGATATTCCGATCAGCAAGGTGATGACGAAGGACAAACTCATCACCGTCGCGGTGGGAACAACGCTTGAACAGGCGGAAGAAATTCTCCATGAACACCGGGTGGAAAAGCTCCTGGTGGTCGATGACAAGTACAACCTCAAGGGCCTGATCACCGTTAAGGACATCCAGAAGAAACTGAAATATCCGGGCGCGGCCAAAGACGATCACGGGCGGTTGCGTGTAGGTGCGGCGATCGGAGCGACCGGCGATTTCCTCGAGCGCGCCCAGGAACTGGCGAAAGCCAAGGTCGATGTGCTGGCCATCGACAGCGCTCATGGTCATTCGGAACTCGTACTCGACGCGGTCAAGAGAGTGAAAGCCGCCCTGCCGGACGTGGAACTGATCGCGGGCAACGTGGCGACCTTCGACGGCGCGTGCGATCTGATCAAGGCTGGCGTGGACGGGATCAAAGTCGGGATCGGGCCGGGCTCCATCTGCACCACGCGCATTGTGACTGGAGTGGGAGTCCCGCAGATTACGGCGATCGCCGAGGCTTCGCGCGCAACTCGCGACGCGGGCGTTCCAGTAATTGCCGATGGCGGTATCAAATATTCGGGCGATATTGTAAAGGGACTCGCAGCGGGCGCCTCGGCGGTGATGATCGGATCGATGTTCGCGGGCACCGATGAAAGTCCGGGTGAGTTGATCCTGTATCAGGGACGCACCTTCAAGTCGTATCGCGGCATGGGATCGTTAGGCGCAATGGCGCAGGGATCGAGCGAGCGCTATTTTCAGAATGCGGACGACGCATCCACTGCCATGCCGGTGCTCGGAGAAGATTCGAACCGGCTAGGCAAACTGGTTCCCGAAGGAATTGAAGGGCGCGTGCCCTATCGCGGATCAGTCGCGATGATCGTGCACCAGATGGTGGGCGGCCTCAGATCGGGCATGGGATATTGCGGCTGCCACACGGTGGCGGAGATGCAGCAGAAGGCGCGCTTCGTGCGCATCAGTGCCGCCGGACTGCGCGAGAGCCATGTGCATGACGTGATGATCACGCGCGAAGCTCCGAATTACGCGGTCGAGTGAAGGAGAATCTCCGATTGTCTCCCGCTCGAGCGAGCCTGGTGCGCGCCTGGTGGCCAGCCATGGTCTGGGTCGCGCTGATCTCTGTCGAATCCACGGACCTGTTTTCCTCCCAGCACACCGGCGCCCTGTTGTATTACCTGCTGACGCGCTTTTACGCCGGGATCAATCTCCACGATTTCCTGATCTTCCATTTCTATCTGCGCAAGGCCGGACACGTGACCGGCTACGGGTTCCTGAGCCTGCTTTTGCTGCGCGGTTGGCGGGCGACGCTGGATCCAGCCCGCGCGTGGCTCGGCCGCGTCACCCTGCTCTCCTGGCTGGGCACGGTCTTCGTGGCCGCCCTCGACGAGTGGCACCAGAGCTACATTCCATCGCGAACCGGCACCTGGCATGATGTGGTGCTCGATAGCGCGGCCGGGCTTTTGTTTTTGCTGATCGCTTACGGGTGGCTTTGGCGTCCAGCCGCGGTGAAATAATCTCCCTTTTCTTATTGACAACTCCCATCGCATAGTCGATCATTTGCCGCTGTGGGCGCGGCATTTGGTGGCCGCATACAAACTTTCAGACTAATCCACACCGGGGTTATTTCTCTTTGCATGCGTGCAATTGTTGGAGGGGCGTTCGCTGCCCTCTCCTTCGCACCCCTGTCGGGGTTTAGAAAACAGGACGATTAATGATCGACGACCGACGATCGCCCCTGGGATTTTGGAAGCCGCAACGTGAACCATGGCCTGCCGTTTTAGGCCTCAACCAAAATAAAAAAAGTTAAGGGGAGGAAAACATATGAAAATCAACCTGAGTCGCTTTGCCGTCACCACGGCGATGTTCGCCATGTTCACCCTGTTGGCCACCGGACTTGCCCACGCCAGAGGGGGGATTCCACCGCAATGCTCCAGCGTGATCACCTCGTGCGGCTGCACCATCGGAGCGCCCGGCAACTACCAACTGGGAAATGACCTTTATGCCTCTCAGGGGCTAACCCTAAAAAACGGTTGCATCGACATCGAGGGATTACACATCAACCTCACGGTGAATTACAACATATTCGGATCGGGGAACACCGAAGACTGTAGTGATGGCGGATCACCCATCCGGAAGCTCCGGCCCGCGTCCCCCTCCAATTTCGGAGTTGGTATCCATATCCTGCCCACCGCAGCCAATGTCGCCATCAACGCGGTCGCGAACGAGAACGAGGGCGAGAACTTCATTTGCGGCTGGAATTACGGGGTGGAGAGTGAAACCAACAACGTAAATTTCTATGACATCGGCACCTTTGATAACAATGTAGGAACGTTCCTCAACAACGCCACCGACAACACTTGTCTCGATTGCGATTTTTTTTCCAATGTCACGGGCATCAAAATCTCCGGGGGATCGGGTAACACGGTCAACAATTCCGGAGCCCTTTACAACAGTCAATACGGGTTTTGGGTCGACGGTAGCGAGCACACCATGCTCACGGACAATGGTGGATTATACAATGGCTTAGCTGGCTTCTACCTTGGTTGCTCATCCACAGCGAATGTGAAATCCCAAATCCCATGCACGATTACCACAACCACTGGAACCAGCGTGCTTGACAATTATGCATACGAAAACAATAAATACGGATTCGCCGTCGAGAGAAAGAGTTTTTACAACAATTTCGACGGAAACTACGCAGATGGCGATACCACCAAAGACTTTATCGACGGCAACACCAACTGCGTTTACAACAACTACCTGGACGATTCGTTTTCGACAAAATCGCCAAACTGCATCCAGTAGATCGAGGACCGAATCGGCAACGCACCGCTGCTGCGTAGAGACGCGGCTTGCCGCGTCTCCCGCGGCCGGCGAACTTTCACACACTTAGGGTGGGACACGTCGCGAGACGGGGCAAGCCCCGTCTCTACCACTCAATTCCGCGCCGGAGAGCGGTGCGCCAGCAGCCCCACCGCCGCCACCGCCGCAATTCCCGCCGAAAAATAAAACGGCACCGCGGCTCCATACCACTTCCAAAGCGCTCCCGTGATCACGCTGGCCAGCAGCGTGGTAATGCTCGAGACGAAAAAATAAATTCCCAGCGCGCGGCCGCGGACATCGTTGCCCACCGTTTCCACCACCAATGCCTTGAGCACAGGATTGGTCAGCGCATAAAACAGCCCGTAAAACGCCATTGTCATCCAGATCGCGCGCCGCGACGGGGCCAGCGCAAATACGAAATACACGATGGCGAAGACGCCATATCCTGTTGCCGCAATCGTCGAGCGCGAAAAACGGTCGCTGAATTTTCCCGCCGGCCAGGAAAGAAGCGTGAATGTTATGTTGAACACCAGTCCCAGCAGAGGTGCGTGCGCCGCCGGAATGCCAACATTGCCCGCCCGTAACACGAGGAACATATCGCTCGAGTTGCCCAGCGAAAACAATGCGACGACCGCGAGCACATAGTAATAGCCGAACGGCAAGTGAATTCTGAGGTGATCCAGCGTCTCTGGCTTCGAAGACTGAGCGCTGAGAGCCGAAAGCGGAGAGCTTCCGCGGCGATGAACCTCGCGAATTCCCACCCACGCGACCAGAATGCATAACGCGCCCGGGAAAGCCGCGGCCGCGAAAACACCGCGCATCCCGAAGTGGCCGATCAGTGCGAGTGCTAGCAGCGGCCCGGCGATGGCGCCTGCGGAATCCAGGGCCTGAATCAGCCCGTAAGCCGAGCCGATGGCGGATTGATCGACCGACTCAGCGACCATCACGTCCCGGGCAGTTCCGCGCACTCCTTTGGCAAAGCGGTCGGCGAAGCGAATTCCGAGGATCTGCACCCACGACGAAACCAGCGCCAGCAGCGGCTTGACCGCGTTCGCAACGACGTATCCACCGACCACAATCGGCTTGCGGCGGGAGACGTGGTCGGCAAGGTATCCCGAGAACAGCTTGGCAAACGAGGCGACGCTCTCCGCGATGCCTTCGATGATGCCCAGTTGCGCGGGTCCCGCTCCCAGCGACGCGATGAAGGCGGGCAAAACCCAGTACGCCATCTCGCTCGCCGTGTCGTTCAGAAAGGATGTGAGGCCGAAGACGTATACGTTGCGGGGAGTGGGCGGATCGAGGGCCAAGGTTTCAGGTTAGCTTAACGAGGTTAGCTTAACGCATTTCGGCGTCCCACTCAGATGCGATGCGCCGCGGCGGGTTCGTCTCAATGATTGGCGGCAAATAGATTGCGGCGGATTCACCGAAGCGAATCCGCCGCCTGACGCGGCAAGCCGCGCCTGCTCCGGGGGAGGTTACTTGCCGGAGAAGCCCTTTACCACGCCCGTGCCAGTGCAGAAATCCCATCCGCTGCCCGCGCTGTGCGTGCCGCAACTGCCGGAGGTGATGTCGGTATAGTCGGATGCGTTGGTGTAATTCCCATAAACTTCGGTATTTTCCGCGTTGCTGCTGGCGTGGAACGTCCCGGCATTATTGATGACCCCGGCCAGCGACGGCGCGGCCACGCTGGTGCCGTAGACCTCGATCCATCCGCCGTAGCAACTGGAGTTGTACACGGCTACGGGAGAGTTGCCGCTCGAGTCAAAGGAAAGGTCGGGCGTGCCGCGGTGCGTGCCCACGATACCGGAGATGCTGCTCTGGAACGACGGCCGCGATTCATATTTGCTGTCGCCTCCTCCGCCATCGCTCCACGCGGTTTGGTTGGTGTAGTTGCCGCCGCTGCGATTGACCTGCGTGCCTCCAGCGGATAATACGTTGAGCGACGAACTCGGGTAGATGACTCCCGGAGAATCACCAGAGGACGCAAAATACACCACTCCTGACTCGGTAAAATAGTGGTCGGATTTCGCTTCTTTGCTGGTCTCGCTGCCGCCCCAGCTCATCGACACCTCGCCTTTACCCCCGTGCGATGCAATGTAGGAGTTGGCCGCCGTTACCGCCGCGTAGAGGTTCGCATTCGTGGGCGACTTCGCTTCCATAAGAACAATCTGGGCGTTGGGAGCCATGGCATGTGCCCATTCGATATCGAGCGACTCTTCCAATTCCCATCCCGGAGTGCAGCCGTTGGCGGGCTTCTTGCCGCTGGCGTAGATAGTGGTGAAGTTGGGCGCGGGCAGGCCAAACTCGCTCGAGAAGGCCGCCAGATCGGCTGCCGCACCAGGATAGTCGTAGGCGTCCACGATCACGATGACGCCGCTGCCCCCGGTTGGGACTTCCGTCGCGGTGGCGATCGGACAGCCGGTGATGGGAGCGGAAACCAGGTCATAGACGCAGCCCAGGGAACCCGGCGTTTCGCCTCCCGGATTGGCCTCCGGTCTTACCACGCCTTCGGGAGCATAGATCAGGTAGTTGGTGTGCATCCGCACGCCCACATCCTGTGGGCGCTCGATGCTCGAGGGCGGAAGGATGCCAACGCCCCGCTGAACTTGCGCGGAAACCAGGCTGGCAGCGGCCACGAACAAGGCCACAAGGGTCATCTTATTGAGCATTGAAATCTCCTTAGATTCGATAATTCATTTCTTGTTTTGTGGCGCGGCCCGGAGAAACCCCGACGAAGTGTACCGAATGTTGTCCCAGTGTACTGCAATAAAACGAGGAAAGCATAGGCAAGAAAATCATGAGTGCATGGGGGCGGGAGTGAGGCAGGCTCGAGCAGTTTCCTGGAAAAACTAGGTTTCGTATCAGGGTATCGCTTCAGCGATACCGCAACTCCGGACTTTCGAAATTGGGCCGGAGGGGCGCCGAACGTGTTGGCACTAGATAGCGCTGCTGGTTCCGAAGAGTTGACAGCTGAGAGCTGACAGCTGAGCTGGGACGCAGCAGCAAGAGCCAGCGCCAAGTCCCCATTTCCGCTAAAATAAAAGAAATGGCCGACCGGACTTTTACACTCGAAGAAGCGCAGACTCTGCTGCCCATTCTGGAGTCGCTGCTAAAGCAGGGGATTCAGGGCAAAGAGTTGATTGAAAGCGTCGACGCCGAATTGCAGGAGACCGCGCACCGCGTCTTCCTGAACGGCGGCACGCGGCTTGATGTAGTCCATCTGGCGCGCCGCAAGGCCGAGCGTGAAAAGGCGATCCGGCGGGTCAAGGATGCGCTCGCGGAAATCGATGCGACCGGAGTCCAGGTCAAGGATCTCGATATCGGCCTGCTCGACTTTCCCTGCAGGGTCGAGGGCGAAACCGTGCTGCTGTGCTGGAAGATGGGCGAGTCCGGGATTACGCACTGGCATGGGACCAGGGAAGGCTTTGCAGAACGCAAGCCGATCGACGAGCGTATTGGGAATGCAGGAAAGAAACGCGGCCAGTAAGCGCGCGCATCGAGAGACTCAGGACCGGCCGCGCGTCGGATGGCGCCGCCTCCACCATGACAAACCTTTACGAGCAAATCCTGCAAGTTCCCCATCACCCGGCGTTCCTTCCCTGAGCGCGCCGGTTCGTCTGGCCAGAAGGTATGACTCCAAAGATGTACTAGCGGGCCGGGGCGAAAGACGGGCGTTCTGGTAAAATCACGCTATCTGAGGCGATCATTTATGGCGACTGGACGCAAGTTTGCTGGGAAAAAACTGCCGCTGACCATTGCTTTTGCCGTGCTGCTGGTGGCGGCGTTTGGAGCTGGGTGCAAGGGGTTCTTCGTGCCCCCAACGCTGACCTCAATCACAATTAATCCGACCGCTCCGTCCGTCCAACTGGACCAGACTGCCATCGTTCAGGCCTATGGTGTCAACAGCATCAATCAGGGTATGTATCTGACCAGTGGTGTGTCCTGGTCGAGCAGTGACGATACGATCGTGACCGTTACCGGGAGTGGCAGCGGCACGCTGACCGGCGTTGCAACCGGCACAGCAACCATCACTGCCGCTTCGGAAAGCGTTACCAACACGGCGACCGCGACCGTCTACATTACTGTCTCGACGTTGTCCATAACCCCCACGTCCCAAACCATAACGGGGCTGGGCGGCGTCACTCCCCAACCCTACATCGTGAAGGCCAACGGCTCAATCGACATCAGCAGTTCGGCAACCCTTAACGTACTTCTGAACGGGACTCAGGTGACCACAGTCAACTGCTCCTATGAAACCTCGGGTGCTAGTGGTGGTGGTCCTGGCCAGTACTGCACGGGCGACGGTACCGAAGTCGCTGGCCAGTATTCAGTGGTTGCCTCCTACACCAATACGACTGTTACCGCGACGGCAACACTGAACATCAACGGTACGTAGAGCGGCCGCGCTGCAGACGCGTTCCGACTCCGCTCAATCCCAGTGGACGGTATTTCCATGTCCGTAGAAGGACGTGGTCTTCCGTTCATTGGGCGCTGCCCAGGTCGCGTTATGATGATCGGTTGCCATGCCCGACATTCACTGTATAGGAATCTGCACCGGCGGCGGTGACGCTCCCGGATTGAACGCCGTCATCCGCGCGGCCGTGAAAGCCGCCATCCTCAAATACAAATGGAAGGTCATCGGCATCCCGGACGGCTTTGATGGGCTGATCTGGCCGGAGCGCGCCTTCGAACTCACACTCAAACACGTGAGCGGAATCCTTCCCCGCGGCGGCACAATCCTCGGCACCACCAACCGCGGCAATCCGTTCCACTACAAGACAATCGAAAACGGGCAGGAGGTTACGCGTGACATCTCCGGCGAGGTAATTGCGAATGCGGGCAAGCTGGGCATCGACGCCATCATGTCGATTGGCGGCGATGGCTCCATGAAGATCGCGCACGAACTTTTCCTCAAAGGCATGCAGGTGGTCGGCGTGCCCAAGACGATCGACAACGATCTTTCGGCGACCGAAGTGACGTTTGGCTTCGACACCGCGCTGCACACGGCCACCGACGCGGTCGACAAGATTCACACCACGGCCGCGTCGCATCACCGCGTCATGGTGGTCGAGGTGATGGGACGCGATGCGGGCTGGATCGCGCTCGAGGCCGGCATTGCGGGCGGAGCCCACATCATCCTGATTCCGGAGATTCCCTTCAGCATTCAGAAGTTGTGCCAGCATCTCGAAATGCGGGAACAGTACGGCAAGCGTTTCACGATCTTAGTTGTGGCCGAAGGCGTGAAGTTGCCGCCCGAGATGAGACAGATGGCGCGCAATATGCCGGTCGGAAATATTGTGGGAGACGCAATTTCGCTGATGGCGCGAAAAGAAGTTCGGGTCAGCGTGCTGGGCTACATTCAACGGGGAGGATCGCCGTCTCCCTATGACCGCATTCTGGCGACACGATTCGGAGTGGCCGCGGTCGACCTGATCGCGGAGGGCGGGTTCGGCAAGATGGTGTGCCTGCAACAGGAATGCATTCGCGCGGTCAGCATTCTGGACGCCGCCGGAAAAATGAAGACGGTCGATCCCAACGGAGAAATTGTGCGCGCCGCACGGGCCATCGGCATCGGGTTTGGAGACTGAGAAGATTGAATGATTTAGTCATTGAGTCATCGAATCGTCGAGCCATGCAGACATCGATATTTGGTCTTGAATGACTCAATGATTGAATCATTCAATGATTCAATGCCCGGTCCCCTGGCCGTTAATCATTCCCTATTCTTCTGGCGGTATAGTGAATTGTTAACCTGGTTGAATCGGTGAAGTTCTTCCCCAAATCCTTGCTGCACTCGGCCGCCGCCATTCTCTGCGCAGCGAGCGCCATCTCTTTGGTTGGCTGCAAACACTCCGGCGGGCGCGTGCTTGAAATCGCCTACGTCTCAGGTGTGCAGGTCAATTTGCGGGACCGCGTCGCGGCAGTTTACGAGCGAGCGGGGATCGTAAAAAATGGCGAGCGCGTGGAGGTGCTCGATCACGACCGGACATTTGTGAAGGTGCGAACGGCGGCCGGGCAAATGGGATGGATGGAGAAACGCTACCTCGTTCGCCAGCAGGTGTTCGATCAACTGCAGAGGCTGACGGCCGACAACCAGAACGATCCCATACAGGCGCAGGCGGTAACGCGCAACGATACCAATCTGCACGTCGAACCGGGGCGGGAAACGGAACATCTTTATCAGATTCTCGCCGGCGAGAAGTTATTACTGCTGAAGCGAGGCATGGCCGAAAAACCGGGGTCGGTGGCAATGCTTGCGCGTACGGTGACCTCCGCGGAGAAGCCGGGCGAGAAGGGGACCAAGCAGATCGATGAGAACCCAGGTGAGAAGAAGGAGGCCGCATCCGGGCCGCATCCGGCGATCCCACATCCTGCGATCGAAGACTGGTGGCTGGTGCGCGATAGCCATGGCCGCGCCGGGTGGGTGCTCGGGCGCATGGTCGACCTCGACGTGCCCCTCGAGGTGGCGCAATATGCGGAGGGCCAGCGCATCGTTGCCTTCTTCGTGTTAAACGAGGTGCAGGATGGAGATAAGAAGGTTCCGCAATATCTGACCGTGCTCACGGAACCGAAGGACGGCTTGCCATTCGACTTCAATCAATTTCGAGTGTTCACATGGAATGTGAAGCGCCATCGGTATGAGACCGCGTATCGCGAACGCATCGAAGGAATGTTGCCAGTCACGGTCGCGCCGGAAGATTTCGGAAAAGAAGGCGTGTTGCCCGTGTTCGTGGTGCGTGTGCTCGATGAGGCCGGCAAAGTGAGCGAGCGGAAATACAAGCTGAATACGCCGATCGTGCGGCGAGTGTATGCGCCGGGAGAAGAACCGGCGCACGCGACCCCGAAGGCGGCAGGAAGGCGAAGCAGGCGACGGAAGCGTTGAGATGCTTTTGAATAGTCCCATCAAGAATCTTGCGAAAATTCAACCTGAATAAGACTTTGCAGTTCCCATACAACCACGAGCGTCCGCGATGAAAATGAAATTTGCATTGCTCTGTGCGATCCTGTTGTACTCCGCCGCCGCTTACTCTCAACTGGGCGTCAATTGCGGCGAGCACCACGACATTTTCCGCAATCATGCCGGAATCGTATGGTTCACATCCGGACAGATGGAAAAACAGGCGATCAAGAGAATTCAACCCGTAATGCCGCCCAGCGCGCCCGATTTTCACTACGATGGTTTTGTCACTTTTAAAGTCCTGGTCGATACCAAAGGCGAGATCGGCTGCATTTGGGATGGCGCTGGCAACTCGTTATTCCTTTCAGCAGTCAATCAAGCGCTGCAATATTGGAAGTTCAAGCCCATGTTGATGGAGGGAAAGCCGGTCGAGTTCGTCGGCGTCGTGAAATTTCGCGTACACACCAACTAGGTCTAGAGCAGAACATCTGATGAGAGACGAACATTAACCTCGTGTTCGCCGGCGTCGAAGCCATCGAGAAGCGCGTTGTGATGCGCAATGATCTGCTCGAAGCCGAGCGAGCCCGCATCGGCAGTCGTGTGGCCATCGGCCACAAGGATGACGTCATAGCCTGAGCTGACCGCCCGGCGCACGGTGGTGTCGATGCAGTACTGCGTCATGCATCCGGCGATAACCAGACGGCGGATGCCGCGCTCTGCCAGCTCGGCACCAAGATTGGTCTCGAAAAATGCGTCGCTGGCGCGTTTGCGAATGACGGGCTCGCCGGGATTTGGCGCGATCTCTGGCCGCAAGGGCCAGCCCGGACTCTTCGGGTCAAGGCGATGGCCCGGGACGCCGTCGTGCTGGACGTAGATCACGGGCACCGAGGCAGTTCGCGCTCGCGCAATCAACCGGGCGATGCGCTCCACCGTTTCGTCGAGAGCCTTTGTGGTTTCCTGCCTGCGCTTGAGGTTGGGATCATCAAGGATGCCGCGTTGAACATCGATCACGATCAAAGCGGTATTAGCATTAGAAGGCATCATTCGACCAGGAACTTGCTGACCAAGAACTTGCTGACCAAGAACTTGCTGACCAAAGACTAGCTGTAGAACTCCGAAATTGCTTCCACCACCCCGCGAATCTCGCCCTCCCCCAACTCCGGAAACATGGGGAGCGCCAGCACCTCTTTCGCGGCCTGTTCGGCGACCGGCAGGTCCCCCTCCTTCAATCCAAGGTAGGAAAACACTGGTTGCAGGTGCAGTGGCAGTGGGTAATAAATCTCTGTGCCGATTTTGCGGTCAGCTAGGAACTGCCGCAGTTCGTCGCGCCGCGTAGCGCGGATCACATACTGATGGAAAACATGCGTGGCCTCAGGGCTTCGAGCCAGCAAGCGAAAGGGCGAAGAGTTCGCTCCCGAAGGCGCGGTTGATATCAAGCCAGCGGCGGCAAAGAGCCGGTCATAAGTGGCGGCGTGCTTCTGGCGGCTGCGATTCCAGCCTGCGAGGTGCCCCAGTTTCACGCGGAGCACCGCGGCCTGAATGGCGTCCATGCGCCCATTCCAGCCGAATTCATCGTGATAGTACCGGCGCGGACTGCCATGATTGCGCAGGCGCCGCATGTGCGCGGCCATCTCAGCACGCGTAGTGGTCACAATGCCGGCATCTCCGTAAGCGCTCAGATTTTTTGTGGGATAGAAACTAAAAGCCGCAGTAACGCCAAGTGCGCCCGCGCCGCGGCCCCCCCACGTGGCCCCAATCGCCTGGGCCGCATCCTCGACAATCGCCACATCAAAATCCTGCGCGATCTTTTCGAATGCGTCCATATCGGCGCACTGCCCATACAAATGCACTGGAAGGATCGCCCGCAAATTTTCGGGCCGCTTCGCAACGAGCCGTTCGCGCACCAATGCCGCGTCAAGATTCAGAGTGCCCGCATCCACGTCCATCAAAATGGGAGTCGCGCCCGCCCGCACAATCGCACTGGCGGACGCGAAAAAACTAAACGCGGTCGTGATGACGGAATCGCCCGGCCCGACGCCGGCGGCAAGCAGCGCGAGCCACAGCGCTTCGGTTCCCGAGGCGCAACCAACGGCTCCGGCGGCTCCGGTAAGCGCGGCGATCTCACCTTCGAGCGCCTCCACTTCCGGCCCAAGAATGAATCCTTGCGAATCGCATACGCGAGCGATGGCGGCCAGCACCTCTTCGCGGATCCCTTCGTATTGCCGCCGCAAGTCAAGCAGTGGCACAGCGCCAGCGGTTGCCACTTGGATCGATGCCGGTGCGGGTGAAAGAGTGGATTTCACGGTCCCAAAATTCTAACAGGGAGTCGCTCTCCGCGTGGCTCCGCGGCGATGCGCCAGAATGTTTTCCTTGTCAAACTTCCAATAAATTACCAGAGCGCGTGGGATGGCAGAATACTACTTGCGCGCCGAATCGCGACGTGCAATCCGAGGCGCCGCCGGCCGCCCTCCCCTCTGACCCGCGCCCGCCAGATATTTTTGCCAATCCGCCAGCTCGGATCGCAAGCGGTCAAGATCGAGATCGGGAAACGAGTCCTCCGCGCCATCAAGATTTTTCAGCGCGCGCTCCAGAACCGAGCGGGCGCCCGTGAAGTTGTCGCGCGACTGGTGATGCAAGGCGACCGCCACCTGAACCATGCCCTGAAGGTGTCGGCGAAGCGCGCTGCCCCGCGCCGATTCCCGCCAGGCGTCCTCCAGCGCCTCATGAGCGTCAAAGAAGCTCCCCGCGTTAAGCAGTACTATCCCACGCCGGAATGCGGCGCGAATTTCGGCATTGCCGCCGCTCGCCGATGTCAACAATCTCTCCCTCCTTACCATTTTTAATAGTTTCAACGACTTAGACTATACATAAAACTGTATTACTCAGGATTAGCAAGTCGTAACTCACTGAAAAAACAAGCGTTATTGCAGCGAACCTTTGGAAGGCCAGTTGCTTTGTTGAAGTGTTCGCAATACCTCCGACTACACAAATCCTGCCCTTCGGCAGAGCAGGATAAATGATTCGAAGTCCCTGAGTTCTTGAGCAAGGAGAAATCGCATGCAATCGAAATTTGGGTTGAAGAAATTTCAATTTGTGGCGTTGGTAGCGCTGCTACTCACGGTGGCGCTCGGTGTATTCTCGGTCCCGGCCAGCGCCGACAACCTCTATGCCAGCATCAAGGGCACCGTGGCGGATCCAACCGGAGCCATGATGTCCGCAGTGAAGGTGACGGCTACCAACACAGCCACAGGAGTCACCTACTCTACGACCTCCAACAGAGACGGCCTGTACGATTTCCTGCAGTTACCGGTCGGGGATTACACGGTCCGTGCTGAACAGTCTGGGTTCAAGAAGTTCCAGGCCTCGGGTATCCACATCGATCTCAACCAGGTGTACAACCTGCCCATCGCGTTGACTATTGGTGCGGTTTCCGAAGAAATCATTGTGGAAGCCAACCCCGTCCAGGTCCAGCAGACCGACATGCAGCTCGGTTCGACGATTGAGGGCCAAACGATCGTCGACATGCCGCTCAATGGCCGCAACTGGGTCCAGCTTCAACAACTGCAGCCCGGCATCGTAGGAACGTCGGACCGGTTCGGCGGAAACAACGGGGCCTATTCCGGCAACGGCGCAGAGTCGCAGCAGAACTCCTTCCTGATTAACGGCGTCGACTCCAACGATGCCTCCCTCAATACCGCGCTGGTCATCCCCAGCCCGGATTCGATCGGCGAGTTCCGACTGATCACCAACACTCTCAACCCAGAATTTGGCCGCAACTCGGGAACCGTGATTAACGCCAGCATCAAGAACGGCACCAACGCCATCCACGGCAGCGGGTTCGAGTTCTATCGCGATACGTTCCTGGATGCGAAGGGATACTTTGAGCCGACCGCTTCACTATTCCACCAAAACGAGTTCGGCGGCACGGTCGGCGGCCCGATCGTGAAGGACAAGACTTTCTTCTTCTTCTCTTATCAGGGTTATCATCAGAAGATTCCGCAAGCCGCAGCCAACAGCGTTACCACGCTCACAACGGATCAGTACGACAATGGTAACTTCGGCGCCGGCTTCTTCGACGGCTCAACTAACGTTAATCCGGTTCCGATGTATGGCGATAGTGCCTCGCCCTGCCCCGTGAGTGGAGGAGTTCAGTGCGCCGCCCAGACGCAAATGTACGAGAACCTCTTTAGTACGGGGCAGGTTCCGACGCAAGACTTCAACCCCTTATCGGTCAAGCTGGTCAATCAGTTCGTTCCGGTTAACGCCGCCGGGGTGGTTTCCGTCGCTCCGATCACGGTTGCACACGACCATCAACTCCTTGGCCGAATTGACGAGAAGCTCACCAATAACGACGCACTCTGGTTCTACGGCCTGTGGGAAACGCACCCATCGCAGGATGACCTGCCGTTCACAGGAACGACCCTGCTGGGTCTGCCGGAAGAGGCGCAGCGCCACACGCAGCAATACTCGTTTTCGTGGACGCATACGTTTACACCCACCACTTTGAATGAATTCCGACTTGGCTACACACGCTTTAACTTCGCCGCAGTGGTACCGGTAAGCCCCATTAATCCGACCACCTACGGCTTCACCGGAATCACACCGCAGAACGCCGCGGAGGCTTCCATTCCGCTCATCACCACTCCCAATTTCACGTTGGGATTCAGCAACAATGGCCCTCAACCCCGCGTCCAGAACGTGTACCAACTGACTGACAACTTCAGTAAGGTCTATGGCCGGCACACGATCAAGGCGGGCATTACAATTGACCGCCCGTCGATTGACAATCCCTTCTTCAACAACCTCGGCGGGAACTTCACTTTCAACGGACAAGGCGCGTTCTCCACAGGAGACGGAACCGTGGATTTCTTGCTGGGGGTCCCAACCAGTTACTTGCAGGGCAGCGGATCCATCGTCGACGCCAAGGCCCACGAGATCTATGCGTACGTGCAAGACCAGTGGCAGATTAGGCCGAACCTGACCATCACCTACGGGACCGGCTACGACATCGAGACCCCATGGAAGAATAACTACTTTCATGGCTTGATTATGGGCGCCTTCCGGCCCGGCCAGCAGTCCACTGTCTATCCCACAGCGCCTCCGGGATTCGTCTATCCGGGTGATCAGGGCATCAACCAGTACGGCGGCATGAGCGTCAAGTACGACCTGTTAGCTCCCCGGTTCGGATTTGCCTGGAGTCCCGGTGCCAACAGAAATTGGAGCGTGCACGGCGGCATTGGGCTGTACTACAACCGCAGCGAAGAAGAACTCGCGCTGCAGACCTTAACCAATGCACCCTTCGCCCTCACCAGCCCAGGGGCCGGTCCGACCTGTGGCTCTGTCGGCTTTGCCAATCCGTACTCGGATGCTACGGGGACGTGCACGGCTATGAACCCATTCCCATTTACTCCACCTGCGGTGGGAGCCACAAACCTCAATTTCGCCGAGTACACTCCTGTCGGATTAGGATTTAACACGGAAGACCCGAGATTTACTTCGCCGCGGTCGACCAACTTTAACCTGACGGTCGAGCGGCAACTCGATAAAGCGACCATCCTCAGCGTCGGCTATGTGGGCAATCGCGGACGCCACGAAGAGGGCGCCATCCTTTTGAATCTGGCCGGTCAGGCTCCCGGCGTGAATCCAGTCGCGGCAACAGCAGGCTGTCCATTAGGGTACCTTATGGCATTCCCGAGCTCATACCCCCAGTGCCCGCAAACTCCCATAAGCCAAGACCCGGTTACACACATTTACACGAATGGAGCCCCGGTGGCCGGGGCAACTCCGTACAACCTAGCTGTCTACGGGCAACCCGGTCAGCAGGAGACCGAATTCAACTCCCATTACGACTCGCTGCAGGTAACGTTGAACCGTCGCTTCAGCAAGGGATTGCAGGTTCTGGCCGCCTATACCTGGTCTCGGTATTTCGACCAGACTTCGAGCCTTGAAAACAGCGCCTTCAACTTCCCGGGCATCAACCCGTTCTGCTCAGCTTGCATGTGGGCTCCTTCCGCCAACGATGCCCCGCAGCGCTTCGTGGTCAGCTATACCTACACTCTGCCTATCTACCAGTTCACGCATAAATGGAAAAGGCTGACGGACGACTGGAACCTGTCCGGCATCTACACGCTGCAGCACGGAACCCCCGTTGCCGTCTTTGACCCGCTTAGTACCTCGCTCCTCTACGCCCTCCCGGATTCGTTCTACGCCGGTCCGGGCCAGGCCGTGCGCACCAGTGCCCCGCTTGGCATCCGCGATCCCCGAAACAACAATGGAAACAACCCGCAGAACCTGTACTTCAACCCTGCGGCTTTCACAACTGCTAATAGTGGGGAACTTGGTACCGCCAGCCGCAACCCGCTCTACGGCCCGGGAATCAATTACGGCGACCTAGCGCTAGAGAAGAGGATTCACGTCGACGAATCGCGGTACTTCGAACTGCGCTTGGAAACCTATGGCACCTTCAACCACACAAACTTCTATAACCCTGCAGATCCCGGTTTCTTCGGCAACGAAGATGTGACAAACTCTTTCGGGAACTTCGGACAGGTGTACACGACAAAGACGATCTCAACCAATGGCGAGGGTAGAGCCATCCAGCTCGGCGCAAAGTTCTACTTCTAAAACTGGCCGACTTAGGCTTCAAGAGGCGTCCCGCAAAAAACGGGACGCCTTTTCTTATTGGAGAGCTCGGTTAAGTCTGGAAAAGCCCCGTCTTCCGAAATCGTTGCTCTTGACTTAAGACGAGCCAGGGGAAATCCTGAAAAAGTGAGCACCAGTTCATGGGACCGCCGCCATCTGCGCCCAGGGATGCGAAAGTGCGCGAAGATTTCTGGGTGTTATCGCTAACTTATGTAGAATGAATATTTTGGCCAGAGACGGCCGGGTGTAATCGAGTTAAGTTATTGATTCTAATTAATGAGCCGCAGTCGCATAGCTGCAACTCTTGTGTAATCAATATTTTGCATCTAAATTATGCGGAATCAATATTTTGCAAGGAAAATCTCGCTAACATCATGATTTCATTAGATCGGCGGGTGGGGGTAGTAGGACAACGCGGCACTAAGACGGGCGACATCGGTGTTGCCGGAGCGTCATCTCTGGCCCCCTTTTCGCTCCCGTTTCGCATCGTCGGTTCGGCCCAACTTGCCATACGCTTCGGCGAGCGCGGCATGCGCCGGCGCAAATCCGGGCAGACGTCCAGCGGCAATCTCCAGATGCACAGCAGCGGTTTTGAAGTCTCCCGTTTTCAGCAGCGTGGCGCCCATTTCGTAGTGCGCCCATCCGGAGTCGGGTTGCAGTTCGATCGCTTTATGCAGATGCGTGGCGGCTTCAGCGTAACGGGCTTTCTCGGCCAGCGCCACGCCCAAGGTGTACTCGGCAAGGTAAAGGTTGGAATCGGCGGCAACCAGCGGCTGCAGGGCCGCAATGGCCCGGTCCGGCTTCGACTCCGCAAACCGCGACGGACCAAACAACGATGGGCCCGCTGCTTCGATCACCTTGTTGGCAATCGCAATCTTGTCTTTGGGATCGGTTCCCGCGACCGAAGCCGAAGTGCCTGCAGACTTCTGCAATCCAACGTATCCCAGCGACGCCAGTTTCTGCATCTCCGAGGAGCTCAACTCGGTCGTGGACTTGCCCCCGCCACCAAAATGGCGGTCAAAGTTTTCGAGTTGCGAAGCCATGGTGTCGAGCGTCGCTTTCGAACTTTGGGCCAGATTGTGGTTGGCGCCCGGGTCGGCCGTCATATCGTAGAGCTCCGGCTTGGGAGCGCGAATATAGAGGTACTTGCCCGCGCGCCACGATTCCAGCGGGCTCCAGCCAAATCCGCGCTGGGAAAGATCGCTGCGCGAATAGACGGGCTGATCACCACTGCTGCCTCCGGACGTCGATCTGGCGATGCGCAACAGCGATTGCCCCTGCATTTGCGAAGGCACGGGAATAGCGGCGATTTCGAGTAACGTCGGAGCGATATCCACGAGCCTGACCTTTGTGGTCACCTTCCTGGCGGAGGGCTGCGCCACGGGCAGTTTGATGAGCAGCGGCACGTGAATCGTCTCATCGTAGAGAAAGATGCCGTGAGTTTCTTCACCGTGAGCTCCGAGGCTCTGGCCATGGTCCGCGGCGACGATCACCGCAGTGCTGGCGTCAATTTTCTGCTGCTTGAGCGCGTCGACGAGTTTTCCAACGGCCGTATCGGCGGCGGTGATCGAGGCATTGTAGGAGGCGAGGCCGGTGCTCGGGCTGTTGATATCGACCCACAGAAAAAACGGGCTTTGCGCATTTTGACCCTGGGCATTGTGGCCGAGCCACGCGATGGCCCGTGCGGCCACCTCAGATGCGCTACGCTCCGTGACAGGCGGGCGGAGATCGCCAGGAATTACGGGACGAAAACCGGCGTCGTACGTCTGAAAGCCGCGCTCAAAGCCCTGTGCCAGACCGTTCCGCGGGTCGAGTGCAATCGAGCCGACAAAAGCGGCTGTGCGATACCCTTGCGCCTTCAGCAAATCGGGCAGGAAGGGAAGCGATGACGGCAACGTGCCGCCGATTTCACTCATCGCGGTGCTTTGCGGGTACGCTCCGGCCAGAATAGTGGCGGCCGAAACGACCGTGCCGGGAGCCTGCGCATATGCATGCTCGAAGGCGATGCTCTCCGCCGCCAGACGATCGAGGTTCGGCGTAAGAGCACGCTTGGCGCCGAGAAAGCCCATGTGGTCGGCGCGCGCCGAGTCGAGCGTGATAAGAATGAGGTTCGGCTTGAACGCAGCAGCGGCGGGAGAAGTGACGTCGAACGCAAAAATAAAGACAACGACGACGATGATGCCGGGAAAGAGCAGTCTGACCGTGGCAACCAGTCTCCGTACCATGAGACTAAGTGTAACGGCAGGCGCCGGTTCCCCCAAAATACGCAAACCAAAATCCCCCAAGCCAAAATCGCGGACAGGTGTCTTGTGGGCGGTTCGGGCCGTGGATGGCGGAAGGCTCGGCCCCCGGTCTTGACGGACCTGAAACTCCGCGTAGAATCTTATATACACGCTCTCCGGACCCGTCTCTAGAAGAGATGGTGATCCCCAAGCATTATTTTCCAGTGTATGTTTGCCGGCGCATAGTCGCACCGCACTGGCTCCATGCCTCCGTAAAGCTGGACCTATTTAGAGTGAATCAAACCTCGAGAAAACTTGTTCGGCTGGTGTGCCTGGCGGCACTATGCGCTGCCGGGATGCTCTTTCTCCTCTCTTGCCAGCGCGTGCATGGGGCTGTCGGCTCGCGCAACATGAAGATGATTATCCTGGGCGTCGATGGCCTCGACCCGGACCTGCTCACCAAATTTATGGCCGAGGGCAAGATGCCCAATTTTGCCCGGCTCGCCGAGCAGGGTTCGTTCCGGCGTCTGACAACGAGTATTCCGCCGCAGAGCCCGGTGGCCTGGTCGAACCTCATTACGGGAATGAACGCCGGCGGGCACGGAATCTTTGATTTCATCCATCGCGACCCAAAGAATTTTCAGCTTTATTTTTCGACGTCCAAGGTCGAAGGGCCAAAGCATAGTTTTCAGATCGGACGCTGGGTGATTCCGCTGGGCAGCGGTTCGGCCGAGCAACTACGCCACGGGAAGGCGTTCTGGGAGATTCTCGACGAAAATCATATTCACAATTTCGTCTATCGCATTCCCGCAAATTTTCCTCCCATCGATGCCAAGGGGAAAACGCTTTCCGGCATGGGCACGCCCGATCTGCGCGGCACCTATGGCACATTTACTTTTTACACTGACGATCCGACCGCGGCCGTGGGCGCGGTCGAAGGCGGAGAAATCGTGCAGGTAGAGGTGAAGAATAATCGGGTCGCGACCCGCCTGATCGGACCTGACAACACTTTCTTGAAAGGCTCGCCGCCCTCCACCGAGCCCTTCACGGTCGATGTGGATCCGCTCGACCCGGTCGCGCGCATCGATCTACAGGGGCAAAAGTTCGTACTGAAAGAAGGAGAATGGAGCGGCTGGTTGCCGGTGGATTTCGAGCTCATGCCCGTCATCGGCAACGTGAAAGGCATCTGCCGCTTCTATCTCAAGCAGACGCATCCCCGTTTTCAGCTCTACGTCTCGCCCATCAACATCGATCCGGAAAATCCAGCCCTGCCGATTTCAACGCCTTCCAGTTACTCGCGCGATCTGGCCAGCGAGATTGGCGAATATCACACCCAAGGCATTGCGGAAGACACGAAAGCCCGCATGGCGGACGTGCTCGACGACAAAGAATACCTCCAACAGGCGCACACCGTGCTGGCCGAACATCGGCGGGCGTTCGATGCGGAGTTTCCAAAATTTCGCGACGGCCTGTTCTTCTTTTACTTTTCGAGCCTCGATCTCAACGGTCACATGCTCTGGCGCCTGACCGATCCGCAGAGCCCGACGTATGATGCGGCCGCCAGTGCCCAGTATGGAGGCGCGCTCGAGGAGTTTTACGAGCAGATCGACCAGGTGCTTGGCGAAATATTGCCGAAGCTCGATGAAAACACGACGCTGCTCGTGCTCTCCGACCACGGCTTCGCGCCCTACCGGCATTCGTTCAACCTGAATACCTGGCTGTGGAAGAACGGCTACATTGCGCGCAAAGAAGGTGTCGCCGAGGATTCGGGCGAGCCCTTCGCCGATGTCGATTGGAGCCGCACACGCGCCTACGGACTGGGGTTGAATGGGCTCTATGTGAATATGAAGGGGCGTGAGCGGGACGGAATCGTCGATCCCGCACAGGCCGATGCATTGCTGCGCGAGATTCGCGACAAACTGCTGGAGGTCCACGACCCGAAGGATAATTCGCAGGTGATCACGCGTGTCGATCTGGCAAGCGAGGTCTATCAGGGGCCGTACACGCGCAGCGGGCCGGATGCGCTGGTTGGCTACAATCGCGGATATCGTTCGGGGTGGAAAACAATTCTGGGTTTCATACCGCCCGACGTTCTCGAAGACAATATGAATCCGTGGAGCGGTGACCACTGCATGGATTACACCAAGGTGCCAGGAGTCCTCTTGAGCAATCGCAAGGTTCCGGCCCAGACGCCGGCGCTCACCGATATCGCCCCGACAATTTTGTCGGAATTCGGCATCCCGAAGACAAAAGATATGATGGGGCAATCGGTGTTCCAGTCGCGCTAGATGTTGTGACGGCTTGGGTACATAGAACTGGTTGCGAAATAGGTTTGGCAGGGCACGGCTTCACAGGCTGCGGGGAAAATCGGTTTCGTATCAGGGCATCGCTTTAGCGATGCCGCAAACTGCTTGCTATCAATCGCCCCTTTAGGGGCTGAGGTCAGCATCTGGACTTTTTCCGCAGCCTCTTCAGCCGTACCGCTCGCAACAGCCCTGAATGCGGGCTTTAGCCCCTGAGGGCCGATCATATGCGCGGCCATTAAAAGAACGGGAGAAATCATGTTTGGTTCCCACAAAGTGAAGATCGAAGGCGAACTGCTGGAAAAGGTCAAGCAGTGTTCCGACGCAGCCGGATACGAATCGATCGACGAATTCGTGATCCACATGCTCGAAAAGGAAACCAATAAAATCCTGCCGCCGGATGAAACCAACACGTCGAAGGAAGACGTTCAGAAACGGCTGCGCGGGCTTGGTTATATTGAATAGGTATATCGAGTAGCTTGGGGATCTTCTTACAACCTGTAGTGACAGCTGCTCGGGCTTCGGCCAGTGCGGCGTCCGCCTCGCTCTTATTTTTGCCTGCATGGCTGCTGAGTCCGCTGGCCATCGTGGTCATGCTTTCGGTGGTGGTCGGCCTGCTCATGATCGTCCTATTCGGCTACACATCCGATCAGAAGGCGATTGGAATCGCGAAGGATCAACTGAAGGCTCACTTGCTGGCGGTACGGCTGTATCGGGATCAGTTACAGGTCGTAATGGGATCTTACGGTAAGATTCTGCGCGGCACGGCGCGTTATCTGAAACTCGCGTTTAAGCCGCTGCTCTATGTCATCATTCCGATCACGCTGCTGATCGTGCAACTGGATCGCGTTCTTGGGTTGACGGCCATTCATGCGAACACGCCATTTCTGTTGACGGCGCGTCTAAACAACCCGCAGGCGCTCGATCGGATTTCGATCGACTTGCCCCCGGAGATTACCGCCAGCGCGCCTCCGGTGCACGTTGCCGCGGACAATGAAGTGGTCTGGAGGCTCGTGGCCAGCCAGGACGGCGCGTACCAGGTGAAAATCACCGCTGGCGACCCGAGCGCAACGCCGGACGTGACCCCAAGCGTGACAAAGACAGTCCGGGTGTCGTCGCAACTGGCGCGGGTTTCGCCCGAGCGTTGGCGCGACCATTTCTGGGAGAGAGTATTCTTTTCGGGAGAGTCGGCGCTGCCGGCGAATGGTGCCGTCGAATCGATTGCGGTCGATTATCCCGAGCGCACCATCCCGCTGGGGATTGCCGGATACGAAATGAACTGGATATGGCTGTTCTTCATTCTTTCGATGATCGCCGGATTTATCTTCAAGGAGCTGTTGGGGATTCAAATATGAGCACGTTGTGTAGGGCGGGCGCCCTCGCCCGCCAACCTGAAACCGGTATCAACTCTCCGTGCCTCTGTGGGGAATCTCCAAGCACGGGCTCCTCCGTGCATCCCCGTGCGCCCCGTGGTTTCCGCTCTTTCCTGGCACCTCCTCGGAATTTTCCTAAGCGACAGTCATCCGTTCGTACTTCCATTGCAAAAAACAGCGCGCGAGTCTTTGGATTTGTGCTGGTCGCCCTACTTATTCTGCCCGCGCTGGCTCATTCATATGCCGGTCCGGGCGCGGGATTCGCCGTGCTATCGTCATTCTGGGCGATCTTTGTCGCATTCCTGTATTCGTTTTACGCGCTGATGACGTGGCCCTTCCGCCAGTTGTTCCGCTTCCTGCGGCGGCGCAATGCCTACGGCAAGGCCACCTTTGAGCGCGCCGTGATTCTGGGATTTGACGGTATGGATCCCGAACTCGCCTCGCGCTTCATGAACGAAGGCCGCTTGCCAAATTTGGCCAAGCTACGCGACAAGGGAACCTTCACCAAACTCCGCACCACCTTCCCCGCGATTTCGCCCGTGGCCTGGTCCACATTCATGACCGGAGTAAATCCGGGTAAACATAACATCTACGATTTTCTGGCGCGCGATACCAGCAACTATCTACCGTTTCTTTCCTCGGCTGAGATCAAGGGCCCGAAACGCCACATCAAAATCGGCAAGTATTCGATTCCGTTCGGCAAGACTCAAATCAAGGGGATGCGCAAAGGCACGCCTTTCTGGCACTGGCTGGGCAAGGCCGGGATTTTCAGTTCGGTAATTCGCGTTCCGGTGACCTTTCCGCCGGAGAAGTTTCAGGGAGTGCTGCTCTCAGGCATGTGCGTCCCCGACCTGAAAGGCAGTCAGGGGACGTTCTGCCTCTGCACAACGCGCAGCCAACGCGACAAGTTTCGCGAGGGCGGAGTCCGTGTCCCTATCGAGCGCAAGAACGGCGTTTGCCATTCGTACGTGCCCGGCCCCGATAGTCCGCTCGCCGAAAAAGCCGGAACCGAATTGCGCGTCGAGTACGAGATTCGGCCCGACACAACAGCGAACCAGGCGCGCCTCGCGGTTGGCTCGGAGAAGTTCACCCTGAAAGTTGGCGAATATTCCGAATGGATTCCCATCGAATTCAAAGCCGGCTTGGGCTTTAACGCCCACGGCATCTGCCGCTTCTATCTCAAAGAAGTTTCGCCCGAGGTCGAAGTTTACGTCACACCGGTGAACATCGACCCAGGCCACCCCGACCTGCCCATCTCCCACCCGGTCACGTACTCAATCTATCTGGCAAAACTCTACGGCGCGTTTGCCACGCTCGGCCTCGCGGAAGATACCTGGGCGCTCAACGAGCACGTGCTCGATGACGACGCCTTCCTCGCGCAAGCCTACGGAAATCACGAAGACCGCGAGAAGATGCTGTTTGACGCGCTGGAGAAGACCAGGCAGGGATTGTGCACGTGCGTTTTCGATACCACAGACCGCGTGCAGCACATGTTCTGGCGCTATTTGGAAGAGGATCATCCCGCGGCCCGCGATGTGCCCAAGGCGGAGCGCCGCGAGGTGATTCAGGATCTCTACCAGCGCATGGACAAACTAATCGGCCGTGTCATGGAAAAGATCGACGACAATACGCTGCTGATGGTGATCTCCGATCATGGATTCAAGTCCTTTGCGCGTTGCATGAACCTGAATGCCTGGCTGCATCAGAATGGATATCTCACCCTGAAAGATGGCAAGGCCGAAAGCGGCGACTGGTTCGAGGACGTTGACTGGTCGCGCACGCGCGCTTACACCATGGGCCTCAACGGCCTTTATCTGAATATCAAGGGACGCGAGAAGCAGGGAATTGTCGACCGCACCGCAGCGCAGGCGCTGCAGGAAGAGATCAAACAAAAATTGAATGGGCTGGTCGATCCCGCATCCGGGGCCGTCGGTGTCACCGGAGTCTTTCAGACGAATGTGGTCTATCAGGGTCCGTATCGAGACAATGCGCCCGATCTGCTGATCGGCTACGGTGCGGGCTACCGCGCTTCATGGGATTCTGTGATGGGTAAGGTGACCGGGGAAATATTCGAAGACAACACCAAGGCGTGGAGCGGCGATCACTGCATCGATCCCCGGCTGGTTCCCGGTGTGCTGTTCTCCAGCCACAAATTCATCGAAGAAAAACCAGCGATTGTCGACGTAGCGCCAACCATCCTGAAGCTCTTCGGCTTGGCGCTCCCGTCGCATTTCGACGGCAAGCCGTGGAACTTGGCGCCGGGCGCCGTGGCGGCAGCAGTAGCGCCGAAGGCCCCAGCCATTACGCCTGCGACCTAGTGTCCTGTAACTGAAGTTCGCTGACAAAAGCGGGCCACGCTGGCGAGGATTTGGTCAGCGGTTTTAGTCCAAACAAAAGGCTTGGCTGTTTGGTTGTAGGTGTCCAGATAATGCCGGATGGCTTGCTCCAGTTCGCGGGTGCTGCGATGAATGCCGCGCCGGATTTGTTTTTCTGTCAGCAAGGCAAAGAAGCGTTCCACCAGGTTGA
>JBAQJU010000198.1:0-9618 GCA_049300475.1 Terriglobales bacterium | reverse complement strand
CCTCGAACCCTTCCTCGATCATCCGCTTGCCTCCGTCCAACTGGAACAAATATCGACGTACATCGATCTATTATTGCGATGGAACGCCCGCATCAATCTCACCGCCATCCGCAACCCGGAAGAAATCGTAACCCGCCACTTCGGCGAGTCATTTTTTATGGCCCGTCACCTCTTCCCCGACTCCCTAACAAACTGTCATCCTGAGCGGAGCGAGTCGAAGGACCCCTACTCCTCCACGGCTTCCGCGTCGATCGACGCCGTGTCGGCGGAGTCGAAGTTGAGGCGTTTGCGCGGCGTCGGAGCCGCGCACCGAAATCCCGAGCCCAGCCGAGGGAGCTTGGACCCGTACTTCATCGACAAACTCGCCGCGAGCCATCAGAATCAGGGTAGCGCAGAGCTCGGGGCTCGCAGGTCGCAGCTCATCCGCGTCCTCGACATCGGCTCCGGAGCCGGATTCCCCGCTCTCCCCCTCAAGATCTGGGCGCCCGGCATCCACCTCACGCTGATCGAGGCGAATCACAAGAAGGCCGCTTTCCTCAAGGAAGCATCCCGCGCACTTACATTGACGGACATCAATGTATTAACCGAACGTGCGGAAACTCTGGCCGAACGTCAAGGTTCCGAGTGCCCCAGGGCCGACGTAGTCACCTTCCGCGCAGTAGAAAAATTCGACCAGATCCTCCCCTTCGCCACCACCTTCCTGGCCCCCGCCGGCCGTCTGGCACTCCTGATCGGCGCCGCCCAAGTCTCCAAACTGAACCCTCTTCCCGCGCTGACTTGGCAGAATATTAATGTCCCGAAGTCACAAAACCGGGTGCTATCAATCGGTCAACTATCGTAAGCGGTCCCCGGACAAGTGCATGCATTTAATCGAAATGTCAAGGACATGATTGAAATTATCTTTCGGCACTGAGCGTCTCACTATGAGACACATCGAAGACTGTTCCACGTGGAACACTTCCTCATTTTGTAAACAATGTTCCACGTGAAACACCCGCCCCAAAATTGCGGACAGCGCCAAGTGTTCCACGTGGAACACTCTTGACCGAACATCCCGGAGGCTTACCAACTTGCCCAATGTTCCACGTGGAACACTCCCGTGGCTGCACCAAACTCGGGCATTGCTTTCACAATGCCGAACGGTCTATCCTGAGCGCGCCCAAACCATCCAGGTCTAAGAAACTATGGGACGTGTCATCGCAATCGCCAACCAGAAGGGCGGCGTCGGTAAGACTACGACCGCCATCAATCTCGCCGCCTCGCTCGCCGCAGCCGAAGTCAACACGCTGCTGGTCGATTGCGATCCGCAGTCCAACACCTCCAGCGGCTTAGGCCTGGTCAAGGACCCCGAGCGGATCAGCATCTACGACGTGCTGATGGGCGCAGCCTCGGCGGAGGAGGCGCTCCGACTTACCGAACTTGAGCAGCTCTGGTTGATCCCTTCGCACAAGAACCTGATCGGCGCAAACATTGAACTGGTCGAAGCGGAGCGGCGGGAGTACCGTCTGCGAGATGCTCTCGCTCCCATTCGCGAGCGCTTCCAGTTCATCGTGCTGGATTGTCCTCCCGCGCTGGACTTGCTTACGTTGAACGCTCTGGTTGCCGCCGACGGCGTTCTTATTCCCATGCAGGCCGAGTACTTTGCCCTCGAGGGCGTGTCGGAGTTGCTGGACACGATCGAGAGGATTCGAGCGGCCTTGAATCCGACGCTCTCCGTCGATGGCGTGGTGCTGACGATGTTCGATGAGCGGACGAACCTGGCTCAGCAGGTGGCGGAAGAGTTGCAAAGATATTTCGGGGCGAAGCTTTGTACGACGACGATTCCTCGGAACATACGGCTGGCGGAGGCTCCCAGTCATGGGAAGCCGGCGCTGGTGTATGACGTGCGGTCGCGGGGAGCGGAGAGCTACATCCGATTGGCGAAGGAAATGCTGGACCGGCTGACGGGCACGGGGTCGGCAACTTCGACTTCGCCGTCCTCTGAGCCTTCACCCGGTCCCTCACCTGGACCTGGATCGCCGGAGCCTGGGCAGGCGGCTTAGATTTATCGACATGAATATTTATATATATCGATATATATTCAAATCGGCTTATTCGGGGCCGGTTATAACGAAACGGGGCTGAGCCCCGTCACCACGTAACCCTTGGAGAGGGACGAATGCAGAGCACTTCGAATGCCGTAACGACGGATAAGGCGCAGGAGAAAACCGGTCCCGAGAAGGTCGCGGAGAAGCGGCGGGCGCTAGGACGGGGGCTGGAGTCGTTGCTGCCTGGGCCGCGCGTGGTGAAGCCCGCGGTCGATGCGGCGCAAGGCGAAGGTGCGGGCGCGGCGGCCGCAACTATTCTTACTTCGTCTTCACTGCCCTCCTCTTCTTCACTTTCCTCCTCTTCCTCACTACACTCTCCCGCGACTGACACTTCGTCTTTGTTGGTGGATTTGCAGGCCGCCGCCGGGCCCGTGGCACGGGGAGACGAAGTGGTGCGGCTGAGTATTGACCGGATTGACGAGAATCCATACCAGACCCGAAGGACTTTCGACGAGAAGGCGCTGCTGGATCTGGCGCAGTCGATTCGGGTGCAGGGGGTTTTGCAGCCGGTGGTGGTGCGTCCGGGGAAGGAAGGGTCTTTCAAGCTGATCCTGGGCGAGCGGCGGCTGCGGGCAGCGCGACTGGCTGGGATGGAGGAGATTCCGGCCATCATCAAGCGGGTCTCGGACCAGCAAGCGGCGGAAATGACGGTCGTGGAAAACCTGCAGCGGCAGGATTTGAACTGCGTGGACCAGGCGGAGGCGTTCGCCAACCTGAGCACGAATTTCAAACTCACGCAGGAGCAGATTGGCTCGCGAGTTGGACTATCGCGCGAGACGGTAGCGAATTACATGCGGTTGCTCACGCTCGCGGAGGGAATCATCGGGGCACTGCAAAAGGGGAGACTCACGTACAGCCACGCACGGGCGCTGCTCATGGTGCAGGACGAAGCGCGAAGATGGACGATCGCGCAGAAGGTGATTGAGGAAAAGATGTCGGTGGCGCGACTCGAAGACCTGGTGCAAGGGATGGTTCTGCCGAGGGAATCGAGCCGGTTGAACGAGGATGGCCGGGCGCGATGGGTGGACCCGAATGTGAGGGCTGCCCAACGGTCCTTGGAAGAAGTGCTGGGGATGCACGTGCGGATTCGCGATCGCCAGGGAAGAGGGAAGATCGTGATCAGTTACGAGACGATTGACGATTTTGATCGAGTGGTGGGGATGCTGCGGGGGAAATAGAAGAGCTGGTCTCGGGTATCAAGTTTCAGGTCTCAGGGAAACCAGCGTTAAACTCTGGGCCTTCGGCAGCGGGGGAACCTTTCGAGTAACAAGTGGAGCAGAGGTGGTATCAGGGGCATCTACGTTGGCCGAATCGGCCCATTCCTTCTAGATTCTTGGGCTGGGGTGGGGTCGAGTGTCGCTGAAGGTCGGATGTTGGATCGCGAGCGGAGGGGGAATCAGCGGAGTAAAAAGTGGGAGAACGGAGTCCCTAGAGCTGGGCGGATGCTTCGCCCCGTCCGGCCCGCGTCTTAGCATCGGACACGTTCACTGAAGACGCGGAAGCGGGGGCACGTTGCGGAGAAGGGTGTAGGGGTCCTTCGACTGCGCGGGGCTGCGCTTCGCTTACCCCGCTCCGCTCAGGATGACACGTTTGGGAAGGGGCACTTGAGCACGCGATGGAGTTGAAGCGTTGGCTTCGGACTCAATCTGAGGTTTTCAACTCGCAGGGCCCAAAGGGTGATCCTCTGAAGTAACAAGTGGGATGGGGACGCGGAAATCGGGCTAGAATAATCGCGATCACGGGGTGAATGGTGCCGAAAAGCCGACTGTGGGGTCGGAGATTCGGGCTAGAGTGGACTATACACGGCTTGCCCGGAGAAAACCACAAACCACAGAAGACACGGAGGGGCGCGCCGGGGAATCCAAACTTTAATCAGGGCTTCATTATCAGTGCTTCGGTGGGGGACAAAGGTTAATCGTAATTTCCACAGGTATTTTTGTGGGGCTGTCAATTTCGGAGCGGGCTGATCGTCTACAGAATAGAGATTGAAGAGTGGGGGCAGGCCGGGTGAGCAGCAGGCTGTAGACAATTCTTTGGGTGTGCCCTAATGGCGCGATTAATTGCGATGGGAGCGGTATCGCTAAAACGATACTCTGATACGAAATTAACCTGATACGAAACTTAAAGGAGATAACAAATGGAAACGAAACCTACGCATGAACAAGCACAGCTCCACTTACAGATTTACGAGATGCGCCGGGAGGCGCGGCTGCGACAGGCACGGGACTGGTTCTTCAAAAACTACTTCGCGGAGTCTTTCGATGAAGCGATGCGGCTGGCGCCGATGGGCACCGAGAACGGTGCGTTCGCCGCAATGGTGGTGAGCTATTGGGAGCAGGCGTGCGCCTTGCTCAACTACGGACTGCTGCACGACGATCTGTTCTTCGAGACGAGCGGGGAATTCTTTGGGGTGTGGCAGCGGATCAAGGCTACGGTGCCGGAGTTCCGGAAAAAATTCGTCTATGACGGGTATGTGTCGAACCTGGAAAAGGCGGCACAACGCTATGAGGCGTGGATCGAAAAGCGCTCTCCGGGTCACCTCGCGGCCATGGGCGAGTTTATGAAACATATGCGCGGCCAGCTCACGAAGGCGGCTTAGCGTTCGGCCGGAAGCTTGTTTTCCTCTGGGGCTAAAGCCCCGATTCTTTGTTGGCTTGGAACGGCCCGGCTGAAGCCGGGCCCTTTCAAAGCTGGGCGCTTTAAAAGCTCTCAAATTGGAACGCGAGTTGAGGTTGGCTCCTATCATGAGTTCTCGTGCTGATGAGCTTGCGACGCATGAGCTAACCCACCCTAACGTCGCAAAAACCGCGACGTTAGGATGGGGCACCCCCCTGGTGCCGATTGCGATTAACGAGGAGAGATGGAATGAGCGGAGTGCGGGTTCTGGTGGGGACGCGTAAGGGCGCTTTTGTATTGACATCGGACGGGAAGCGCGAGAAATGGGACGTTAGCGGACCGCATTTTGCGGGGTGGGAGATTTATCACCTCAAGGGATCGCCGGTGGATTCGACCCGGATTTATGCGTCGCAATCGAGCGGATGGTTCGGGCAGATTATTCAGCGCTCGGATGATGGCGGCAGGACATGGCATCAGCCTGGATTGCCGGCCGGTGAAGCGGCGACTCCGGGGCCGCCCCAGAGCGAGAGCAACAAGTTCGTCTACGACGCGTCGGCGGAGAGCGGCCAGCCGCTGACTACGCATCAGTGGTATGACGGGACGCAGCATCCGTGGGAGTTCAAGCGGGTGTGGCACCTGGAGCCGTCGCTCAGCGATCCCGGCACGGTGTACGCGGGAGTAGAAGATGCGGCATTGTTTCGCTCGACGGACGGAGGAAAGAACTGGCACGAACTTCCGGGACTGCGCGGGCACGGGACGGGGCCGAAGTGGCAGCCGGGCGCGGGAGGGATGTGTCTGCACACGATCATTCTTGATCCGTCGGACCCGAAGCGGATATTTATTGCGATCTCGGCGGCCGGGGCCTTTCGTACGGACGACGGGGGCGCGACCTGGAAGCCGATTAATAAAGGACTGTATTCGAAATACATTCCCAATCCGACGGCCGAGGTTGGGCACTGCGTGCATCATGTCGCGATGAATCCGGCGCGTCCGGGAGTGCTCTTCATGCAGAAGCACTGGGATGTGATGCGCAGCGATGACGCGGGAGATTCGTGGCAGAAGATCAGCGGGAACCTGCCCACGGATTTTGGATTTGTGATCGACGTACACGCGCACGAGCCGGAGACGATTTACGTGGTGCCGATCAAGAGCGACTCGGAACACTATGTGCATGAGGGCAAGTTGCGTGTGTACCGCAGCCGCAGCGGCGGAAATGAGTGGGAGGCGCTGACTCGCGGGTTGCCGCAGAGTAACTGCTATGTGAACGTGCTGCGGGATGCGATGGCGGTGGATTCGTTGGATGAATGCGGCATTTATTTTGGGACTAGCGGCGGGCAGGTGTATGCGTCGGCGGACGCGGGGGACAGCTGGCAGGCGATCGTACGCGATCTGCCGGCGGTGCTGTCGGTGGAGGTGCAGACGCTCGGGTAGCGAAATTTGATTGAATTGGTGGGGGCGGGAGAGGTTGGGTGGGGTCGGATCTGGCTAAGATCCGAAGCGGCGTTCTTCAGGAACGACTGTAAGAGTTGGAGAATCGTGATCGTCGCCGAGCGCTACTGAGACTCCACGAAGCGCCGTCTGAATACGAACGATCTGGGTGTTGACCTGTTGAATCGCCCCCTCGCTGCGGTCCGGCACATTGTGGTAGGCGATGACCTGGAGCGCGTTGCGGATGTGGTGATTCAGTTCAGCAACACGCCGTAGCTGATCGAGCATCATCTGGTAGCGTCTTTGGATGTTGGTGAGGATCTGGAAGATCAGAAATCCGACGCTTAGGGATATTGCGGCCCCGGCCAACATCAGGGAGATTCGGGGAAGATATTCGCGAGTGACGAACCAGTCGAGCAGACCTCCGCTTAGGAAAACAGCGGCGGCGATGGTGGAGCTGAGGATGGCTCTCTGGCCGCGGGTGATGATGGCAAACCACGGCTGCTGGACGGGAATGTGGAGCCGCGATAGTCCGGAGTCAGGAGACATGCCGGGAGCTCCTACCCATAGGCTAGGCGCTCGCGGCGGGATGACAAGGATGAGGATCACATCTTGCGGTGATAAGGGAAGGACATGAAGACGATCCGAGTGCTACTTCCGCATCATCTGCGGACGCTGGCGGGGGTTGGGGCTGAGGTGGAACTGGAGGTCGAGGGGCAGCCGACGCAGCGAGCCGTGCTGGATGCGCTGGAGGCGCGCTATCCGATGCTGCGCGGGACGATTCGCGAGCATGGGACGCTGCAGCGGCGGGCGTTCTTGCGGTTCTTTGCTTGCGAAGAAGATCTGTCACACGAATCGCCGGATGCGGCTCTGCCGGAGGCGGTGGCTTCAGGGCGAGAGCCGTTTGTGATTCTGGGAGCGATTGCGGGGGGATAGGAGACTATTCTCTTTCATCGATGCTCCGGTGGCGATGATACCGCCGAGCCAATGAACCCGTTTACTGAATAGGACGAGATTCCACGCATGGCCTTCGGCCGCCTGTACCATTGAGGGAGTAGGGATCCTTCGACTCCGCGGGGCTGCGCTTCGCTTACCCCACTCCGCTCAGGATGACATCGGAGTTTGGCTAGCGAACGAAGGCGGGGAGGCTGTCCGGCACGCGGGCAGGAATGCCCGCGCCACACGGGCCCGGGCAACACTGGGAGCTTACGGGGCCACTCCCAGTTCGGTGTAGAGTTCGGCGGGGTAGTAGAGGACTCCATCTTTTACTACGACGCTGGTTTTGCGGATGTCGCTGATGTTTTTCGTCGGGTCGCCATCGACGAGCGTGAGATCGGCCAACTTGCCGGGAGTTATTGAGCCCAGATCCTTATCCATGCTCATGATTTTTGCGGCGTTCAGGGTGGCGTTTTGGAGCACCTGGGCTGCCGGGATGCCTGCCTTTACGTCCAACTCCAATTCACGATGAAGGGCGAATCCCGCCATGCTGTCGGTGCCGGCTTCGATGGAGAGGCCGGAGCGATAGAGGAAGCCAGCCAGCTCCAACATCTTGGCGAAGGATTTTCTGTAGGTGTCGTCCATGCCGGGAGGCGGGGTCATTCCTTGCGTGAGGAGGCCGCGGCGGACCTGCGCGGGCAGGCGGCTGGCGACCCCTTGATAGCCGGGAGGGATCTGGCCGATGCGGGACATGTACTGGTCTTCGAAGATGTTGAGGGTAAGGTCTAATTTCGTGTGGTGATCCTGCAGCAGCTTGATGAAGGACTGAACCTGGGGGGAGGTGAGGTCGAGGCTGGCTGCGAGTTCTCCGGGCTTGGTTAGACGGGCGATGGTGTTGGTGTTCTTGATTTCGGGGAAGAAGTTGAGCACGAGAAAGTTGATGTGCTGGATCTCGTCGTAGCCTAGCTTGACGCATTGCGCGGCGGTCATTCCGGCGGGAATGTGTCCGCTGACGCGGAGGCCGTTTTTGTGGGCCTCGTCGATGATGGCGGGAACGATAGCGGGCGGGACGGAGCTGTAGATTTTGATTTGCACGTAGCCGAGGCGCTTGTAGTTGTCGACGGCGGCGCGAGCCTCAGCTTCGGTGGAGACGAGGATTTTGGTGGGGCCCTGATAGGGGCCGCGGCCGTCGATGATGCCGGCGATGACGACGCGGGTGCCGATCTCCTTGCCTTCGTTAATGCGCTGGCGGCGGGCCAGAAGAGTGTCGGTGTCGTTCGCGAGATCGCGGACGGTGGTGACTCCGGCGGCGAGGTTGAGGAGGCCGTCGTTATCGCCTACATGGGCGTGCATGTCCCAGAGGCCGGGGAGGAGAGTTTTGCCGCGGGCGTCGATGATTTGGAACCCCGGGACTCCGATGGTCGAAATCTCTGGCCACTCCTCGGTGCGGCTCACGGCCGCGATGCGATTGCCCGTGATAAAGACGTTTTGGTCGGGGATGATCTTTCCAGATTCGGCGTCGAATACGTCGGCGTGAGTGAACTCAATTCCGTGGGGTGGGTGATGCGTGAGTTCGGCGACAAGCTTGAAGGAACGGGAATGTTTCACCTTATCTTGCGCGGCGAGGAGCGGCTCGACTGCGGATTCCCAGCCTTCGGGAACTACGGATCCCCAGGTATCAACTGAGGCGAAAAACCTGTCCTGATTTTCCAGCCAGACATAGGTGGGACTGAAGTCGAGTCCGGTGATGGAGTAGAGGGCTACGTGCTTTTTCTTTGAGCTGGCTTCGATGTCGAGTTCGGAGACTTGCTGGACTCGGGCTTCGCCTTCGGGCAGGAGCGCGATTTTGCCTCCGTTGTGGAGGGCGGCGCCGGCGAGCAGGGCGGTTTCGGCGGGGGCTCCATTGAGCGGGGAGTAGTAAGCAGAGGCGGAGATTTTCTTTTCGCCTTGTTCAGCGTTATTTTTCCAGCGAGCGGTGGAAGCGTCGAGCGAGAAGGTTTCGTTGACCTCGGATTTCAAGTAGTCATTGCCGGTGATGGTCTCAGAGAGCGGGATGCCATTGGAGTTGAGCTTCAGGATCGAAGTAGTTTTCGGGCCGCGTCCGCGGTCGTTGAACTGGAAGAAGATGTGGAGAGTGCCGTCGGAGGCGGTCCAGATGGCTTGCTGGCCGGCTGCGTTGCCCATTAGGAGCAATGAGTAATGATCGGCAGTGGCGGGGATATCGGCGGGGAGTGGGGGGACGGCGGATTGCGACCAGAGCGTGGACGCGAGGAGCAGGGGAATGATGATGATGAAGATCTGAAAGCGCGATTTCGGCTTCATAGTAGTCCTTTCGTCGACGCAACCGTTGCAGATCGTAACCGGAAGAGCCTGCTGAATGGTCCCAGGTTAGCGCGCACAGAACGCGCGCGAACCTGGGGCACCTTCCGCGCGGACGGTTGCAAACTCTGCCGATCGGGAGGGGAACACAAGGTCCCTCGACTTCGCGACTGCTGCGCGTTCCGCGAAGCAGTTGCTACGCTCAGGATGACACTGAACGATGATAACTAGC
>JBAQJU010000197.1:0-16203 GCA_049300475.1 Terriglobales bacterium | reverse complement strand
AAGAACTGCTGGAGATCATCATGCGCCGCTACGAGCGCGCCAGCACCATGCTGACCTCGAACCGTCCCGTGGAAGACTGGGGCAAACTGCTGGGAGACGCGGCCGCCGTGAGCGCCATGCTCGACCGATTATTGCACCACGGCCACGTGCTCAAGTGCGGCCCCCGGAGCTGGCGCACCAAAACCGACTTGCCACCACAGGAGGCGGCAGGGTAGAACATTCTCAGTCCTGGACGGCCACTCCCGTTGGCCGGTTTTGAAGTGATAACCGTTGGCCGCTTTTGAAGTGATCACTGAGGCCCCAGTCCTCGAAGGGAGAAACAACAAAATGGGATCGCTCAAAATATTTGCTGAGTCGTTCGGGATTTTCGCTTTCTCAATCATCGTCCTGTACGTTCTGTATACGCTCCTAAACTCTAAACGAGCGACGGGCATCGGTTGGCTCCACTGGAAGGGACTCGTTCTGATGGGGGTCGGGTTTCTCTACTTCGTGTTCGGCTTGTTCCTCACGCGAATCGGTAAGTAAGCGGGCCTCGACTGAATTGGCGAGAGTCGGCAGTATCCTGCCAGAACTGCCAATTAGCGAAAAATCGCCATTACACTAATTGACTGGCGGACGGGGCTTTCTGGTCTTGTGCAGCAGATAGCTACTGTTCTGGCTCAGCCTGAAATGGAGAAGGGGCGTTCTCCGTTAGTGTAGATTCCGCCCCTTCGGGGCGGGGATTTTCAAGGCATGGGGGTCTATCGTCCGATGACTGTTTCAGTGCAGTGCACAGCGCGAGAGGATAAGCTCCCGCGCTGCGAAGCATCGGCTCGATGAGCCCCACCAGGTTATCCCTCAGCATGGTTGCGTCCCCGCAGAGCCCGCTTCCGTTTCACCCGGCGAAGTCATTGTAACTGCGCCTGGCGCAAACCTCGAAGACATCGTCTGTTGCCGGCGAAGTTGTCGCTGGCTACGAGCCTCTTCTAACTTGCGATCGCGAGCCGCGTGGATCTCGGCCTGTCGTCCAGCGAGCCGATCCTGCGGCGTCACATAGCCGATCGCGCTGTGCAGTCGCACTGTGTTGTAGTGATCCACGTAGATTTGAATCAAGCGGCGCGCATCTTCCAGCGTCAACGGAGTCAGGGGCCGGATGCACTCCCGTTTGAGCGACTTATGCCAGCGTTCGATCTTCCCGTTCGACTGCGGGTAAAACGGCGAGGTGCGCACGTGCGTCATCCCCGAGATGCGAATGAACTCCTTGAAGTCCCGCGCGATAAACTGCGGTCCGTTGTCGGAGATGATCCGCGGCTTGGCTCCCCGCTTCTTCTCCAAGAACTCAATCCGCTTCTGTTTCTCCTCTGCCTGATGGCGAGGACGTTCCGGCGTTTGGAAGGCAGCCGCTCCGTTCTCGAAGAACTCTTTTTGCCAGCGGTAGAACACCGTCGGCTGCAGAGCCAGTTCCTCACACAGATCGGAAACCGGGACCTTCTCTAAAAGATGGCGCCGTAGTATGGCCACCTTCTCCTCAGCAGTGTAGTGCTTGCGCTCTTTTCTCATACGTTCGCTCCGCTATCTTAACGGACGAACGCTCTCTCCATTTCCAACTGAGGCGGAACAATCATGATGGGGCAACGCGACCGTTCCGAAGCGCTGTTCTATTACTTCCGTCTGGAAGATCAGGTTCCTGAAACCCACTTGCTGCGGCTGATCGACAAGCACATCAGCTTCGAGTTCGTCCGGCAGCAACTGAAAGACAGCTACAGTGAGACGGGTCGGCCGTCGATTGATCCTGAGTTGCTGCTACGGTGGATCGGATCACCGAGTTCAGGGCTGTAATCCCAAGTAGCCATTCAGGCATAACTGTTGAAATATCGCGATAACGCTCATCGAGGGGTTTTGAGTTCTAAGACCTCGATTACCCTCAAAATCCCACCAAATTGGATACCAGGCTGTGCCCGATTACGTGGAGTCTTGCCAGCCCTGTCCTCAAGGTCGAGTTCAAACCAATACACTTCAGTCGTGCAGTACATCCCCGCTTTTTTTATCACCAATTTTATGTACGCCCATCACAGACGCCCGCCCCGGTAGCCCAGAGTCTCCGCACCCACCGGTTATAACCGTCCCCACATTGTGGAACTTGTTCACTCCGGCAAAGCCAGCCGGGACCCTGTCGATTCCTGTCGTAGCGCCGTTGATGGTGTTGCCGCTCGCGGTGCCGGTGTAGCAACCGAACTCGATTCCGACGGGGGCTTGAGTAATGATGTTGGTTTTTATGGTTGCTCCGTTCACCTGAAAGTAAATACCGTAGCCGCTATTCGATATGTCGTTAGACGTGACACTCCCCGCTGCGTTAACAAAAACCCCGTACGTTGCGCCGTTAATCGTGTTGCCCGAGACAGTGACGGCCCCATCAACTTCGATGCCCTCGCTTCCTCCGTTCACCGTATTCTTTGACACCAAGCTTGAAGGCGAGCTGGCGACCACGCCCGTGCCGGAAGTACTCGCGACAACGATGTTGTCTGATACGCTACCGCCAACATTGAGAACCGTGGAAATGCCCACCACGCCGCCTGCTACGTAGTTGCTCTTGATCGAGGCGGTAAGCGTAGACGGTGTCTGATCACTGCCGGCGGTAATACCGGCATAGGAGTTGCTATTGATGTTGCTGTTTTCTATGGTGACCAACTGAGTGGCACCGGCCCCGTTCTCGGCCAAGATTCCGAAACCATATCTGCCGTCACAGTTCTGATTGCGCGTCTCGACTTCGTTCACCGTGCCCGAGGAGCCGCTCGCATAGAAGATTCCGGCGTAAACGAAGGTACTCGTCGGGCAGTTGCTGCTCGCAGTCCCGTCCACGGTGATATTGGTTATCGTCACCGGCCCCGCAGTTACCTCCACCTGCGCCGCAAGCGTCCCTTCGATGATGCTTGAGGTTGTCGCCAGCCCGCCGCTCGGTACGGCGATCACCACCTGAGACGAGTTGTTAAAAGAGATGCCTTGCAGGGTCAGCGCCTTGGAGATGACGACCTGCTCGAAGTAGGTTCCAGGGCACACATCAATGGTTGAACCCGCGGGAACCGTGGCCACCGCAGCCCCGATGCTACCAAAGGCTGAACTCCTACAAAACCCTACATAGTAGGTAGCCGCGGCCAGGGGGTGGGCAGCCACCGCCAGCACCAGAGACAACAGAGCAAAATGGAGTCGCCGCATAACGTCATTCCTCCTATGGTCCAGAGTTGATTACGAGCTCGGGAGAAACTCTGCTCCCGTTGTAGTCCCTTGTCAAGGCGAATGATGTGCAAAGTATTGCAGCAGTTACACATCGCTGCACCCCGCCAGTGAGCCCGAATACAGTGGAGTTTGTTTGGTGGTTGACGAAACATCCCCATTTCACTAATTGACCTCGGGGCAGCCAATTCCCAGTTAGTGCAAACGCCTGATTTCGTCAACTAACAACTCATATTGTCTGTTCAAGGCGGCGAAGGTACACTCGAACCTAATGTGTCGCCTCTCGATTGTGTTTAGCGTGGCCCTTCTTTTGTGCGCGGGTGATTTTGCGCGAGGTCAGGAACCAATTCCCTCCCAAGGTTCGCAGCCGTTATTGAAGCGGTGTAGCGATAAGAACCCAGCGCCCTGCGCCGACAAGCCGCCCGCCGTTATTTACCGTCCCGATCCAGAATGCTCAAAGGAAGCAGAGAAGGCAAAGATCGGAGGCACCGTAGTCCTCCACGTCGTGGTCGGCACTGATGGTCTCGCGCACGATGTTTCGGTTGTAAGGTCCATGGGATACGGGCTGGACGAACAGGCTATCAAGGCGGTGAAAAATTGGAAGTTCAAACCTGCAACGGAAAAAGGTTCGGGTAAACCGGCTTCGGTTGAGATTAGCGTCGAGGTGACATTCCGCCGCTGCCCTGCATAGTGGAGCGATTGCTGTTGAAACATCCCCATTTCACCAACAATCGGCCCATCCCGGTCTCGATGGGATTTGGGAGTCCGAGCCGATGCTTCCGACTTCGTTACTTAATTGCCCTTCACCAGAGTGCCGCTGACAACCGTATTCGCGTCCGTCTCAACGACTAGCATTTCCTTCCCGCCGTCCACAACGACGATGTGGAAGCGCATTTCGGGAAGCCCCTTTGGCTTTATCGTAGCCCAGCCCCTGCAGTCCGGGTCGACCTTGTAAGAACCGGTGACGGGTTCCTCAGCGAACGTTAGAAACGTGCCATCCTCGCTACTCGATATGTGTCCACTTATCACTCCGTCTCCAGAGGGGTTGACCGTTAACTTCAACTCACCGATGAAAGCGACCGCTCCTGTGGCTGCCCCTGCGACGGAGACGCCGGTTGTTTCAAACCCAAAACTACCCTTAACACAAGCATTGGTGCAGGTCGGAGAGCCCTGCTTCACGGCGAATCCCTCTGAAAGAAGGTGAAGGGCCAAAAAACCTGTTGACGTAACCACAATTGAGAAGGGACTGCCTGCCGTGGGTATACCCGTGCCGGTGCAGTTCGAGGCGATTGCGTATGTTCCGGTGACAGAATCCTTGACAATCACGCCGTCATGGGATGCTGTCTGCTCTCCAGTAAATGTGCCTGTGGTTGAGTCAAACGTGAGCTGGGTCACGGCGGCGGAGGTAGGGGTGCCGTTGCTATCTGTGCCGTCGTGCAGAAACCCGTAGGTACCACTCAGAGAGGCGTTTGAACAAGTCGCCGCCCAGACAGCGGAACTGAGTGCAAAGCTGGCAAGAACAATCATTCGAGCGAAGCGAAGCGTTTTGGAAATCATGGTGCTCTCCTCATCCCTGTTTCTTGCTCTCGTTCGTCATCTAGCCCTGGGAATTTGGCCCCCAAAAACGGCTAATATTCTCCTCTCAATCCCTGTTTGCGTCAATGGTAGTGGTGCAGTTTTCAAACTGCACCACTACCCAATTTTTAACGCTGGCGAGAACATGTCTGTTATGGATTGTTGTCGTAACATCGCCATAGCACTCGTTGTGCCGTCAGAAAGGCGAACAGACAGCGCAAGCTTGTGCAAACGCCTGATTTCAATAGTTACGGTTTCGGTGCTTGATTGTTGCCGCCGCTGCATCACCATTTTTTTGGGGGGGCGAAGGGGTTCAGGTCACCTTGTACAAGAAGTATCCAACGAAACAAACACCAACGAGATAATAGAGTGCGACCTCATACCAAAACCACCCCGGTTCCTTAGCGCGGTAGATCCAGCCACTAACACGGACCCACACTTTGCCCGTACATGTAAATACCGCAGCCGCACAAATTGAGATGACGCCGAGTGTCAAGAAAATATACGGCGGTCCTAGAAGTGAGGCCAAATCAGGCATGAACAACCCTCCACTTTCCTGCTCCCTCCATGAAAGACTACACTGGCCTCAATACGGGCCTCCCATTCCGGGCGGTAGGTTGGCGAAACATCCCCATAGCACTCGTTGTGCCGTCAGAAAGGCGAGGAGACGGCGCAAGCTTGTGCAAACGCCTGGTTTCGCCAATCGGGGAGACAATAATGGGGGCTGCGCTCCCGGTGACCGTTTTCCGGTGACGCCGTCTAAGACAGGGGAGCGAAATGGCGTCCGCGAAGACTACCCAAGTGCTTAGTGATTCAGCTTCCCTTTTGTTACCTGAGCCATCGACCTCACAATTCATCTTCGTAATCGCTCTGGGCATTGGCGTCGTTCACCTGCTCACGAACAGCCGCTACGGCTTTCATCGCGATGAGCTTCAGTTCTTAAGCGACGCTCGTCATCTCGACTGGGGCTTCGTGTCGTACCCGCCGTTCACGCCGTTCATTGAACGCATCAGCCTTGGTCTCTTCGGCCCTTCTCTGTTGGGCCTTCGGTTGTTCTCGGTGATCGCGCAGTGCGCCTCGATTGTCATCACCGGACTTATGGCGCGCGAACTCGGCGCCGGCCTTTGGGCTCAGGCAGTCGCTGCGCTCGGAGTGGCCGTTTCACCTCTGCCCATGTTTGAAGGCACCGAATTCCAGTACACGACCTTCGATTACCTCTGGTGGGTTCTGATCGCCTATCTCGTGGTTCGTCTGCTGAAAACGGAAAACCCGCGCTGGTGTTTGCCGATCGGAGCGGTGATTGGTGTCGGTCTGATGACGAAGTACTCCATTATTTTCTACGTCGCTGGAATTGTCGTTGGGTTGCTCCTCACGCCAGCACGCCGTTTCATTGCGACTCGCTGGTTCTGGCTCGGTGCCGGTCTAGCGTTGTTGGTCTGCCTGCCGAACCTCGTTTGGCAGATTCGCCATGACTTTGTCTCATTGCATTTTCTGCGATACATTCACGCGCGTGATGTCGGCGAGGGCCGAGCTGAGGGATTCTGGCGTGCGCAGTTCACTCTGTGCGCAAATCGCTACGCCGCTCCTTTGTGGATTGCTGGTCTATTCGGGTTTGTCTTCAGCCGTCGTTACCGTGCGATCGCCTGTATGTATGTACTGCCGCTGATCATCTTTTGGGCGTCGAAGGGACGCGGATATTACACTGCGGCGGCCTATCCCATGCTGATGGCGATGGGCGCTGTCGTCATTTCGCGCGCTCTGACAGCTCTGCCTCCTTTCTGGCGAGCAGGCGCGCAAGCCGCCTATACCCTCGCCCTGCTCGCTTGGGGTGTGTACGTCGCAACAATCATGCTGCCCCTCGCATCGAACGGACCACTCAGAGCCCGCGCCCTGGATAATAATGGAGACTTGCGCGAGGAAATTGGTTGGAACGAGTTGGTCAAGACGGTTGCGCAGATTCGCGATTCGTTACCCCCGCAGGAGCAGCCTCGGGTTGGCATAGTCGTAGGAAACTACGGAGAGCAGGGCGCAATCGAAATTCTTGGACCTGCCTACCACTTGCCCCCACCGATTAGCGGCACCAATTCTGCATGGTACCGCCGATATCCCACGTCCCCGCCATCCACGCTGATCGTGGTGGGCCACTCACGCGAATACGTCGATAAGACCTTTACGTCATGTCGACTTGTCGCCAACAACACGAATTCAGACGGCATTCATAATGAGGAAAACGACGATCATCCCGATATTTTCCTTTGCGGTGCCCCACGCGTGCCGTGGCCTGAATTCTGGAAAAACTACCAGTCGTTCGGCTGAGATTATGGTCTTCGGTGTACGCTCGAACCAGCTGTGGATCGTCAACTGACGAGAAATCTCTATTTCACCAACTACGACATTTCTCAGTTAGCGCTATTGCCTGTTAACGACAGCCAGTCCTTTACACACCCAAAACCGGATGTAAGCTTGGAGGCGATGGGAAATCGCCAACTGCTCGCTGTCGTAGTCTGCCTCTCGGCAATCTCTTCTGCGCAGGTGTCTGGGAAGTTCTATCTGGAAAAGCAGAACTACGCTCTCGGCGAGCCTATTTTCGTCAAGTTCGAAGTGCGCAACGATGGCACGGAAGCTACAAGGCTCTACTCCGCCGATCCAAATGGTGATTGCACAGCTTTCTCTGTCAAAGTATCGAGCGACAAGCCCCCGTCAACTTTTTCATGTGGGCGAGGGATCAGTTGCATGTCTTCCGACGGTCAAACTCATGCCCGGCGAGAAGCATACCGAACGAATATTGTTGAACTACCGACACGAAATCACCGCCAATTCCTATTGGGCGATGGTGTCACGTCCTCCCCAAATGCGTGGTCCTTGGCGCCCTGTGAAGGACATGCCAGAGGTGTCAGCTACGCTCTATTTTCATGTGGACGAGAGTTCAATTCCGTCGAAAGCCGATTTCCAGCCATGGGTTAGTCAACTCATCTCACCCGATCCAATCAAACGATTCGAGGCAGCACGAGTCCTCGCCAGTGTTGCTCCACGGTCATGGGAAGACCTCCTATTAGGGTTTGCTGACAACCCAGAGTTCCGAACGCTCGTTCCGCTCGCTTTGCATAGGCTTAATACCACACGAAGTAAAGCAGCCCTCGCTGCCTTTGCAGACGCATCGTCATCGGGTACGTTTGAGCACTGGCAGGCGGCTGCATACCTAGCGGACGATCCCTGCGCTGATTTCTAGAACCGTTGTCGCTCTGTCTGGCGATAAATCCCCATTGCACTAATTGACCGCAGGTCAGCCAAAATCTCAGTTAGTGAAATCGCCTGATAACATCAACCGTCAGATCGCTATGGACATTCGTCACCTTGTCGGCGCTCTTATCGCGCTCGCATTTAGCGCGTGGGCGTCGTTCTCGTTTTTTCGAGGTAGCATCACCGGCGCTCCACCTCTCTACTCAAAAGGTTGGTTTCTACGTGGTCTGCACTTTGTGGCTGGGATCATTTTCGGGGCGCTTGCCATCGGCGTGATCTTGAAGGTCGCGGGCAAATGGTAGCCAAGTTCAATTAGTGCAATCGCCTGTTAACAGCAGTTGCTTTTCTCCCGCAGTTCCATCGAGCTAAGAATACACTCAGGCTAGGCTCGTCCTGCTTGTGATCTTGGGAGCGGCAATCGCTCCGACGGTGTCAACTATGCTTATGTTCGATCCATTCTGGTCGATTTGGAAGGAATTTGGACTCCTACCACGCTATTTCCTTGTGCTGCTCTGTGCTATCGGCATTTACTGCTCGCTTGCAATACTCAGAACAGCGCTGCGGTTGCACACAATTGAAAAGCAAGACCCGAATGAACGCGTGATTCCGATTGAAGATGTCCTCACTCCGCTCTATCGGTCGTTGGCGAACACGCGGCGGCTCATTGGGGCCACCTTCTATCTGTTCGGATTCGTGCTCTTCTTGCTTTTGCCGAACATACAAAATACCTTGGGAGCCCGCAGCACAGCCTCGGAAGTAAAGCAGATTCTCGGAGGTTTCCTGATCTGCTGCGAGTTCGCTGCGAATGTATTTTTCATTTTCTTCGTATTGCATGTCGCCGAATGGCTTGTGTATCTGATGCTGAATCGATCCTCGAAACGTTTGAATGGCGGATCGCGTAGTAGAGAGGAAGATGTGGGAACTGTCGGCACCTAAGGCTCAGTTGGCGTAATATCCCCATTACACTAATTGACCTCGGGTCAGTAGATTCCCAGTTAGTGTAATCGCCTGCTTTCGGCAATCATCCCGCTTGCTGCGGCTTTTCTTTGGTCGTTGGAACGAAAAAAGAAAACAGCCTGGGAAAAACTCCGAGCCGTTTGTTAGCGACACAACGGAGCTACTTCAGCTATCGCCTTACCGCCCCTCAAGTCGGAGAGAAGTCTAAAAGTCCTGATCTTCCGCCGTGCAGGTGCAGGGTTTTCCGCTGAGCGTGGCGTCATACATGCAAAGGCTCTGCAGCAGCGTTTGTTCCCCAGCGCTCAGGTTCGAGTGGGCTGCCTCGGTTTCGGTAACGAAGTAAGGACTCGCTACCACGGGGACGACTGGGTTCCCCGGATTAAGCGTGACCTTCGTTCCCTGGATGTGGGTCATCCACACCCGCAGTCCAGGAACCCCTACGTTGCCTGCGAAACCGGGGCCGTCAGCATAGATCGCAGACGAAATGACCTTGATGACGCCACGCGAGTTGACGATGCCTCTGATGGAGTTAGCCGTGAGGTTCAACTTCACGGATTCCGAGAGCAAACCGTCTGGCGTGACGAGGCAAGAGCAGCACTGCGTCAGCTCTTCGCTGTCGTCGAACACGTAAATGGACGCCCAGAGGTAGGGGTGCACCAAGAAGGGCAAAATCACCATCGTTGATGATACGCAACGTTTCATCCGGAGCACTCGCTACGTTAGAGGAATAGTAGGTGGTGAAATAAAAGCCAGTAGTCAAAGCGAGCGGGACGGCGTCCGTGAAAGTGACAATAGTCTGCCCACCCGCATTGACCGTCACGGTCGCCGTGCCCGTGGCCAGATTGCTGCTGACCAGCAATGTCGCACTCGGCAAAGTGAAGATGCCCGTCACATCCGTACTTCCTGGCACGGTTTCTGAGATTACCACGGTGCCCGCCGTTACTTGCATTGCCGGGCTGCACGTACCACCTGGCGCAGGGCCGGCCGCAACCGATACCGGATTTCCACCGACACTAAAGTTGAACATCGTACCCACGGCGACGCCGGGGCCGGCGACTTTGCAAACCTGAACATAGCCGTTGCCGGCAGTGGGTGTGAGCACATCGATGAATGTGACCGACGTTGTCGCCCCGGCGTTGACCGTTACGGCAGCGGTGCCCGCGGCCAGATTGCTGTTGACCAGCAATCCCGCGCTCGGCAAGGTGCTGACGCCCGCCAACACCGTACCTGCTGGCAAGGTTATGAAGGGCGGCGGCTACGGGGTACTTGTGGACATCATCCTCGGAATTCTGGGCGGAGTTCTGGGTGGTTGGCTCTTTGGGCTTCTGGGAATCTGGCCGGGAGGTGGAGTGATCGGCTCCATCATCGTGGCGTTCGTGGGTGCGGTAATTTTAGTCTGGATAAGCCGTATGCTGAAAACTCGCGCCCTTTTCATTCCAGCAGGTGCGCTTGTGGCCTCCAAAGGTCCCCGGCGTCTCATCCATGGAAGCGGCGGCTCCCAATAAGAATTTCCGTATTGATTCCCGAACCCACCAGACGTTGGGGCAGCACGGCAGAAGTGTCGCTTCGCCGCAGAACGCCACAGTTTGTGAGCCATTTCGGTAGTGCAGATCGCGTTCTCTCTGTCTGGTGTACTCGTTTACCACGGCAGTCATTTCACCCACGGCTGCGGCGATGCGCTGCTTGTCAGCCAAAGCGATGGGATCGTCGAGAGGCGCGTCTCCCCGAATGTCAGCCTCACAGTCTTTAGCGAGCTTCATGAGGTCATTTATCATACTTTTGGAGTCATCTATTCATTTACTTATTGCAGACAACATCAATCTTCTGCATGATTTTCTCGGCCCACTGAACGGCAGCACCAATCATTGCATCGCTGCGAGGGGCTGTTTCCTTGCGCTGTCCCGAACAAGTCTTCGGAAGTCTTGAAGTGACGTGCGACCAGAGTGCCCTCATCCATGGCGGTACAATATCATGTTCGCTGTGTGTTCGCCACGCGTTCAGAACTTGCGATCAGTTCCCGTAGTGGGTGTTAGTAACTGGATTGTGATGCCGATCACAATAGCCGGGAGATATGGTCAGTATGCTGGTCTTATGTACAACATCTCACGCAGTAAGAGTGGTGGTGTAGTTTTGATATGCAAAGTGTGCTCTCATGTCGAACGCATCAACGAGTTTGACGATAGGGGAGGGAGTCGCCGCACGCAGGCAGCGCAAGCGATGCTGAACCATACCCGCAAAGACCACGGAAGAGAGCCAGTGGGAAGGCCGATGGCCAAAGCATTAGAGTTGTGGGTCTGACAGGAGGGGCAATCATGATAGATACACTCCCGCTCGATAACGAAGGATGTCGGTTGCTTGCTCTTTATGAGGCTTCCAGCGCCGAGGAAGTCACCGCTACCCATTACTTGCTATATCCACGCCATCATTTACTACATGCGGAATACATGAAACTGGTGGGCACTCTACGGGCTCTACGGACGGACTGCAATGACAAAAGGCTAGCAATCGGCGTACATCGGACAAAGATGCGAGAGCTTGACAATGCATTGATGACTCGCTTATGCGGTAACGACTCGGTAAGTAAGAAAGAGTGCCAATCATGTATACAATTAGTAATGCCCAAGGCATCATCCTAACTTGTAAGAGATGTACTCACATCGTGCAGGTCAGGAACTACGATCTTCGCCTCGGTAGTCAACGCACGCAGGCTGCAACCGCGATGCTGACGCACTCATACGCCGAGCACAAGACCAGTCCGCTCACACCTCTCCCCAAGAACTATGGCGTGATGGAGCAATGGTAGGCTTATTCAGTTTGGATTTCTGATCTCCGCGAAGGCTAGAGTGTCGGCGGGGCCTTCATTGGGAACCTCGCCAAAGATTGCAATGAGACAGCACTCATAGTCAATAGCTTCCTGACCTGTCACTGTACGAGAATCCGCATAATCGAACAGTAGCTTGTCCGCAATTGTCAACACAAATTCTAGTTGGGTATCATCAGAGCGAAACCGAACCTCGCCCTGCCTCACATCAGCAACTCTCACCCGAAAAGAAAAGCATACATGGGAAAACTTCCCCGGCAGCGCAACAGTGACCGCTCCTTGAACCATTTAGCAAACAAATCCAACACTTCCTCGCGTCCAACTTTCATACTTGACCTCCTTCCTGCGTTTCAAGCATCGGGCCGTTGGCATGCGTGATGATCGGGGCGTTCTGGGTCCGCCAGCCACACGGAATCTTTGATGGTCGCGTACCGGTTGGCGCCTGAGCCTGGATAGCCAGTCTCCAAGAAGTAGTTGATCGCTTCCTGAATGGCCAACTGGCCAGCTTGCGCCAAGGAATAGCCGGCGGAGTGGTTGTAAACCGGTTGCAAACGTTACCGTGCCGCTTGCGCCATTCGATGTGGCCGTACACGTCGTTGCCGTCACCGGAACAGTTTCGACCGTTCCAGCCGTCGCAATCGTGATCCAGTAGTCGGAACTCAGCGTGTCGCCGTTGACAACAAGCAGCGCTACAACAACCATGTCCGAAAACCCAAACCCGGAGAAAGTCTCATTATCCCTGGACTAAAAATGGGGGACAGGTCATCTCCTCTCGTTTCCAGGGAACCACGACAGGCCATCACTTCTCAACTTCCTCATGGCTTAGTTTTTGGGTTTTGGGTCACAAGCATTTCCCATCTCAACATCTCCTCCTGATTGCCACCCAGCACGATGTGCAAACAGATCACCTTCTTTCCGCGGTTCGAGCTCACTAAGTATTTGCTGAACGAATCACACAAAGGAACAAAGGAAGACACTCTGTGCTTACCAAGATTACGAATGACAATAGATTAGGGTTGGAATGGTATTGGCAATCGAAGATATCCGACACGGGCACGGTGGCAACTAGCGTGAGAACTCAACGGGACTAATGCTCAGCTTTTTCATTTTCGAATAGAGGGTCGTGCGTTTCATTCCCAGTCTATTGGCTGCACCCGATGCACCACCTATTACTCCGTCCGCCTCTTTCAGCGCTTGAAGGATGAGGTCTCGTGTGACCTCTTGGGACATCTTGGCAGAAACCGGCTTTGTGTCCCTTCTTAGTTCGCCGAGGGGAACCATCAGGACTGGTGAGGTCGTCAGAATCACGCACCGTTGAACCAGGTTTTGCAATTCTCTGATGTTCCCCGGCCAGTTCCAATTCAGAAGAGCGTCCATTGCTTCGGCAGGGATAGTCGCAATCGTTTTCTTCGCTTCTTTCGCGTACTTGGACACGAAGTCACGCACGAGGGCAGGAATATCACTTTTTCTCTCCCGCAGAGGAGGAACGTAGATCGGAAAGACATTGAGTCTATAAAATAAGTCCTCGCGAAATCGACCTTCGGCCATACTCCTACGCAGGTCGTGATTTGTGGCAGCTATCAGCCGAACGTCGACTTTTACGGTCCGGTTGCTGCCGAGCCTTTCGAATTCCTTGTCTTGCAGCACCCGTAACAGTTTCGGCTGAACCGTACTGGGAAGATCCCCTACCTCATCCAGTAGCAGGGTTCCTCTGTCAGCTAGTTCCAGTCGACCGACGTGGCTATTGATTGCGCCGGTGAATGCTCCCTTTTCGTGTCCGAATAGTTCGCTTTCCAACAACTCTATCGGAATCGCAGCACAGTTGACGCTAACAAACTTGCTGTCGGCCCGCGGGCTGAGCCGATGAATAGCACGTGCGACCAACTCCTTACCGGTACCTGTCTCTCCCTGCAGCAGCACCGTAGCATTTGTGGCGGCTACCGTCCGCACCTGTCTTAGCAGTTCTTGCAGAGGAGCGCTATTCCCCACGATTTCGTGAAGAACTTCGTCCCGACTCGACTGATCACCCAGATCGAAATCCTGAAGCGCATGTTTGGGCTCCGGGGCGGCGACGGAGGTGGCTTGGACACATTCTGCCCGCGCCACAACCCCATCACGTGAAAGAGAGATGTCCAGGAGTTGAGCGATCATTGCAGCCGTGCGGCGCAACAACTCAAGCGTCGCATTCGTCTTCGGGATGACATGCAAACTGCCAAAACCGATCGCTCCCAGCTTGTGGCGACATGTGGTCAAGGGAAGGACATAATAAGAACGAATCCCGAGTTGGCGAAGCGACTGTAGGAAAACGGGCAACCTGGGTTCCGTGTCCAGATCTTGGAAGAGTACGGATCGTTGATTTTTCCACGCCCATCCGCTTGTGCAAGTGCCCACGGCAACGTACTCACTTCTTTTCTCCGCGTAGCCCGCCTTCCAAGTATCCAGACGGATACTCTCCACGCTTACGTCGTAAACGCCCAATGTGACAAATTGAAAATTCAAGGATTGCCGGAGGTGGAATGCCAAGGCGGGGAAAAGAGCACCTGTTGTCGGCTGGCTGGCCGCTAACTGTGCCAGATCTAGTAAACTGCGATACTGGCCTACTGTCAGATCAGAGAGATAGACGGGATCGATCGCAAGTCTCTGCTGCGGCATATTCTCTCGCACCCTAATGGGTTAGCTCTTCGCATTCAAATCACGTTTCGCAGTGTTACGCTCCACGACAGCGACAATAACCACGACGCCTTTCCCAAGTGTCTTCCGATATTTATCACTCTTAGAAATAACCACTTCACAAAGCTTGCGCGCGCCCCAGTACCATGTAGTATAATTACATGACAACAATATAATACACTTAACATGGAACAGGGTCACAAAGAAACTTTGCTGAAGACCGAGATCGATTCGAATGACGAAGATGTCGCGACAATAATGAGCACTGGTGGCGAGCGGACAGCGAGTGGAGTGCTGCTGAATTCGCAATCGGTGTAATATCGCCTGAGGGGGGCGCTACTCGCCTTTTGTTGTGAGGCAATCAGTGAGTTCGCCTCTGCCAGAAAACGAGGATTCCCGTCTCGAAAGTCTTCATGGCTTTCGAATTCTGGGGACTTCTTGCGAGCAAGCATTCGACGACATTCTTCGTCTGGCCACCCTCATCTGCGATACCCCCATCGGTAAGATCGGATTCGTCGATGAGCAACGGGTGTGGCTCAAAGCAAAAATCGGTCTTGAGTTCAATGAGATTCCGAGAGAGCGGTCTTTTTCTGCCCATGCAATTTTGCGACCCGACATCCTCCTCGTGCGCGATCCTATCGCTGACGCGACATTTGCGAACAACCTCCTAGTAACGGAGATGGGGGTCAGATTTTTTGCGGGGATGCCGCTAATCACCACCGGCCACCAAGCAATAGGGGCTATCAGCGTGATGGACCGGGTGCCGCACTTCATGACAGAGGAGCAAATCGATTCCTTGCAGATTCTTGCTCGACGCATCATGCATGAGCTTGCAATAAGATGCACCGGGGACGCCCCGTCACAGCACCATGGGCTTCACCTCGAACCGCCCCACCATCGTTCCGTCACCATCTTGATAGTCGAAGACAATGATAACCTTCGAAACCTCCTGCAACGGACGCTTGAAGGGGTTGGATTTTCTGCCTTTCCTGCCGTCGATGGTGCGGAGGCACTTCGCTGGTGCGAGCAACATGAGGGCACGATAGAGATTGTGGTGAGTGATATTGTCATGCCCGAACTCAACGGGCTCGAGTTCTCAAAGCGAATTCGTGTGACTCACCCCGAAACGAAGTTCTTGTTTATAACCGGATTTGGTAATCAATTCTCCGAGTTGGGTGAATACGGCGCAAACATTCTGGGAAAGCCATTCCTTCCTTCAGAACTCGTCCGTAAGGTGGAAGACATACTCAACCGAGGACAGGCGGTCACGGGTACCCGAGGCCCATAGTGTTGATGGAGTGTATCGACCACCTTGGAAAATGTAATGGTCGGCTTGCTCATCCGCCAGATTCTCCTTACGATCCTTCAGCAACCCACCCGCGCCAAAACGCAAAAGGGAGCCCAGTCTTTCCCCTGAGACGCTGGCAATGATCTGCTTCCGCCGCGACAGTCGATAGCGCCCGCACATTGGGAGATTATGGCAGATCATCCGCTGCACTTGTGTTGGTCCTCGTGCTTCCTCACGTGATCGATCGCATCTATCAACTCTTGAGCGATCCGCCTTACTTCCCCAAGCTCAACCCTGGGGTCATTCTCAGTTTCATGTTGACCTAAATGCGTTCCGAGGTGATGCGCGATAGAGTCTACGTCGCTGTAGAGGTTTCGCCTTGTGCTGCAGACCATTAAAATTCCTCTCTCGATGCGAGGCTCATATTCTGTCTTAAGTCAGC
>JBAQJU010000196.1:0-9124 GCA_049300475.1 Terriglobales bacterium | reverse complement strand
CAGCTTTGACGCGGAACCAGCCCAAGGCGCGGTGAAACCGGCCATGTGACTTTGGAAGGCGAGGGGGCCGGGATTTGCAATTGTTCGTGCAGCGGAAATGGGTCGAAACCGGCATCAATCAGACCGACGTGGTAGTTGCCCTGGGCAGCGAGGACCCGGGCAACATCGAGGCATAACGGCGCCATTTGCATCGATTCTTCGGTTGGTGCGAATCCAACGTTGCGCACCAGTCCCGCTTCATGCCGCAAGAAGAGTTGTTGTACTAAAGCGTGAATCTGTTCGTCGCGGACCGAAAGGGTTGGGAAAGGTGGTGCTTTCTTGCATATCTCAGGGCGGATCGGGATTGCGCCCTCATCCACGTCACCCGGCATCCTCTTAAGAAGCTCGCCGAGCGTGCTCATTGGACCACCACTCTGGGGCCACGGGAGCCAGAAGTGCGAGGACGCAGAACCTCAGGTTCCGCCGCGGGCAGCCAGGCCAGCACCGGCACTTCCAGCAACTGGTGCGCCTCGTCGGGTGTTCGGAAGGTCGAATCAAAATGCTCCGCGGCAAAGGCGATGCCGACGCTGAACGCCATGGACAGTCCGAACGCAAGCAGGAAGTAGAGCAAGGCGGAGTGGTCCGGCAAAGCGGGCACCGCGGGAGGTTCGAGAATCGTCACATTGAGGATCCGTTGTCGGTCGAGCGCGTCGCCAATACGCGCCTGCTCCCGCTTATGCAGGTAGAGCAGGTAGGAATCCTCGTCCGCTTTGGCGGTGCGTATCAGGTCCTGCTGATCGATGGAGTTGGACTGCATCTTCTGTGCAGTCGCGCGCAGCGTGGAGACCTGCGCCAGAGCATCGGCCTGCCGCGACCGCAGGCCATCCAACTGCACCTGGGTCTTCTCCAGTTCCATCCGAGCCCACTCGTAGTTGGGATCCTTATCGCTGGTCTCGTCGCGTACTGGGGTAAGCGCTTCGCCGGCGACGGCAGTTTTCGCCTGCTCGATTTCCTGATTCACCTCCTGCACCAAGCGATAGGACGGCTCAAAACGAGTGAGAAGGTCGGTACGCTTGATTTGTAGTTCCAGCAGATGGGTCTTCAGTTTTTCAAGGACGAGCGGATTGTCGGCCCATCGTTTCAGCGTGACCGAGCGCGAAGGAAATGATTTCAATTGCTCGCCCAGTGATTTGATCGTGTGCTCGGCCTCCACCCGCTCCTGGTCGATTTGGCGGTAGGCCGCGTCCGCTTCGCCCAGCTTTTGCAGGGCAATATCGCGTTCCATCGCCGCTGAAACAACGCCCCGGGTGCGAGTGAAGTTCACAAGTTCCGCTTCCGAGTGATGCAACCGTTTTTCGCTTTCCGCGGTTTGCTCGTCGAAAAACTGAATCTCGCCGGAGGGTCGCTGAAGATTCGTATGCTTATTCATGTAGGCGGTCGAAAGCGCCGACAGTATGCGTGCCGCCCGTTCCGGATCCGTATCCTTGTAGGTCACCTGGATGAGGTTCGATTTCTTGAGAGCCTCCACCTCCAGCCGGCGTCCAAGCTGGCAAGCGGCGCGCTCAACCGCCGACGGTCTTTGGGAGTCGGGCGTGCCCGCAGGAAGAAGTGCCGCCATGATCACCACTTGCTTCAGAAGGTCTTGGTCGCGCAGCAACTCGACTTCGGAATTCAGTTCCTCCTCGGTGATTTCAGGCCGGGTGAAATCCATCACACTGCTGGCTTGTGCCGAGGCGACGGGGTCAAAGCGTCCCCGGCGAATCAGAACCTTGAAGTGAGATTCATATCGTGGGGAGAGCAGCGCAATCGCCATGGTGGCCAGCAATACGCAAACAAAGGAAGCAACCATGAGCCGGGGGCGCCGGAATAACGTAGCGGCCAAGTCGCGGGGCGTTGGGGAATGCGCGAGCGAACAGTTCCTGGTTAATGCGGGGGGCATGGCTCATTTGCAAGCAATCACGAGGGGCGTGGCCAGGGTCAGATGCGGACATGCAATCGGTGAAAGCTGCGACTCCTTATCTCCTAATATTGCGAGGGGCTCATATACCAACTCATGGAACTGGCCGGAACAAATTTGCGGATCTTTGAAATTCGGCTTTGCGGCACAAAAATAAAATCGCCGGAATGCAGATGCATATCTTCGCGGAGGTCGCGGGAATCCAGCATTTTCTTAAGGTCCAGCACATGGGCCTCGGCAAGGTCAGCGGAAACGCGTCGAAACAGCACCACCTGCGAATGTCGCGCCTGCTGCGTAAAACCGCCGGCGATGGCCACCGCCTCGTTGACCGTCAGATCTCCGCGCAGCTCATACTTCCCAGGCTTGGCCACTTCACCCGAGGCAAGAAAGTAGGGCTTGTCGAAATCCTTCAAAGTAAGGGTGATCTCAGGCTGATGCAGAACACTTCGGTACGCATCGGAAACGGCCTGCTGTAACTGGGGCACGGTAAGTCCCTCGGCGTAGATCGTGCCCGCTCCCCGTAAGGCCACGAAACCATCGGGCTGCACAGTAAGACTTTGGTTATAGTCGGGAGAGAAAGTGAAATTTACCTCGACAACGTCCGACTTCGTGAGCCGATAAAGCGGGTGGCGTTCCCCTCCGAGTGCAGGATCTCCCATGCCACCCGCTTTGCCGGGTTGAGTAATCGCGCCGCCCACGGAACTGCCTGCGCCCGTCCGGTCTGGCCTCTGCGAGCTCTCCGCCGCCGCGAGTTTGCCGGACAGCGGAGCAGAGGATCCAGGTGCCGGAACCGGCGGCCAAGCAGCCTCCTGGGCGGACGTGACCACGGCTAGCTGCAAGCTGAGCAGGCCCACAGCCATCAGAACGGCGTGTTTTGCGAGTACATTCATCTCCGTGCCTCACCGTTGCTCAGAACGGCGAACTATCAGCTCGGGCGATTGAGCTGTTGGCACGAAAGTAGCTTTGTGCTTCAAGGACAACAAGACTAGGAAAGTGCTGTCTACTGCGGTACCGGGCTCGATACGACCATCGAAACCGTGATGAAATCTCCAATCGGGCCGTCCGGCTTTGGTTTCCCGGCGTAAGCGAACGCTGAACCGGCAAACGCTGCCGCCATGGAGGTATCTGAGAGTGGGTCTACCAAGGTAGTCAGAGGCGCGATTCATCACGAATTTTGTGTGATCCTGCCTACATCCGGTCCCTACTCTTTCGGGCATTATGGTGCGGTGAAATCGAAACGCTCTGGCAAACCATCCATTGTAATTCCGACGTCGAAAGCTAAAATCGTGCAAGTGCTGCTCGCCGACTCCGGACCTCTTCAATCCCAGCTTCTGACGCGAGCCCTGAGAAGCCACCGGGAATTTCAGGTTTCCGCGGTTCCCCTCCAGATCACGGCCCTGCACGCCTTCCTGCAAACGAACCACTCTGACGTGGCTTTGATCGCCGGAAACCAGTTGCCGGATTGGGGCCTGCTGCGGTGGCTCCGCATTACACATCCCAAGGTCCCCACTGTTTTGCTGGCCGAAAGTGATGACCGCGAACTGGTCGTGAATGCCCTGCGTGCCGGGGCGAAAGGCATTTTTCTATTTACGCAGGATCCCTTTCGCCTGCTCTGCAAGTGCATCAGCCAGGTTTCCCGGGGAGAGGTGTGGATCAGCAATCAACAGATACACTACGTGCTGGACACGCTATCCGACGTGCCCACGCTGCGGGTGGTCAATGCGAACGGGAGAACTTTGCTGACGCCTCGCGAGGAACAGGTAGTCGCGCTGGTGGCCGACGGATTGAGCAACCGCGAGGTCGCGGGCGAGTTAGGGTTGAGCGAGCACACCATCAAGAAGTATCTGTTGCGCATCTTCGATAAAGTCGGGATCTCCAGCCGCGTGGAACTGGTCCTCTACGCCTTGTCCCATGGCGAGAAGAGCCAATCGGAGTGGATGCCAAGCAGCGCTTGAAGATTGCCGCCGAGGATACAATGGCTGCATGCCGAAGAGTAAGGGGATTACGCGGTGACGAGAACTGGTTCGCATACCGCGGTCAGGCGTCGATGGACCGTGATCGCCGCCGGTCTGCTCATTCTGGCACTCGCGCTGGTCGTGATCTACACCGGCCCCGCCGCTTTTCTCAGTCCGATCGCCCTGGTTGTAGTGGCCGCGATCGGGCTCGCCGCCCTGTTGTTTCAGATCCGGTTTCGACAGGATTTGCCGGAGATTCGTTCCCCCCTGGGGCTTAATATTCTTGGATTGCTCTTTGCAACCGGGTCATTGCTGGCGGACTACCTCCACATGGCGCGCTCCGTACTCGAATTGGTCGCCTTCAGCGCGGTCGTCTGCTTTGGCATCAGCGGATCGCTTATTCTCCATGCGTTGCGCCGGCATGCACGCTCGGTCCAACTGGTGAAACCCGAGCAAATGAAGACGGAGTAAGAGACTTCCAAGCGCAACATGTTTTCGATGCTGGCCCTCTTCAATTTGTCCACCCCAGCTACAATGCCGCTATGCGCGCCACCCTATTCGGAGCCTCGGGATTGCTCGGCCAGGAATTGGTGCGGGCGGTAAAGATGCAGGGTGCGCAACTGACCGCGCTTTCTTCCAAAGACGCCGACCTGCGCGACCGGGCTCGCGTCGAGCAAGTCATTCGAGATTCGCGCCCGGATTGGATCATTCTTTCCGCGGCCTTCACCGACGTCGACGGATGCGAGGCTGATCGCGATCTGGCATGGGCCGTAAATTGCGAAGGCGCCATCCACGTAGCGCAAGCGGCACTTAAAGTGGGATCGCGATTGATGTTCCTCAGCACCGATTACGTCTTCGACGGCACTAAGGGATTGCCTTATGAAATCAGCGATCCACGTAGCCCCATCAACGTGTATGGCAAGAGCAAGGCCCGCGCTGAGGAACGACTGCTGGAGATCGTTCCCGACCTGTGCATCGTGCGCACGTCATGGCTCTTCGGCCATGGAGGCAAATGCTTTCCCGCGATGATTCTCAAACTCGCGTCCGCCCATCCCGAGATTTCGGTAGTAAACGATCAGCGTGGTTCGCCGACTTATACGCGCGATCTCGCGTCCACTCTCATGCACCTTTGCGATAAAGAGGCGCGCGGCATGGTGCATGCTACAAACTCCGGCGACTGCACCTGGTACGAATTCGCGAAGGAAATCGTGCGCATTTCAGGACTGCCGGCCGACGTAAACGCAGTAACGACCGCCGAATTTTCCCGTCCCGCGCGCAGACCAACTTATTCAGTGCTTTCTGCGACCAGCCTGGCAGCGCATGGAATTCAAATGCCAGATTGGCGGGATGCGCTGCGGCGGTATCTGGAGGGCCGAGCCGTTTCTTCGTCCGAGTCCTGAGCGTTCACGGCGCGCTATTGTGGAGAATCAGGCCGCAGGAAGCTCCAGTTCTGCGGGTTTCTTACCTTGTAGCCGTGACTCCAGAGAAAGCCGCTGATTTCCACAAGTTCATCCTGGTCGGCGGCGCTGAAATCGTAAGTGAATTCAAACTTGGAGCCCGCAGGAAGCTGAAGGATCTTCTCCTTCAATGCCCGCATGTCCGCGCAGCGATACTGGTTGATGGAGTAATGAAGACGCTCGGCCGGATTCATGTACTCCGGGCCGTCATTCAAGCGCGGGTTGTTCGCGCTATAGAGGACGAAGTAGGCGGGCCCCGGGCCGATCGCAGGAGATCCGCCGCAATGAAACGTACACATCAGCGGCGCCGCCATTTTGCCCAACAAAGCCTGTAAGCGATCGGCCTCGTCTGGCGAGAGCAGCCACGCCTGCGCCCTCATGTATGCGGTAGCAAGTTGCCTGACCAGAACGGAGTATTCGTTGTTTGCGAGGGTACGCGCCTTCTGCGTCGCGTCCTGCTGAGTCGTACTTTGCTGAGTCGTACCTTTCTCCGTCGCGCCTTTCGCATCGTTCGCGGCTTCGCTTGCGACCAACTTCTCATGCCAATGCATCAACTGTTGCCAGAGAAAGGGCTTGGCCGCCGCCGAACCGTGCAGTTGTAAATACTCGATGGCATCGAGCGCCAGCGGCTGCGTTCCAGCCTCGATCTGCGCCATGGCCAGCCGTTCTAACACCGGGCTCGGCTCCAGAAAGCCGATGGGGGTAAAGAACGTAGGCTGCCATGGTTCCTGATTGGTCTTCCGAAGAAGTTCCTCTACGCGTGGAGCGGCCTCCGCCGGCGAAACCTTCAGCAGATAGGCGAGCACGGGATACTGGATTGTGCATGACCATCCAGCGCGCCTGGCGTCAATGAACGGCAGCACCACCGGCAACACGGCGGCGGTGGCATAGCGATGCAGCAGGGTTGCCGCGCGGAACAGATCCTCATCGCGCGTAAGAGCAACAAAGTTAGCGGCAAGCTGTGCCTCTTGCGCGGCCGGTAGTGAGGGCTCCGGGAGACGCAGATAGAAAGACGAAAAGCGTGGGACTGGACGCACTATCTCTTTGCGCACGAAGTCGGCTGCCTGCGCCGGATCAAGCTCCAGCCAGCGCAGGAGTGCCTGACCATTGCTGGCTTCGGCGAGACGGCGCACCAGGGGCAGCATCAGAGGAGAACGCACTCGCGCCCATCCATCTCCCAGCAGCAATTCCTGAGACTGCTCTGGAAACTTGTCAAAGTTGGCAACAGCAGCGGCAATCACCGGCGGAGCGAACGGCAGTTCGTAGCCGAAACCGTCAGGCGGGCCCTTGGCACGAGAAGGATAGTGCAAGGCCGTGTCCAGCGATGCCACCTGCGCGTCGCCGCGCTTCTGCGGGAGAGCAGATACCAGAACCTCGCGCTCGCGATCCACGGCGGGCTGCACGATCATGTACGTACCGCGGCTGTCGAACTCAGCTTTGCCGAGGAGTCTGACCAGTTCGGAGAAAAGCGCTGTGCCGACGGCTACGTCGGGATCGACGAGCAGACGCTGCATCTGCTTGATCGCCGCGTCGGCGCTGGGCGTGTGACTCAGACAGTATTCGATTTCCTGATGCTGCTGTGATGACGACAACAGGCCAACCAGAGCGCGGGCGGCATCCGGCGTGCCAAGGTTGCACAAGGCTCGCGTCGCCCGTTGGTAACGCAGAAGCTCTGCCGATGGCGGATTGGCATTGGGCGGAGCGGGCGCGGAATATGCTTCCGCTCCGTTGCGAATGATTTCTCTCTGCCACTCTGGCGAGGCTGGAACAATCTCCAGCACGGCCTCGGGCGTCACGGTAACAGTGCGCCTGACGGTTAAGTCCTCGACCGGGCCATGGAATAGGCCGACCTGCGTGGTCTCGTGATCCAGTCCGACGTCCAGTGAGAGGCGCACATGATACTCACCAGGCTTGTCGAAGCGAAATCTCTTCGTCAGTTCATAGGAAAAGACCTCTGGCTGCGAGGAAAGATCGCGATCGGGGACTGGGAACGAAGGGCCGCCGGATGTGACTGGGCCCGACGGGAACTCCTTGGTAAGGTCCACCCATCCGCTTTCCGGCATGATGGTGAACGACCATTTGCTGAAGAACCGGCACTGCGGGAATCCGAAATTGGACTCACGAAAGAGTGCGCATGGCTCCAGGTAGCGGTTTGATGTGCTGCTGGAGAGCACAACTTCCAGCGGAATCACCTCGCCGATCTGGAATCGATTCGAGCCGGTCGAGGAGCGCAGTTCTGCCTGAAGGTCGGAGTGCTCTTGCGCAACCAGCGGCAAAGTCACAACGGCAATGGCAAGAATCAGACGCGCAAACCCAGCCATATCGCACCCCGGCAAGCGGAGTTGGACCGAGCCACTATTATAGGCGCGCAAGTTGGCTCGGGTTTCCGGCTAGCCATATGTTTGGAGCGGATTGCATCTGAGTTAGGTCTGCCTGGCAGATGGTACCCTTTTGGTCGCGCCACGCTTTCCGTTCCCTATGGCTGTGGTTTATCCTTGCTCTTCTTCGAGGACCAACCTGTGAACAAGCGTTTCTTCTGGATGTGGATTCTGCTCGCCCAATTTTCGCTCTCGATTCCTTCTACGGTTTCCGGACAGCAGTTCGATCCGTCCATGTACCAGGATCTTCACTGGCGCATGATCGGCCCTTTTCGCGGAGGCCGCACGGTCGCCATTTCCGGCATTCCCGGCCATCAGAATGTCTTCTACATGGCGCCCAATAATGGAGGCGTCTGGAAGTCGACCGACTTTGGACGTACCTGGCAGCCGATCTTTGATGGTCAGATCTTTGATGGTCAAACGAACGACAACGAGAGCTCGGGTTCGATTGGCGCGCTGGCGGTCGCGCCGTCCAATCCCGACATTATTTATGTAGGCAGCGGTGAAGGCCTGCGGCGTCCCGATCTCTCCGTCGGCGACGGCATGTACAAATCGACCGATGCCGGCCGCACGTGGCAGCATCTGGGCCAACCTGATTTAGTTCTTCGCGATGCCCAGCAGATCTCATCCATCATCGTCGATCCTAAAGACCCCAACCGCGTCTTCGTCGCCGCGATGGGACATCCCTACGGCCCCAACGCCGAGCGCGGAGTGTTTCGCTCGCTCGACGGCGGCCAGACCTGGCAGAAGATCTTATATAAAGATGAAAACATCGGCGCGAGTGATGTGGAATTCGATCCCCGCAACTCGCAGATAATTTTTGCGGACATGTGGGCCTCGCGTCGTCCTCCGTGGACAACCGGCGGCGCCTACAACGGCTCGGGCAGCGGACTCTTCAAGTCCACCGATGGGGGCAACACCTGGCGGCAGATCACCAAAGGCTTGCCCAGCGATGCCGATGGCCTGGGCCGTGCCGGCGTAGCGATTTCTCTCAGCGATCCCGATCGCATGTACGCCTGGGTTGACGCAAAGAAGGGCACTGGCATCTACCGCTCCGAGGATTCCGGCGAAAGCTGGATACTCGTGAACTCCGAACATCGCGTCGTCGGCCGTGGCGACGATTTCAACTGCGTGCGCGTCGATCCCCGCAACAAAGATGTCATCTACGTCGCCAACACCAGCACGTACAAGTCAACCGATGCGGGCAAGACCTTCACCGCCATCAAGGGCGCGCCCGGCGGCGACGACTACCACACCATCTGGATCAATCCTGAAAATCCCGACATCATCGCGCTCGCCGTCGATCAGGGCGCAACCATCAGCGTCAACGGCGGCCAGACCTGGAGCTCCTGGTATAACCAGCCGACCGCGCAGTTCTACCACGTCATCACCGACAAC
>JBAQJU010000195.1:0-12622 GCA_049300475.1 Terriglobales bacterium | reverse complement strand
CGGCGGGCTCCTCGTATTTACCGATGGATTGATCGACTCGATTCAGGGTAGGGACCCCGCAAACCGTTTGCGCGATGCTCTGGCCGACAGTTCGAAAGGAACGATGTCTCGTCTCAAATCGTTAGTGGACCCGGCACGCAACGAAGACGACATCACCATATTGCTGGTGAAACGGATGTAGATTCCGCTTGTGGCCGCGTGTTCGCGCAGGAAGCTAGCCGCGGCTTGTGCCGTGGGCTGCGTTCGTACGCCGCTTCGCGGCTCGTGCAATTGATCCCCGGTGCACTTGTTCTGCAAAAGTTGGCTTGCAAATCAATACTTAAAATGGATTGAGACGGGCGGATTGACCCGAGGTAAGATGGAGTCGAACGGTGCCTAGTGGGCTGCACAGAGGCCAGGTTAGCGCCCAAAGGACGGGCGCGAACCTGGGGCACCGGGCACCGCGCGGGCTGGGTTATTATTAGACGAATGCCGAGCACGCACCCATTTCAGACCGACGACCCTCGCCTGCTCCCGATCAAAGATAAAGTTCTCGCTGGCGAACGCCTGAACGAGTGCGATGCGCTTACCCTTTACGCGACTGGCGACATCCTCGCTGTCGGCTGGCTGGCGAATTGGCTCCGCGAACGGATGCATGGCGATAAGGCTTACTTCAACGTCAACCGGCACATCAATCCTACGAACGTTTGTGTGGCGGCTTGCCGGTTGTGCGCGTTTGGGCGCAAGAAGGACGCTCCGGGCGCATATACGATGGCGCTCGAAGAGGCTTTTCAGATTGCCAGCACCGGTTACACCGAGGCAATCACCGAGTTTCATATTGTCGGAGGATTGCATCCCGATTTGCCGTTTGAGTATTTTCTCGACCTGGTTTCGGGATTGAAGGAGCGCTTTCCGCAGGTGCACATGAAAGCCTTCACGATGGTGGAGGTGGCGTATCTGGCGAAGCGGGCGAAGCTGACGATTCGCGAGACGCTCGAAAAAATGAAAGAGGCGGGCGTGGATTCGCTGCCCGGCGGTGGCGCGGAGATTTTTGCGGATCGCGTGCGGAGCATTATCTGCGATCACAAGATTGACGGCGACGATTGGCTGAACACGGCGCGCACCGCGCATGAGATCGGGCTGAAATCGAATGCGACGATGCTCTATGGGCACATCGAAAACGACGAAGACCGTGTCGATCACCTCATGAAGTTGCGGATGCTGCAGGATGAAACGCACGGCTTTCAGACGTTTATTCCGCTGGCGTTTCATCCCGCAAACACGCCGCTCGAACATCTGCCGACGACCACCGGAATGCTCGACATCAAACAGATTGCGGTCAGCCGGCTGGTGCTCGACAACTTTGCGCACATCAAGTCTTACTGGCAGATGATGACGCCGAAGATCGCGCAGATCTCGCTGCGCTTCGGGGCCGACGATATCGACGGCACGGTGGTCGAGGAAAAAATCTACCACGATGCCGGGGCGACGACTCCGCAGGGGCTGCGGCGGCAGGATCTGATTCGGCTGATCAAGGAAGCGGGGCGCGAGCCGGTCGAGCGCGACACGCTCTACCGGCCGGTGACGCGGACGGAGACCTCGTTTACCGTGTCGGTTTAGGCACGGAAGCAAGAATCCACCACGGAGACACCGAGACACGGAGAAAAGCAGATTCATTGGCTTGCTGTTCTCCGTGACTCCGTGGCTCCGTGGTGAACAAGAGTGGAACTTCGACGATACCTCAGCATCTAACGACCATGGCAAAAGAGCAAGCAGCGATCTTTGGCGGCGGATGCTTCTGGTGCATTGAGGCCGTCTTCCAGCGCCTGACGGGCGTGGCGCATGTCGAGTCGGGTTACATGGGCGGACATGTCGACAATCCCACCTACCGGCAGGTTTGCGATGGCGATACGGGACATGTGGAAGTGGTGCGCGTGACGTTCGATCCGGATGCGATCAGCTACCGCGAACTGCTGGACGTATTTTTCTCGGTGCACGATCCGACTACGCTCAACAGGCAGGGTAACGATGCGGGCGAGCAGTATCGTTCGGTGATCTTCTACACCGAAGAAGAGCAGCAGCGCATTGCCGAGGATGTGATTGCGGAGATGACGGCCGGGAAAGAGTTTTCCGAGCCCATCGTCACGACGGTGGAACCGGCGTCGAAATTCTACGCGGCCGAGGGATACCACCAGAATTATTACAACGAGAACTCGCGGCAACCTTACTGCATGTTCGTGATCTCGCCAAAACTGGCGAAGCTCGAAAAGAAATTTGCGGAGAAGTTGCGGGCGTAGGAGCGGGACTCGGCGGCCCCCCCGGCGACGTTCTTCTCTAGCAGGCTGCGGAAAAAAGTCCGGTGGCATGCGAAAAGCGACCACTGGGGCTAAAGCCCCAACTGATTCGAAGTGACTTACGCGGCCCTGAAGGGCCGCTCTTCCACGGTAGCGCTTACGTTCGTTATTTTTCCCGCAGCCCGCTAGGGACGTTCTTCGAGCAGCAGACGGCGCAAGCTACGGAGATCGTTGAGGGTGCGGCTCCCGCTTCGCAAGTGTTGTTCCAGCTTCTCCAGTTTGTATTGAACCAGGCGGAGCGCCTCGAGTCGGCGTTCGGACTTGGCTTGCTCGGCGCCCCGTAGGTCGTCCGCGATGTCATTCCTGGAATCTACGATGGTTTCGAGCAGAAGGTGCAAGTAGTCCTGCGCGTTTTCGATGCTGTCAAAGGGAGTCTCCGGTCGATGGCTTATGGGGAAGGGTTGAGCTTTAGCATTCATCGTGAAATCGATAGTCGGGAAGCGCGTCTTTTTATTGCAACGATGATCGACTTTTTGTAACTATGATGGACGCGTTGAACTCCGAATCGCACTCCTTCCATCTAAAGTCACCGACAACGAGAGCAGCGACCAAGAGGCGCAATTGTACCGCAATGTTGCGAACTGAGCGGGAACCCCTGCTTCCATCATTCTATTGGGTATCAGATATCCCTGGCAACTCGCGACAACCCCACCAGCCAGGAACACAATCCAATTGTCTACCGCTTGTAGGGGAAAGACCTACTGGCATGGTGCCGGGGACATCATTGGACTGCGGACTGCAAACCGGTCCGAAGCCCGGACCGCTAAAATGGGCATCTAATCTAAGGAAGAGGTCTTTAGAGCCAGCACGCGAAAGTCAGAGCGGGCTCAGTGAATCAGATGATTCGATCTCTGAATCAGGCCCGCGTTGTGAAGGAGATGTCATGAAGAAGAAATGGTTTCTATTGAGCGCAATGGTGGCGTTGGTGATCGGGACGTTTAGCGTCTCCGGCGTTGCTCAACAGGCAGCCGCCGCCAATGCGGTTCCGGTACACATGGTGGTTACGGTTGAAGCTACTCACGGTTCCGATGTACCAGCTATTAGTCGCGAGGATGTCATGGTCCATGAGGGAAAAAATCGCGATCAGGTGAGCGATTGGGTTCCGGCGCAGGGAGATCATGCCGGCCTGGAGCTTTTTATTCTCATGGATGATAGCTCCAGCACGAGCATCGGCAATCAACTCGAGGACATCCGGAAATTCATCGACGGGCAGCCGAGCTCCGCAAAAATTGGCGTCGCCTATATGCGGAATGGCATGGCTCAGATCGCGCAGAATTTGACGACTGACCACGCGCTTGCGGCGCACGCGCTACGTTTGCCCATGGGCATCGCGGGCGGAAATGCCAGCCCGTATTTCGCTCTCACCGATCTGTTGAAACGGTGGCCGGAAAGCAACAATCGAAGGGAAGTTTTCATGGCGACGGACGGAATCGATCGCTACTACGGGAGCGGCGATCTGCTGGACCCCTATCTCACCGAGGCTATCGAGAAAGCGCAGCGGGCGGGGGTTGTCGTCTCTGCGATTTATACACCGGGCGTCGGGCATTTCGGGCACAGTTACTGGCGAACGTACTGGGGCCAAATCTATCTGGCAAGACTAGCGGAGGAGACCGGCGGTGAATCGTATTACATTGGTTTTATGGGCGCTCCGGTTGCATTTGCTCCCTATCTGAATCAGTTTGCGAACCGCTTGAATCATCAATATCTCTTGACCTTTCTAGCGCAGCCTGAGAAGAAGGCAGGTTTGCGGCCGGTGAAAGTGACCACCGAGGTTGCGAACGCGGACCTGGTGTCGGCCGGCTATGTGTACGTTTCCGCGTCGGAGTAACTAGGTATTAAGGACGGAGCTAGCTTTAATCCGTCGTGATCGCTCGCAGAAAACATAATCTATGTGATCGCGGGTCGAAAGTGTGACCGGAGCGGGTGAAGCCGCATTGAAAAGAGGCCAGTTATCGCAGCGGTAAACCGCTGCGCCACCCAAAATCAAGCGCAATATTGAGTTTTTCGGCAGCCTGCCAAGGAGGGGGATAGCCCCCATGAAGCACATTGTATTGCTTATCTCCATTGCGCTCTTATCGATTGCGTTCTCAATGCGACTGGCCGCCGAGGTAGTCATTCCTGCCGGCACCATACTCCCGGTTGCATTGAACTCCTCGATCAATTCGAAGAAAAGCAAACCAGGACAGGTGATTACCGCGCGGATTATGCAAGACGTTCCCCTGTCCGCGGGAGAAAAAATTCCCGCTGGCTCGAAGGTAATCGGCCACGTGATCGGGGCGAGCGAAGCCAACAACGGCGGAGCGAGGCTCAGCCTGCGCTTTGACACTCTGGTTACACGCAAGCAGCGGATCCCGATCAACACAAGCTTGCGGGCTCTGGCCTCGGGTACGACGATTTGGGAGGCGCAATTGCCGATGACCGGCCCTGACCGCGGAACCTCAGAGAATTCATGGACGACGGTTCAGGTAGGAGGCGACGAGGTTGTCTATCGCGGGGGTGGACCGGTGGTTGAGGGGCATGAGATTGTAGGGCGGCCTACGATGGATGGAGTGCTGGTTCGTGTCGATTCGGTGTCCGGAAACAGGTGCCGTGGTGAACTCGACAGCAACGATCGGCTGCAAGCGTTGTGGGTGTTTTCGTCCGATGCTTGCGGAGCGTACGGGCTGCCACACGTGACGATCGAGCAGGCCGGGCGCAGCAATCCTGTGGGAACCATCGTGCTGCGCTCGGACCAGCCGGAGTTGAATATCAGGGGAGGCGGGGGGATGCTGTTGCGCGTGATCAGTACAACCACCGGGTGAGATTTACAAAAAGATGAATTCCCTCGCCTCCGGAATAAGAGATTCCGGAGGCGAGGGAGTTTGCGAATGCTATGGCAGGTAGTAGCGGAACGAGGTCAGGAACAGGTTGTCGATTCCATGCGGCGCGGTAAAGACCGTCGCGGGAGTCGTCGCAAGTGTTCCCGGATAGGCGTTGCGCACGAGGTAAGAGTACTGCGGGCCGAACTGCAGTCTTCCCTTGGGACCGCTGTACATCTTTACCCAGAATCCGAACGTGCCCTCGATCAAGCTTTGGGTATTACCGCTGCAGTTAGCAACCGATCCGAAACCATAGCCACTCCCCGCGGAGGGTACGGTTTCTGCATAGCAGCCCGAGTCGACAAACGTTGGCGCTCCGTACCCCACCACTTTGCCGGAGATAGGATCGACAAGGAAGCGCTTGGCCACGTATTCCTCACCGCCGTTGAGGTAGACATCCAACTTCGGCGCGTGGTATTCGAGCGTGGCCAGACCCTGATAGCTGCGCAGCGGAGCCAGCGTGCCGTCGGGGTTCACCGTCGCGTCCGGCAGACCCGACGATCCGTAGCGGCCTACGCCGTTTCCGTAGAGGGCATGCAGTCCGACATCGATATGCTTTGCGAATGTGACGCGGGCATTGGCTCCCACGCCACCGGCGTTTCTCGAACTGTTATAAGCCCCGATCGTCGAAGAGGCGAAGGTGCCTTCGGAGGGGTTACACAAGCTGGGATTGGAATCTTCCACGCAAGGATAGACGCGGTCGCGGAAGCGGCTGAAGACGCCGAAGATTTCATAGTGTCCGAAGCCGGGTTCGGCGGCTGCCTTGAGGACGATGTCAGGCATCGCGTTGAACGAATAGTTCGCGTTCAGGTTGTAGAGTCCGCCGCCCACGCCGGCGCTGCCAAAGGCGAAGTTACTGGCATTCCCGCTGGCCCCAAGGATGGTCTGCGGATTTTCCAGCGATCCAGCCAGCCAGAAGCGGTTATTGAAGTTCTTGACCACGCGGACGCCATACTGGCGTGCCCAACTGAAACCGACCGAGTACTGAGGATCAATGGTCATCGGCAAAGCTTCAGTTCGGTTGTCCACACCCTTCTTGGTTTCTGTCACCAGGCTCCACATCTGACCGCCGGTGAGGCTCCACCCGTTATCCCAGGCTGCCTTGCCCCAGACTTGCCGCTGGCGCAGGGTATAGCTGTTGCTTTGGTTATTGTTGGAGGTCACGCCTGCTGACAGGAAATCAGCCTCGTAATAGCCGGACATCTTCACGTTGGCGAGTTTGCCCTCCGCGAGCATCGAGATGCGGGACTGGCGGCCGGATCCAAAAAATTCAGAAATCCGGTTCAAGCCGCTTCCCGGCATGGAGACGCTGTTGAACGGAGTATTGATATCCGATCCCAGCGCGCGAGTGCGGTACACAGACTCTGCCGCCAGGAAGCCGCCCGGAGTGATGGTGATGCCCTTGAAGTGAATGGCCAGCGGACTTTCAAGCGAGTCGCGCAGGTTCTTCTGCGTTTCCTGCAGGGTCAGGGCGGCATTGGTGGCATTCAACTTCAGGTCCTTGACATCGGTCTTGAGCGCCACAACTGTCTGCCCTTGCTCGGCGGTTTCGGAAGCCGCCGCGTCCGCCCTCGCCTGGGCCTGGGTGGCCGCAGCCTGGCTCTGATCCAGTCTTTGTTCCAGTTGCTGAATGTGCTGATCGCGGCTTTGGATCTGCTGGCTCAACTGTTGGATCTGTTGTTGTTGTGCCTCCATCGCCTCTTTCAGTTCGTGAAGTTCTTTGGAAACGCTGGATTCCATCTTCGGAATCGTCTTCCTTTTTGTGCTCTTCGCCGTACTATCTGACGCGTTCTGTTGGGCGGCCGCAGTGTACACGCCGCCCACCAGCGCCATCGACAGCGCCAAAGCTAACACTCGCTTCATTTCTTATCTCCTGAGAAACAAAAATTAGACAGCTGCCACAAAATTCCTCTGCCCCTTAGCTGGATCTATCATTTTCCGGACACAGAAAATCACTACCAAAGAGTTCCTTAAGGTCGCTTCTTGCGAACCCTGATCCTAAAGCGGCAATTGTTAACAACTGATGAACGTTTGTTGAATATCCCGTTAATCGAGGCAGTGGCGGGCAGTTTTTCTCAGATTGAACTCACCTCATCTGGATGACACTCGTTCGCTGGCCGTCCGGGAGTGGGTTCTGAGTTCGGGAAGACGATCGATTCAAGCTGGAGACTGGAGAGGAAGAAAGAGCGAGAGAGCGGAGTTCAGAAAAAAGACGCCGAGGTGCGGGATAACAAACCGCATCTCGGCGCATAGCGTGCGAAGAGTTCGTTTAATTCCTGTCTCGTCTTGACGGTCGGAGAGAAGGGTGTTTGGCAAGCGTCCCGTTCGCCCCCATCGCGTCCGCCGCCGGACCCGGAGGTGCACATACATCACCCGCCAGGGTCGCGTTCGTTACGTTCATGAAGGTGTTTGGAGTGGTGGTATTGCCCGTGCCCGTTCCGAGCAGGATGCCGGCGCAGGCTTCGTTGATGGTGTTGCCGGTTATGGTGTTGTTGGTCCCGGTGCCGCCGCAGCTATCATCGGCATGGACGCCGTCTTGTGCGCTGCCGTAGATAACGTTGGATTGCACCGTATTCCCATTGCTGCACAGGTCGATGGCATCGAAATTCTGCGTTCCGCCGATATGGTTGGACTTGATGATCGTGCCGTCTCCGGTCCCGTAGTTCGGGTCGGTCACGGGAACAATTCCAAGCTGCGTGCTCTCCACCGTGTTGGTGGAAACAGTTACGCCCGGCGAGGCATAAAGCAAAATGCCAGACGATCCCCAGCAGATTGTCGCTGCGCAATCTGGAGGGTTGATGTAAATGTCGTCAACCACATAGTTGGACGTGACCTTGCCGGCCGCGAGGAGACTAAGCTGGATGCCGTTTTGGGCGATCTGCGTAGTGGCGCCGATCCCGACGACGGTGTTTCCATTGACCGTGACGTTTGGCCCTGGAATGGCGTTGCCGACTCCAGTGGCAATAATTCCATTCTTGCCGTAGTTCCGCACGGAGTTATTCGAAATCGTAACTGCCGGTGCACCCACGTTGCTGGCCAGGTAGATCGCGAAACCAAGACCACAACCCACGTTCGTGTTAGTGATCTGATTTCGAACCACATTGTCGGTGATCGTCCCGGAGGAATTTTCGTAATAAATTCCCAGCAAATTCACAGAGCCGCAGCCGTCAAGTCCGTTGCCAGTGCCATCGACGGTGAGATGGGAAATAGTAACTTTCGCGCCTTGAACGAGGATTTGTGCAGCCACGTCGGCCACGGGAAAGTCAGCCAGATCAACGCCGTTTTGAACCAGCCCGCCAGCGGGTGGTACGACCACCGAAGCGGTGGGGCCAAATCCAATCAGCGTCAGGTTCTTGTTGATTGAGATCTGCTCCGGGTAGGTGCCGGGGCAGACCTTGATGGTGCTGCCGGCGGGAACAGAATTTACTGCCAATTGGATCGTGTTGAAGTGAACAAGATTTGTGCAGCCTCCAACAGCCACCGTGGAAGAAAAAGCCAGCCCACTAAGTGCGATAAGCACAAATAAAGCTAGACAAGAGAATTTGAAATTGCGAATAGGGTCCATTGATTGTCTCCGTGTGAAATTATTTGCCTGTGATTGGGAGAGGGAGAGTTGGGGTGCTCTCGGTGAACAGTCAATTCCAGCCTAGGTTATGGATTCTCCCAAGGGAACGACTCCTACGTGCACGCTACGGCACTTCTGGGGTACCGTTAGTGTGACTTGCATCACTGACCTTACAGTTCGCCACCATTCGCCTGCAGGCGGTAACAGTAACCGTTGTGCCACAGAGTGCGACTTTTGATGTTACGGGTGCGGGTACGGGCACGGACCAGGGCACCTTTCCTTCAAGCATCGACACGGCGGGCGCGATCACCGGCCCAACTCTATGATACGAACAATGTGTCTCACGGCTTTGTGCGCGCTGCAAACGGCACGCACTTTCACGACCTTTGACATTTCGGGCGCCTCGATGATACTCCCCGAGAACATCAACACGGCGGGCGCGATCACGGGGTACTTCGCTGACGCAAGCAATCTTTATCACGGCTTTCTGCGGGCTACCAGCGGTACCATCACGACGTTTGACGCTCCCGGTGTGGGCACTGCCGCATACGAGGGCACGTTCCCCGAGAGCAACGACGCAGCCGGGGACATCACGGGACTTTATATTGACGCAAACTATGTGGCTCACAGCTTCGTGCTTACCGCCCCGGCGGCGACCACAACTACGCTCACGTCTTCGCCGAATCCGTCCGCTTATGGACAGGCGGCACTCCTGAGCGCAACGGTCACTTCCAAGGCCGGTGCGCTAGATGGTGGAACAGTCAGTTTCATCAAAGGGACGACAGTACTCGGAACCGGGACATTAGCCGGCGGCTCGGCCAGCTTTACGACCTCGACGCTGAACGTGGGAAGCAACGTGATCAAGGCAGTCTATGGCGGTGACTCGGACTTCGCCGGCAGCACGTCGGGGACAGTGAAGCAAGTGGTAAACAAAGCGGCGACTACGACATTGTTAAATTGCGCACCGAGTCCGTCGACCTTCGGAGAGGCTGTGACGTGTACGGCCAGTGTGACGGCCCAGTTCAGCGGCATACCCACCGGAAAAATGACCCTCTACGATGGCGCCACGGCCCTGAAGACTGTGGCCCCGAGCGGGGGGACCGCAAAGTTCACGACCTCGACACTGACCGCGGGCACGCACACCATCACGGCGACATACACTGGCAGCACCAGCTTCGACGGCAGTTCGGGTTCGCAGACACAGATCGTGAAGCAGGGACCGGCGGAACCGCTCTAGCCTTGCGGGCGCTGTCTCCGTCTAACTACGCATTCTAAAAGGATGGCGGAGAGGGTGGGATTCGATTCTTGCGTTGAATCAAAAGCTACTTACCACTGATTCCGAATCACTTACTCCCAGCACCAAGCGATTTTTCCATCAACACTGCTGAAACAGAATAGACTCTTTTTGTAGCTTCCGTGTAGTTTTTTTGTAGCTTTCTTGGCGGAGAGGAACGGGAGAGAGGACACTCTCCGCCAGCGTCAAGAAAGAATTCCCAGAGTGCAGGTTGTCGGGTTCCGTGCGCCGCCATCAGGCGCTCAGTTCACCGCCGCCCCGCCGCAGCACTTTTTGTACTTCCTGCCGGAGCCGCAGGGACACATTTCATTCCGCCCGACCTTGGGAGTGCGGCTCCGAGGCTCACTCCGGTGGGCATCGGGGCTGACCTGCCGTTGTGACCTGAAATACCGATATGCCTGCAACAGCCCTGCCGCCATGTGCACGATGACTTCTTCGCGCTTCTCCGGTGTAATCGGCTTAGGACGCATTTTCGGGTCTTCGTCGTGCTCGTGGCAGAGCATCATCATGGGGATGAGGCATCCGCCGTGCTTCTCGTCGTTGACAAGCTCAGCCCAGCCGTCGTGCCGCATGTGCATGCCGCGCATGAAGCCGCGAGCCCAGTCATTGCCGAGCACCATGCCATTCTCATCTTCCAATAGCGGTGGCAGGTAGACCTCGTCCTTGAAAAGCATTCCAGCGATGGTGTTCCAGTGCCGCATCATCAGCCCCAGAATTTCATTGGCTTCATCGAGGCTGCCGAACTCGCAGGTCTCCGACATCTCGCCGCCGAACACCTCCGGGTAGTACTGGCTCGGCATGACAATCTCCGGCCCCGCGATGAGAGCGGCGAAGAATCCGTCGAGCGCCTCAATGTTCATCGCCCTGCCACCCTTGCAACTTTTGCGGAAATCCACAAGGCGGTCAAGTTCGGCGTCGGTTAGGAGCAACCAAGCGCCGGGCTCGGGGACGGAGCCCGAGACCGAGCCTAACAAACCTTCTCTCTTTCAGTTGCTTGATGCACCGATCCACCGACCAGCGATTCCTCTCGCCATAGGTCAGCAAGACAAAGAACAAAAGCACGTAGATCAGTTGTCCTCCGGCGACATCCCAATTCTGAGCCAAGCAAGTCCCGATCTGTAGCGTGAGCATCAGCAGACTGCCTGCGATCAGTGCGACTGATGTCCACAGCCCAAGGATCATCAACAGACCCACAGTTCCCTCGCACCACGGCAGCACGACCGTGACGAAGCGTACCAAGAATCCCGGCAAGGGAGCGGTGTGCATCTGCTTGTCCATGTAAGCGGCAAAGGTAGCGTGGTCACCGATCAGCCGGGAAAACCCGTGGAGGAAAATATTCGCGCCCAGCGTGAGACGCAGAAGCAAGTAGGCGATCTCATCTTTCTTGATCATGTGAAGGCTCTCTCTAATCGTCACTCGACTGTCCGAATTCCGCAGACAAGCTTAGCCCAACCGTTGAAACACGTGATATTTTCACCGCGTCTCCCGATCCAGCCATTTCTCTACTCGCACCGGACGCCACTCCTCCAACGCTTGCAGCAAGTCGGCAGCCGATTCCCGCGCCAGCACCAACCTGCGGTTCTCTGGTTTCAGGAACCGCTCCTCTACCGCATGGTCAAACATCCTCAGTAGCGTCGCGTAAAACCCCATCACATTCAGGATTCCGCACGGTTTCGCATGTAAACCCAGTTGTGACCACGTGAGCACCTCGCAGAACTCCTCCAACGTTCCGAATCCACCGGGCAACGCGACGAATGCGTCCGACAGGTCAGCCATCAGCGCCTTTCTTTCGTGCATTGAGTGCACCACATGGAGTTTCGTGAGCCCCTTGTGCCCGATCTCCCGTGACATGATGTGCTCCGGAATGACTCCCACCGCCTCGCCGCCGGCCCTTAACACTGCGTCAGCGATGATGCCCATTAGACCCACATTGCCACCGCCATAGACCAATCCAATCTTTCTTCGCACCAATTCCGCGCCCATCTCCTCAGCAGCAGCGCGGTACTCGGGGCGGCTGCCCTGACTGGAGCCGCAGAAGACGCAGATTCGTTTCATGCAGACATTCTAAGACTGGCTCTTCTCAACGCACGACTGATGCACCGTCGCCTCAAAAACGGAGTACCATGTGGCAATCCGTTCTATGGCCTTATTCCTATTTTGCTGAAACAGGAGTAGCCATGCCCCACTCATCTGAGGGTAGTCGCAACTCGATCCTTCTGGTCATCGTCGTTTTCTGCGCCCTACCGCTGATAGCGGAGAAACCGCAGAAAACCGATCTCCCGAAATACGACCTCAGCACCGAGAACAAAATGAAGGCAACGGTGCAAGAAGTGAGGCTGCCCACCAGGGGTAGTGAGATCGCCCATCTGCTGGTGAAAATTGGGGCAGATACATTCGACGTGTATCTCTGCCCGAAGTCATTCTTGGACGATATGGGCGTGAATTTCCGCCAAGGGGAAGAAATCGTTCTCACGGGATCGCGAATTAAGCAGGGCGAAGTTGAACTCATTCTCGCCCGTGAAATTGTCCGGGGTAACGATACCCTCGTTCTGCGGGACGCGAAAGGCAACCC
>JBAQJU010000194.1:0-1515 GCA_049300475.1 Terriglobales bacterium | reverse complement strand
GAGTTGCAGTTATGATATCCCGCACGCGGTTGAACAATGTCAGATGCTGAAAGTCGCCACCTTCAACATTAACAACATCAATAAGCGGCTCGACAACCTGCTGGCTTGGTTAGCGAAAGCTGAACCGGACGTGGTGAGTCTCCAAGAGCTCAAGGCCGAGCAGGAAGCCTTCCCCGTGAATGCCCTTCGGAATCTCGGATACGAAGCAGTCTGGCAAGGCGAGCGCTCCTGGAACGGCGTGGCCATTCTTGCGCGACACCACGTTCCCGTGCTGACTCGCACAAGTTTGCCGGGAAATCCTGATCGTCAGGCTAAAGATCGTCAAGCTAAAGATCGTCCAGATGAAGATCATCAAGCTCGCTACATTGAAGCGGCGGTTCGGGGAGTCCTGATCACTTCCATCTACCTCCCCAATGGGAATCCGCAGCCGGGACCGAAATTCGATTACAAGTTGGCCTGGTTTGAGCGCCTCAATGCCCACGCCGCCGAACTCATGGCGAGCGGCGCACCCGTGGTGCTGGCCGGTGACTACAATGTCGTGCCGACTCCGCAGGACATCTATCCAACTCGATCGCTCAATAACAACGCGTTAATACAACCCGAGAGCCGACAGGCCTTTGCGCGTTTGCTGGCTCAGGGTTGGACTGACGCTTTGCGGAAGCTACATCCGGAAGGGCCGCTCTGGACATTCTGGGATTACAAATTTGAACGGTGGCAGAAGGACAAAGGCATGCGGCTCGATCACTTTCTGCTCTCACCGAATTTGTCAGAGCGGCTCGTGGACGGCGGTGTTGACCGATGGGCGCGTGGGCAGGAAAACGCGAGCGACCATGCGCCCACATGGATCATGCTTAATCTCTAGACCAGAGTCGAGGTTCCGGCCAGCGTGAACCCGTTCTATCGATGAAAATATTGTTCTCATTCTGCTGCCATTACCTGAGCCAAGATTCCCTACTTCCGAATCTACGATCTTCGATCCACTTATGCCACGCGGCTGAGTGCCGGAGGCGTAGCCGATGAATGGGTGACCCAAATGCTGCGCCAGGGAGACGCGCAAGTCTTCAAGAAGTATTCGCAGATGAAATTGCAGATGAAACGCGAAGCTCTGGAAAAGCTCAACCGCCGGGCGAGCGAAATGCCGCCGGCGAGTGCTGAATCAATTGGCACGGTCACGGTGCAGTGAGCGGAATGGGCACGGTCGAGGCCGGAAATCATGATCCGGAGTGGTCACGAAGTTGGAAAGTGCTTTAGAATCAATTCTGCTAATCATGTCGGGGCGTAGCGCAGCCTGGTAGCGCACCTGCCTTGGGCGCAGGGGGTCCGCGGTTCAAATCCGCGCGCCCCGACCATTTCCTTCTCACCCACCTGCCCGGATGGGCCTGTGGCTGGTTCAGCGTTCGTCTGCAGTAGGCAGTCACGAAATGTGGCGACGATTTAACGCCAACCGAGGGCTGGAGCGACCGTAGTTAGAATTGCCTCCAGCACATGCACGTTGTAGGCAACACCTAGCTGATT
>JBAQJU010000193.1:0-9832 GCA_049300475.1 Terriglobales bacterium | reverse complement strand
GGTCTAACCAGAGTCCCAAAGGGACGAGCTACCTTAGCCCAGCGCCGGGTAGCAGCCAACACAGATCAAGTCCCGAAGGGATGGCCCGGCCTGAAGCATATATTGCCGCTAAATGTTCCTCTCAACCTGCGGCTCTGCCCCGCTGATGCACACTCCCTGCCCGTGCACGATGCAACTGTCGCCTGCATCGTGCGCGTCCAGCCGCACCGACTTCATTTTGAACAGTGCTCCCGTCGTCATGGCTTTGGTCAGAAGCGGCTCCAGTTGCGGATCGCGGGCGCTGGTGCAGGAATAGATCGCGACGAAACTTACCATCTGAGCTGAGAAACCTGCTTTCTTGCGACCAATTTTCGCCATCACTCCTTTGCCGATCTGCGGCCCCATGGGAATCGTCAGCGGCAGAATCATGCGGCCGCCTTCGCGCAGGCGCTCCAGCCATCGCGGGTGAGGATGCGTGACTCCGGCGTTAATAAAGATTGCATCGCACATGCCGGGATCGAGCGCCGCACCATCGGCGGCGTGCACCTCGACATTCGAATATTCCACGAGGTTTTGTTGCGCACGGGCGGCCAGCGCGGGATCGACCTCGCTGGCGATGACGTTTCCAGTGATGCCCACAACTTCCGCCATGATGGCCGTGAAATAGCCCACGCCGCAGCCCAGGTGAAAGACGCGATTGCCCGGCTGCAGGTCGAGCGCGCTGATCCAGGCGGCCAGCGAACTCGGCTGGCCATTGCACAGGTTGCGGGAAGAATCGAGCGCGATGGTGACGTTGTGATAAACGTGGCGAGGATCGGCGGAAGATGTGGTCAGGTACTCCACCTTACCGGTCGCCACGTCGGGCGCTCCAATCTGCCAGGGGCCCGCGCCCAGAAAGTGCTCTCGAGGCACGCGGGCGAAGGCCTCGATCAAGCCGGGAGAGTGCAGGTTGGCGGCATACTGAATCTCATCCGCATAAAAGCGGCGGCATTGGTCGAGGGTCATGGGCTCAATTGGAGCCGCATTGCGGAGCCATGTGGGAGAGTTACAAGGGGAAGTCATATGCGGGAAGCCTTCTCAGTTGAGTATCCCACTGTCGGAAACTGTCCACAACTTGAACGGTTCCCTGCTGAAAGCCAGCGCTTCCTGTGTTCTAATCGAAATGATCGAATGGAAAACGATGACTGAACAGGAACTCCAGCAGGCTCGAGCGTCGAAGTGGCGTCTGGATGGGCACGCGGTCCGTACGCTCGAAGATGCACGGACGTTTCTCGAGTCGGTGGGATTTTGTTTGATGTATCCGACGCGGCCAAGCGTGCTGGTGCCAACGTTTATCGGAGCGTGGGTGGGCGAGGACGACCGCCTGCCGTTGCAGCAGCACGCCTTCGCCGACCTGCGGGCCAAGGAAGCGACCGACTTAATGGTGCGGGCGCTACGAGCCAAAGCGGCATATGAGGCTCCGCTGATCGATGAGAATAACGCGTTCCTGGTATCGCCTGCAGCATTCCCATACTTTTATGCGTTGGTCGGGGAGCGGAATCCGAATCTCGCGCCCAAGGCGGGGTCGCGCTCGGGATATTCACAACTGGCCTGCGACGCGTTTGCCATCATCCGGCAGAAAGGACCGATTTCAAAACGAAAGCTGGGCGAGTTGCTGGGCGGAGGACTTTCGACGGCGGGTTCGGACCGGGCGCTGGCGGAGTTGTGGGCGAAGCTGCGGATCACGCGCGTGGATTACTCGGAGGATGAAGGTTCGGTATGGGATGAGTTGTCGCGCTGGGCTCCGGATAAAGTATGGGAGGGAGTCGGCGTTTCGATCGGCGAAGCGCTCTCGGCATTGCTCTCGAAATATATGGAATGCGTGATCGCCGCCGAACAAGAAGAGGTGGAAAACTTCTTTTCCAATTTTGTTCCCCGCTCGAAAGTCAGAGAGGCGATCAAGGCGCTGCTCGCAGCGCGGGAACTGAGTTTTGTGCGCTCGGCAAGCAAGTCACTGCTGCAGGTGGCGCCCGCAAGAGAGGTATTTGTGCTGCGGCCGCGCGGTGCAAGAGCGCAGTAGAGATCCGTCATTCAGTTCAGGTCGAGGCGAGTGATCGCTGTCTCCCCGGCTTTCTTCACTCCCAACGCAATGGGGCGCGGTGGTCCTTTGCTCGGGATCGTCGCCAGCACCCAAAGTTCCTCGCCGCGGGGACGAGCAGACGGATCGTTTGCCGTGTCGGAAATAAAAAACAGAATCGGCTCGGCCACCTGCAGCACCGTTCGATCATCCATGCGGCGCCGAGTGAACCAAAGATTGTCGCAATCCCAACTGGACGATTTGTCATCGAACTTTGCAACCGGCGTCTCGCCGCGCAGTTCAATGCTGCCGCATTCGCGTCCGAACTGGTAGAAGCGGTGGTAGGGCTGCGCTTCGTACCGCTCAATTTCATTCTTAAACTTGCTCGCAACTTCTTCGGGAGCGAGCGGATCGCCGACCTCGACCTGCAAACTCAAATAACGTCCTCGAATCGGCAAACTAGGGTCAAACCGTTCGGCCTTGAACCAGGCCTGCGGGCGAGTTCTCCGGTCATAGAGCAGCTTGGCGCCGAGCGAACAGACAATCAGCATCTGGATGAGCGCGACGGCCACCGCCTTCGTCATCGGTTTCACAGAGCGCCTCCTGTAGCGCGCGCCACGAGTTTGCGGCGGAGTTGCTCCAGTTTCCAACCTCCCAGAAGAAACAGGAGCCCGAAGGCGACCAGCGAGGCGGAGCGGCCCAGCTTATCCATCATGGTCGAAAAATAGAAGGCGATGATGGTGATGGCAAACGCTGCGACACCAAGATTGATACGCTCGCGACGCTGTTCCTGCAATCCCCAACAGACCAGGGCGATGGAACCAAGCGCACAGAGTCCATAAACAGCGAGATCCTGAAAATATTCATGCCGGTTGAGCGCGGATACGGCCCAGACCCAGAACGCCAAGCCGAGGTTCCAGATGGCGGCGCGACCGCGTAGGAACCAGGCCGCGCCCAGCGGAAGAACGAACGCCATCAGCCAGCCGATGAGTTGAAGCGATGTCGAAAGCGAGGGCACGCGCCGCCATCCCCAATCCAGTTCGCCACTGGAGAGCACGGCGCATAATGGAAGAAGCACGATTCCGCCCGTCCAGGTTAGTGCTCGGCGGAAATTCGAGTCGGTTTCCAGGCGGCGAGCGCCGAGATAGGTGATGGCAACTAGAACCAGAAACTGCGTCAGCCGTCGCTCGGCGCCACTGAAGTGCTGGGCCTGCACGCTCCACTCGGATGCGATCCAGGCGGGAATGAGCAAAGCCGTTAGCGTGCCCTGCACCCAATCACGCAAGACCACCCAGGAGAGCAGCGCGCCGATGGCCCAGAGAAGAATTCCACCGGGCCAGTGCTCCTGCAGATTGAAAATTTGCCCAGCGAGGAAGATGCCGGCTCCGAGCGCAGCAGTACCAACGCCATGTAGTGCAATACCGAGCGCGCGTAGACGCGGCATGAGCGCACCGGCCGCGAGGTGAAATCCGGCGATCATGGCCAACACCAGCACGAAGCGCTGGGTGGGCGAGAGGTTGTCCCAATGGGCGGCGACGAAGAGAAGGATGCCAGCTCCAACCATGATGGCGCCGAAGGTGATCGCGAGCACGACCGGCCAGCGCATTCCGCGCGAGCGATGGCTTGATTCGAAAGTGCGAATGCGGTCCGCCGCGGACGAGTCAATCACGCTCGCCTCGACCCATTGCTGCAGTTTCTGCTCGATCTGTTCGGAGGCAGTCATCGTGGGAACTGCACACAATAACGCGGCGGAGATAGGAACGCAAGGAGAGCAGCAGGCTTTATCCTGTGTAGTTTTCGGCGCTTGAGCCGTGTAGAATCGCCCTTCGCACGCGATGTTCGCAATAATGATCTTCGCAAACATGATCTTCGCACGATGACCGATCCTTCCACACGCAAACTCATCATTGCCATTGACGGGCCGGCTGGGGCGGGCAAGAGCACCATCGCCTCACGGCTGGCGCGAAAGCTCGGCTACATCAACCTGGAGAGTGGGGCAATGTATCGGGCGCTCGCGTTGAAGGCAATTGAGTGGGACGCCTCTTTTGAGGACGAGGCAACACTCGTGAAGATGGCCCAGGACTCGCGCATTGCGCTCGAGCCGACGTTGGGAGGCAACCGCGTGCTGCTCGATGGCCGCGATGTTTCGGCGCGCATTCGCGAGCGCGATGTGACGGAGGCCGCTTCAAAAGTGTCGGTGCATCCGCAGGTGCGCGAGTGGATGGTCGCGCGCCAACGCGACATGGGCCTGGGCGGCGGCGTGGTGATGGAGGGGCGCGACATTGGGACAAAAGTCTTTCCGGATGCCGATCTCAAGATTTTTCTCGACGCCGATCCCGTGATTCGCGAGCAACGGCGCCTCGACCAGCAGAAAGTGAAAGGACCGTCCGCGGAGTCGATGGCGGCGGAATTGAGGGAGCGCGATCGGCGCGACCGGACGCGGGCCGCGTCTCCGCTGCTGGCGGCGGAAAATGCAGTCATGCTCGATTCGACCCACATGACCGAGGATGAGGTCGTCGAACGGATTGAACAGCTGGTGGAAGAGAAGCTGGCGACAACCTAGGATTGGCCTGTCAATCACAGTCAAGCTTTTTTCAGGATCTCCCGCACAGCGCGATGGGCCTCGTCGATGGCTGCGTCGGTTTCAGCCTCGGCCGCCGCATCGGAATTGGCGATCGTGATGCGGCCGAAAGGCTGGCGTCCTATCACCCAGGGCTTCTCTTGTTCCTTCCACTCCGGATCAAACAGCGAGTTTGGGCTGAAAGCGTAGCCGTGCGCCCAGCGGTTGACAGTAATGCCTTGAATGTCGCGGGCGGGATCGAATCCGGCCGTCCCCAACATGGCTCCCAGTTGCTCGCGGATATTGCGCTCGAAGGTGGCGAATGTCGTGGTCATGAGTTCCATTCGTCCGGCGCGATTCTGATCGCGTGCCGGCAATCCAGGTTGGCAAGGAGTGCGCAGCATGAACAGGACCATCGGCTCTTCGGGGGTGCTGGGAAAGTGATAGTCGCCGAGGCTGACCGGGAAATCCAAAGCGGTAAAAGAATGATAGCTCCCCGGAGACACGATCTGGTGAATGCCCAGCTTGTGGAAGCTCGTCCAGTTGGAAATGGCGACGTGAGTATAGACCAGAGGCGCTTTCACCAGGTAGGAGAGCGCCTCCTTCTGCTTGGCGGGCAGTTCGGGGCAGAGATACGGGATCATCGTGTTGTAGCAGGCGAGAACGCAGTGTTGTGCGCGTACCGTTTGCAGCTTTCCGCCGCGCATGTAAGCGATCTCAACTTCCTTAGCCGCATGCGGCGCGCCAACGTGGTTGACATGGACGACCGTGCTATTGAGGCGGATGCGGATCGGCGAACCTGACTGATCGAGACGACCGTAGTCCATGCGGGCAGTCACCACGTCATCCATGGTGTGGCCGGGCATGGAGCTGGGCACTAGAGTGCGTACCAACAAGCGCGCGATGGAGGCGTTGCCATCCGGAAAATGAAAGATGTAGGGCTCTTCCTGGCGCGCGCTTTTTTCAGACGAGCCTCCCAGTCCCAGGCCGTCGAACCCGGGATAGCTGATCGCCCCATAGTCGTCGCCCGTCACATAGCAATCAATGGCTGGCACCGCGTCGATGCCAACCGCAAACAGGTCGTTCGTGTAGGACTGGAAAAACGGAACTGCGTCAGGAGTGACCTTGCAGATCTTTGTCAGGAAGTCAGCGTAGCTGGTCTTGCGCAGGCGCTCGACCTTCTGTTTGCGGCTCAGACCCGGCAGATAGTCTTTCTTCTCGGTGTAGACGCGTGCGATGTCGCGCCGCACGGCCTCCGATAGTGGAGACTTTGCCAGGAATTCCTGCCACGGCGTCTTGCCCATCCCGGTGACCAGTCGATCATCGCCGAATGTGGCGCGGTCGTAGAACATGCCGGTACCAAGATGGCTATAAAGCTTCCGGTCAAAGGCCTTGTAGAAGCGCTGAACCTCGATTCCGAGGTCGGTGAGCAGACCCATCGCAACCTTGCTGTACTCGGCGGGCCGCTCGATGGACATCGTGCCGCCATGGGACAGCAGCGCGCGATCACCCACGCGAAACTCGTTGCGCTTGGCGTGGCCTCCGAAGTCGTCGTGATTGTCCAGAATGAGGATGCGCGCTTTATTGCCAGTAGTCCGTTCGCCGGTGGGCGTCTTGCCGCCGAGCGTTGCTCCCACAAGCTTGCGATAAAAATAGGCGGCGGCCAGACCGCTGATGCCCGCTCCCACAATGACCAGGTCGTAGCTTTCACCTGTCGATTCCGGCTTACCTGCTGAGTCCCATGATTCACCGTCGCGCAACTGGTGGGCGTAGGTAAAGCTGCCATCGTGGTTCCCGCGCATGCCCATGAGCGCTGGAGGATAATAACCGGGCGCCTTCTCGGGAGCGTAGGGCGCTTCGTCGAACGCCAGCGCAGAGGAAGGAATCAGGGCGCTGCCAACGGTCAGCGCGACGCCATTGAGAAAATCGCGGCGGGAGATGGATCGATTCATTCCCAGCTTCTTGTCGGTGTCGTCACTCATAGGAGCCCAATGCGCCGTTGATTATATCGCCATGGACCACTCCCCCAGCGCTGTCGCCGGCGCCAATCATTCCTGCGTCTTCGGAGCCGGACTGGAATTTCCCATGTCCACGACCACCTTCCACGAGCCGTTTCTTTGCTTCTTCCAGATCGACGTGTACTTGCCGTAGTCGGTAACCAGTTTGCCGGCTTTGTCTTTGTGCCTGAAGACGTAGTTGCCATAGGTGTAGCCGAGATCGCCGGACGCAGCCATGTCGGCTTTGACGGGAGTCCAAGTCAATGACGTTCCTTCGGCCCATGGCCCCTGCTTGCGCATTCCCTCTTTGTTCACGATGCCTCCGCCGTCGTCGAGTTCGATTCCATCGTCGGCGAACCAGGTGAGAAAGGCGTCGTGGCCGTGCAGCGCCGCATCCTTCGCGAAATCGGCTTCAAGTTGAAACAGGAGGCCGGCTCCTTTGGCGGATTTTTGTTTGCTAGCACCAGCCGGCATTGCCAGCAGCGCAGAGACAAGCAGAATCAAGGTGGTTGATCGTTTCATGACATTTCCTGTGCAATGAACTTTTCCGCGACTCATTTGTCGGCAAATCTAAGGTAGCACGCGGAACGGTGGTCGTTACGGCGAGGAGGTCTCTTCGGATGGCGTCTTCTGGCTTTCGCGCACCAACTGTTCTTTGATTCTTGCGGAGAGACGGGAAGTGTGCAGGATTTCTCGAAGTTGCGAGGGTGCAAGCCCGCTTGCGAACGCGAGGGCGCGCGCCAGCGAAAGGTGCTCGGTCCGCAGCAACGCAATCTGCACATCGCGACGATGCGACCACTTGGCGTGCCGTGAAACGCACTGAATCAACGCAACACTGGCCGACGGATTGAGAACCGCTTGCATGACGAGCGACTCGGTCAGCCGCGAGTTCCCGAGCGCCGCGCGCATGATTCGTTGTTCCGCATCGAGCAGAAGCGCGCCCGCAATTCTCCCCGAGCCCTGTCGCGCCAACGTTGAACGTTCGCCCAGCGTAATCGTTTTCAGCCGCGAGGTCAGCGTTTCATCAGCGGTAAGCTTTACATCGGCAGGCACGACCGGCGAGAGCGCTACCTTCATCAAGTCGAAGGTGTAGAACTGCCGGATCAGCGGCACGGAAACATGGCGCGGGGTATGCGCATGGCACGCCAGCGCGATCTTCACCTTACGCAGCTTGAGCGCGCTGCGATTTTTGGCGAGTTGCTCCAGGACTTCGCCGGTCAGATCGGCGCGTTTGAGCAAGGCCAGCGCCAGATCTCCGGTGAGCGCAGGATCGGCCGCGGCGCGCACCCAGTCGTCGCGCTCGGCGTTGTGGATCGCATCCGCCAGAGGAAGTGTGGAGGCGAGCGTAGTGCCAGCGCCAGACTTTGGCTGGGTGTCCTCGTCCGTCATAAAGCGTTGCCCTAAGCTTCGCCCCTAAGTTCTGCGTTGAAGTCAATCCGTTTTCGCGCGTCCCGCAGCGCGCGCCAGGGCGAGCGCTCCCATGACCGGATCGACGAAATCCTCGCGCAGTTCGATCCCGGGAAAGCCCGCTTCGAGATGATTGTAGAAAACCCGGCGCACCTCCGCCGACTGACGAAAGACGCTGCCCGTCATGGCCACCGGGACATGGGGTGGAGCAGGCGAGACGCGCCGGAGGACAATGCCGGCGAGCGCGGCCAGTTCGGCGCCGGCGCGGGCCAGAAGTTCGCGTGCGATCAAGTCGCCTCCGTCCGCAGCACGAACCACGATCGGAAACAGGCGCGGGAATTCGGGAGGCGGTGTCGCGTTGGCGCGCTGGATGAGCGCGTCGAGATTGTCGAGTTTCCAGGTACCGAGAATCAGCGCGGTGAGCGCGGTTTCGTGCCCCTGATCCTGGGCGCGCAGCAGGGCGGAAATAGCGTGGCGTCCGATCCAATGGCCCGAACCTTCGTCGGAGATTGCAAACCCCCAGCCTCCGGCGCGCGCGGTACATCCCGTGGCATCGCGGCCATAGACAACTGAGCCGGTACCGGCAATCGCAATGACACCGGGGCTGGAGCCAAAAGCAGCTTGGAGGGCGATGACCGTGTCACCGAAGACTTCGATGTCCAGTTTCGGATTCAGTTCTGCCAACAGGCCGCGAAGTTTCGCGGCGATTTCTGGCCGGGCCGCACCAGCGGCGCCGATACATATAGTTTTGAGTTGCTCGGGAGAGATTTTGGCTGCCGCACAGGCTTGGCGGAGGGCGGTGTGGACCGATTCGCGAGTCCTGCTCTCCCGAGCATCGATCTCGCCATAGCGAACCATATTGCAACCGCCGGAGACGGCCGTCGCCAGCACGGTGGTTTCATCGCCCAGGACGCAGCGCGTCTTGGTCCCTCCGCCGTCGATTCCAGCGTAGAAAGCCATCGCGCTAGTTCTAACACAGGTTCGCCGGCCGGCTGCGGGCGCGGAACATGCTTGTACAATGCTCGAAAACTTCATCCGGCAAAAGGGAGACGCAGCAATTCTCGCCTCTATACGAGCCATGGAAGGGTGCGCGCTTGGGATTGAATCGGATCGACCTGCTGATTATCGCGCTGTACCTGGCGGGAATCACGCTCTTTGGCTTGCGCTTCCGCAAGCGTCAGCGGACGATGCGCGACTACTTTCTGGCCGACCGCGACATTCCCTGGTGGGCGATTTCACTCTCGATTGTCGCGGCGGAGACGAGTACGCTGACCATCATCAGCATTCCCGGGCTTGCCTACGATTCGAATCTGACTTTTCTGCAGGTGGTGATGGGCTACGTGGTGGGGCGCGTCATAATCAGCTTCGTATTACTGCCCCAGTATTTTCGCGGCGACCTTTACACGGCTTACCAACTGATCGAACGGCGCTTTGGTCCTGCGCTGCGGACGCTGACGGCGGGACTGTTTCTGCTGACCCGAGCAGCAGCGGAAGGTGTCCGCGTGTATGCCGTATCGATCGTGGTATCGATCGCGCTCGGAACAGGGGAGATCACTTCGATTGCCATCATCACGTTGCTGACTTTGATCTACACATTCGAAGGCGGACTGGCGGCGGTAATCTGGACCGACGTTGTGCAGACCTTCATTTATATCGGCGGTACGCTGGTGGGGTTGGTCGTGATTCTTCACTTGATTCCTGGCGGCTGGCATTCGGCACACGCGATTGCCGCCAGTCTCGACAAGTTCCGCGTGTTCGATCTTTCGTTCGTTAATCATGCGGGCACACTGCACTGGCCCTACCTGAACCTTGCCAACCCTTACACACTATGGG